>CAZUGH010000049.1:0-14814 GCA_964619785.1 uncultured Lachnospiraceae bacterium | reverse complement strand
AGGCTTACGGATATCGTGATGATGAATATTTCTTTCTCAAACTATTTGATGTTAGCAGGAAGAACTATGTTCGAAATCCGTTATCCCACAAAATTTGTGATTGAGCCAAAAAGAATATCAAAGTAGATAAAAAGATTAGGGTTATCAGGTAGACATATTTCACGCTTAGATTGCCATACTAACATCATAAAGAATCTGTAAAATCATTGGAAATAATGGTCTTACAGGTTCTTTTCTATTGACGAATACGTATAATTGTCGTAAAATAAACTTTGATATGTAGTTTTGAAAACTACATTGTATTTTCGGTATGACCACGAAGAAAAGGAAGGCTGTTATATGGCAAAGAAAAAATTAGTAAATGATATTGCGTCGAAGTTTATTCAAGTGGATGAGGATGCGAATGGTGTTTTACAGAGCATTGCATTTTCCCATGATGATGAATTTAATTTTGCTTACGACGTTGTGGATGAATTAGCGAAGAAAGAGCCAGACAGGCTGGCGATGCTTCATATATCCAGAGATGGAAAAGAGAGACACTTTACCTTTGGCGATATGGCAAAATACTCCGCCAAGGTAGCCAATTATTTTTCCTATTTGGGAATTCGTAAGGGCGATCGAGTCATGTTGGTGCTTAAGCGCCATTACCAGTTTTGGTTCTCGATTCTTGCTCTTCACAAGATTGGTGCTGTTGCGATTCCAGCGACACACATGCTTTTACAGCAGGATTTTGACTATCGTTTTAAGACGGGTGATGTGGATGCGATTGTTTGTACAGCAGATGGCGAGGTGTCCCATGAAGTCGAGAAGGCAGCACGTGGCAACAAGCAGCTTCGCACGAAGATTTTGGTCGGAGCGAATCGCCGCGGATGGCATTGCTTTAATAAAGAGGTGAAGTATTTCTCAAGTCATTTTGCAAGACCAGAAGGAGAGAATGCAATTCACGGAGACGATCCGATGATTATGTTCTTCACATCGGGAACGACCTCATATCCTAAGATTACAACACATACATTTAAGTACCCATTGGGACATTATATTACAGCACGTTATTGGCACCAGGTGAATCCAGATGGAATCCATTTTGCTATCTCCGATACGGGTTGGGGCAAGGCACTCTGGGGCAAACTGTATGGACAGTGGCTATGCAAAGCGGCTGTATTCACGTATGACTTTGATAATTTTGATGCCAAAGAGATACTGCGAATGATTGGCAGATATAAGATTACAACCTTCTGCGCACCACCAACCGTATATCGTGTGTTGGTTCACATGAAGCTTGATAAATATGATTTATCTTCTCTGGAAAATGTTACGACTGCCGGCGAGGCATTGAATCCCGAGATTTACAATAAGTTCTATGAGAAGACTGGCTTGAAGCTGATGGAAGGCTTTGGCCAGACCGAGACGACATTGACGATTGGTAACTTAGTAGGAACCGAGCCAAGACCTGGTTCGATGGGGCTGCCTAGTCTTGCCTATGATGTCGATATTATGCTTCCTGATGGCACGATTGCCGCTCCACATGAGGAAGGTGAAGTTGTCATCAGTACACAAAATGGCGTACCAGACGGATTGTTCCTTGAGTATTACGGAGATGAAGAGAAGACAAATGCAGTTTGGTATGAGGGCTATTATCATACGGGCGATACCGCATATAAGGATGAAGATGGTTATTTGTGGTATGTTGGACGTGTCGATGATGTGATTAAATCATCGGGATACCGAATTGGACCATTTGAGATAGAAAATGAAATCATGAAGCTGCCATATGTTCTAGAATGTGCCGTGACATCTGTGCCTGATCCGATTCGTGGACAGGCGATTAAGGCAAGCATTATATTGTCAGATGGAACAGAGGCTTCTGAGACTTTGAAGAGCGACATAATGAAGTCATTGAAGAAGAGCATTGCCTCTTATAAGTGGCCAAAGATTTTGGATTTTACCAAGGAACTTCCTAAGACAATTAGTGGTAAGATTCGTAGAAAAGAGATTAAGGAGAACGACTGGAATGAAGATGAACAATAGTCGCATCGTAGTGACAGGAATGGGAGCCATAACTCCTATCGGATTGAATGTAGAGAATTACTGGGAAAATCTAATCAGCGGGCAGTGTGGCGTAGATGATATCACAAGATTTGATACAACAGATTTGCCAGTGAAGTTTGCTGCTGAAGTGAAGGACTTTGATCCATTAGATTTCATGACAAAGAAGCAGACACGTGAGATGGATTTATTTATGCAATTTGGTTATGCAGCAGCTTGTCAGGCACTAGAAGAAGCAGGTGAAATCGAAGACCCAGAACGTTTCGGTGTCGTAATCGGTACAGCACTTGGGGGTATCGCACCAATGGCCCAGACTCAGGATGAACTGAGTCGTGGGATACATAGTAAGGTTAGCCCACGTTTTATCCCTAAGATTATCGGTAACGTAACAGCAGCACAGATAGCAATTGCCAAGGGACTTCGTGGTCCAAGCTTGACCGTGAGTACTGCTTGCTCTTCCGGTGGCGATGCCATCAGTACTGCAGCAATGTTGATTATGACTGGTCAGGCGGATGCTGTTTTGGTTGTTGGTGCAGAATCTGCGATTAGTCCATTGACAATTCAGGGATTATCATCCGCACATGCGCTTTCTACGAACAATGAAAATGCGAAGACAGCCAGTCGCCCATTTGACATAGACCGTGATGGATTTGTTATGGGTGAAGGCGGCGGAGCCATTTTACTTGAAACAGAAGAGCACGCGTTAGCGAGAAAAGCGGATATCAAAGCAGAACTTGCAGGCTTTGCAAATAGTACAGATGGTTATCATGTAACATCTCCACATCCAGAAGGAATTGGAGCAATCTTTTGTATGGAAGGCGCAATCGAGCATGCCGGAATCAGCAAAGAAGCAGTAGATTATATTAATACACATGGAACATCTACACCAATGGGTGATCCGATTGAGACGAATGCCATCAAGAAATTATTTGGTGAACATGCAGCAGATATCGCCGTGAACTCAACGAAGGGTTCTACCGGTCATATGATGGGCGCTGGCGGAATTACTGAGGCAATTACTTGCATCCAGACGATTCGTACTGGTATGGTGCCACCTACGCTTCATCTTGATCAGATTGATCCTGCCTGTGAAGGGCTGAACTTGGTGCCAAATGTTGCTCAGAAAAAGGATGTTAAGGTTGCTATGAGTAACTCTTTTGGTTTCGGTGGTCAGAACTCATCTGTATTGTTCAGAGAGTATAAGTAGGAATGGAGACATTTATGAAAATATGTAAAAAACTACTGGTATTACTGCTTGTATTTTCGATGCTTGTTCCTGGGATTAGCGAACAGGCTAAGAGTAAGACAGTAAAGCCGACACTGACGAGCAAGATTAGTATTACCGTTGGTGCGAAGAAGACAATTCAGATTAAGAAGGTTTCTTCAAAGAAGATTAAGAAGACAACGTGGAAGTCAAGTAACAAGAAGGTTACGCTTTCAAGTAAAAAGAAAAACAAGGTAACGATTAAGGCGAAGACAAAGGGAACTGTTAAGGTTACAGCCAAAATTACGCTTAAGAATAAGAAGAAGTATACACGCACTTGCAAGGTGACAGTAAAGAGTAAAACTGTCGTGAAACCAGTTGTGACGCCAGTGCCTACACCGGCGCCAACGCTTGTGACACCTACATCAACTCCGAAGCCAACGGCAATGCCATCTGAGCTATATAAGCTGCCAGAGGCAGAAGCGGTTGCGGTACCTGAGAAGCCTGCCGACCATGGTTTGACAGATGAGGTGTCAAGTGATTCTAGCTACAATTTGACATCAGCATTAAATGCGGCATCAGTTAAGGATGCTTATAGCAAGTATTTCTCTATCGGAGCTGCGATCAATGGAACCAAATATAATAATTCAACAGCAGCATCGCCGGAGATGCGACAGGTGATGAAGAGACATTTTAATAGTACAACATTAAGCAATCTTATGAAGCCACAATACCTCTTAGATGAGGCGGCATCAAAAGCAAATTCGGCAAATGGAAAAGATGATACACCTGCTGTGAAATTTGATACCGTTGTGGATAACCTCGAGTTTTGCAAAGCGAGTGGAATCAAGATGCGTGGACATGTCCTAGTGTGGCATACTCAGACACCAGATTGGTTCTTCCGTAAGGGATTTACCACGAATGGGGCTTATGTGGACAAGGTAACGATGCAGAAACGTATGGGAAGCTATATCAGACAGGTGCTGACGTTCTGTCAGACTTATTATCCAGGCGTAATCTATTGTTGGGATGTTGTAAACGAAGCAGCAGAAACATCACAGGAGACTGGATATCGTAATTCTACATGGTATCGGATTATGGGCGAGGAATTCGTCGCAGATGCGTTTTATTATGCGAGAAAGTACGCTGCTTCTGATGTGAAGTTATTCTATAATGATTATAATGCATTTGATTCAGAAAAATGTACGCAGATTCTTAAGATGGTTGAACCACTTAAGAAAGCCGGTTTGTTAGATGGCGTGGGAATGCAATCGTATCTCAATCACGATTGGCCAGACCTATCAGACGTGGAGACAGCGATTCGCAGATACGCAGCAGCTGACTTAGAGATTCAATTGACTGAGCTAACCTACCGTGTGCCTGATTATACTAAAGTTGTCGAGGCGGATTATGAAGAACAAGGAAGAAACTATCAGAGTCTGATGGAACGCCTCATTGCGTTAGATACCGCAAGTGGTGGACCTGCTAATATTACGAACGTGACATTTTTTGGATTAATTGATAATCCATATTCCGTATTTGAAATAAATCCGAAGCCGGACCAGGATTGTTGGGCTCGTTTATTTGACCAGAACTTCATGCCAAAGCCTGCTTATACAGGCGTGATGAACGCAATTTCATAATGTGCAATTTCATATTCATCCTTAGAAAAGGTGTAATGACCATGTCGGAGTGTAATGCTTGAGACATGGTCATTTTGATGTAATCAATTCATTATATATATATAAAAACGCATAAACCAAAAATGAATTGAATTTAAAATAATAAAGTGCTATCACGAAATGATAGACTTAAAACCTAGGAGGGACATATGAAAAAGAAATTATTAGCAATGGTGCTATCTTGTGCATTGGTAATTACAATGATGCCACAGATAGCAAAGGCAGCGGCAAAGCAAATCTGGATTGATAATGTGGATATTGTCGCAGACGATGATCACACACTTGTATGTGGTGATGGAACGGTAGTTTATGATGAAGCAACGGAAACATTAACACTGAATAACGCAACAATTAGTAAGAAGCATGCAGGTAATGCTTGTGTTTTTGAAACGAATAACGAAGTCAAGAATTTGACAATTAAGTTGATTGGCGAGAATAAGATAAACCCCGACTTTTATTTGAGTTGTGGAATTCTTGCAGAATGCAATCTTAAGATTCAAGGGTCAAATACGGATACGTTAGACATTAATGTTGATTCGTGTGGAATCGAAACAGGTGCACTTACAATTGACGGTGCAAAAGTGAACATCACTACGAATAGAGCATCAGGTATCACAGTGTCGAGGGGGACGCTGCTTGACAAACAAGATAGATGTCTTGCAATTAAGAATCATGCGAATTTGACAGTTAGATCTGGACAGGAAGGAATCTATTCTACAGATACTTTGACAATTCAGAATAGTGTTGTTGATATAGTAACAAATACGAAATCAGCGATTGCTGGTATCGGAGGAGTTATGATTGAAGCTAGTAAGATATCCGCTATTTCGAATGGAGAATGGATTTCAGACGATACAGACCAGGCAGGTAATGCGATTTATTCGCCAGAATCAATAACCATTAAGGATTGTAGTGATGATGTGACATTAAAGAGCTAAATATCAGATTGCGGCTTATAAGATAGTAGATGGTAAACAGGTGGAATTTGGACAGTCACTTGACCTATATAGTTTAACAAAGGGGAGCAAGAAGAATACAAATCCAAGCAAGATTAAACTTTCTACTTCAAAAGTTAAATTGGCAGTAGGTAAAACCAAGAAGATAAAAGCAAAGGTAGTTGTACCAAAGAGTAAAAAAACAAAATGGCAGGTAAAGAAACTACGTTATTTGTCGTCAAATACAAACATAGCCAAGGTTAATAGTAGCGGTAAAATCACTGCAAAAGAAAAAGGCACTTGTTATGTATATTTAATTACACAGAATGGTCTCAATGTGAAAATGAAAATAACGGTTAAATAATAAAAAAATCCCAGTTCTTCTTATCTTGATGATATGAGGAACTGGGATTTTCTTTATTTCAAACTACTTAGATATTTTTTGGTCTCAGCAACGACAACTCCGTTGAGTGCAATGATTGCTATTAAGTTTGGCAGAGCCATCAATCCGTTGAAGATATCGGCGATGGTCCATACTGCAGATATCGTCATAAATGGTCCGATGAACACAGCCAGAATGTAGATCCAACGGTATGTCTTGACAATGTTTGTCTTACCGCCGACCAAATACTCAAGGCATTTTTCACTGTAATAGTTCCAACCAAGAATGGTTGTAAATGCGAAGAATACGAGGCATATCATTAAGATGAAAGAAGCGACTGCATTCGGGAAAGGAAGTCCGAGCTGGAATGCTTTTGTCGTTACAGCGATGCCATCGAGTCCCATATCCCAAGCACCTGTGATGACAATCGTCAGACCGGTCATGGTACAGATGATGACGGTGTCGATAATCGTTCCCATCATAGAGATTAATCCCTGCTTCGCAGGGGAATCGGTATGAGCGGCAGCGGCAGCGATTGGGGCACTACCAAGTCCAGCCTCGTTCGAGAAGATACCACGAGCGACACCTTTTTGCATCGCTAGTACCATAGCACCCAATGCACCACCTGCGGCGGCGCGAAGTCCAAAGGCACTTTTGACGATGGTAACGATAGCTGTAGGAATTGCTGTTATATTGCAAATTAAAATAATCAAGGCAGCGAGTACATAAGTTGCAGCCATGAATGGAACAACGACCTGTGCAACGCTAGAGATACGTTGAATCCCACCGATGATAACCATCGCAACGCAGATGGTCAGTAGGATTCCAGCGATGACAACTGACCATGAATATTCCCTACCAAGAATCGAGACAGACCAAGCATTTGATGGGTCAAAGAAATTATTCACAGCGCTTGTGATTCCATTAATCTGTGTAAAGGTTCCGATACCGAGAAGACCAACTCCAACACCGAAGAAAGCGAAGACCTTGCCGAGCCATTTCCAATGAGGTCCCATGCCCTTCTCAATATAGTAAAATGGACCGCCGATGATATGTCCATCGTCAGCAACGGTACGATACTTGACAGCGAGAAGGCACTCAGAATACTTCGTGACAGTGCCGACGATAGCGGCAATAATCATCCAGAACAGTGCACCAGGTCCGCCCGCGACAATGGCGGTTGCAACACCGACGATATTACCCGTACCAATCGTAGCTGACAGGGCGGTACATAAGGCTGCGAAACTTGATACTTCGCCCTCGCCCTCGGCATCATTGGCAAGCAGATTGCGAATAGCGAGTGGTAACCTGCGAATCTGTAATCCTCGCAGACGAATCGTCAGGAATAGTCCGACAGCTAGAATCAGAACAATGAGAGGTATTCCCCATACATACTCATTGATTGTAACTAGTACATCATTAATTTTCGTAAACATGTTAGTTCTCCTTTGTGATTGTTTTGCTTTTCTAGTTTATTATAATTTGATTATAATTGCAAGGTTTTCAGCTCTCGTGATATAATATAGAAAAGTGAGGGATTAGGATATGACGATACGGCATTTGAAGATATTTGTAACGGTTGTGGATTGTGGGAAAATGAATCTGGCGGCGAAGAAGTTGTATGTGGCACAGCCTACTATCAGTCAGGCGATTAAGGAGCTTGAAGATGAATATGGTGTGAAGCTCTTTGAACGCCTGAATCAGCGTCTCTATATTACCGATACAGGGAAACGCTTGCTGCCCTATGCGAGGCACATTTTAGATTCGTATGAGGCGATGGATCACATGCTTAAGAATGAAGGAGAATTACCGATTTTGCGAATTGGTGCCAGCATCACAGTCGGTACTTGTATGCTAGGTGGTATCCTAGAACGAGTAAATGAGACAAAGGCAATTCAGGCAGTAGTTACAGTTAATAATACAACCTATATTGAACAAAAAATACTCGATAGTTCACTGGATGTGGGAATCGTGGAAGGCTCAGTCGTAGATGAGAATATTATTCAGATACCAGTCTGCCATGATGAACTTGTTATTGTCGTAGGCAAGAAGCATCCATTTTACCAGAAGAAAATCAAGATAACTGAGCTAGAGGGACAGCAAATGGTAGCCAGAGAGGATGGCAGCCAGCAGCGAAACCAATATGAGATTTTATTGAATCAACAGGGTATTGAGACGGTCAAGTCCTGGCATTGTAGCAATACAGAAGCCATTAAGAGAACGATTACTCAAGGCAATGGGTTCTCTATTTTGTCAGCCAAACTTGTAAAAGAGGAAGTGGCGGATGGTAGGCTTTACATCGTGCCGGTGCAAGATATCAAGGTAAATCGAGAGATGCACCTAATCTATCACAAGAATAAGTTCATCTCCCGGTCTATGAAATCATTTATAGAAATTACGCAAGAGCATCTATCATCAGATAAATAAATGTTCCGATTACACCAGTGCCAAATATGATTTTAATGGCGCTGGTTTTGTATTTACGAAGAATAACCAAAGCACCAACAAATAGAACAAATTCAACAGGGCGGAAATTGGCTAACACAATGTGATTTTTGTCTGCTTCAAAGAGACCTAGTAGTAGAATGGCCATCCCTGCTGAAGCAATCATGGCAACAACAGCAGGGCGTAGAGCAGAAAGTACAGTTTGCACACCACTGAAACTACGGTACTTGTAATAAAAATGAGCTAGTATCAGACAGATCATAAAAGGTGGAATAATACAGCCAATCGTACATAACACAACTCCGGGTATACCAGCTAAGCGCATACCAACAAAGGTTGCTGAATTAATGGAAATCGGACCGGGAGTCATCTCGGCAATCGTGATTAAATCAGTGAATTCACCGAGTGTCATCAGCTTGTGAATGTCGACAATCTGATTCTGAATCAGTGGAATCGCGGCATAACCACCACCTACACTGAATAGTCCAACTTGTATGAAACTAAGAAATAATTTAAGTATTAAACTCATGCTTTTTTCCTCCGTAGTTCCGTTAATAAGTCAATAATCCCGATTGCTAAGCAGGTTAGTATTACATACATAGCACTGATATTTAGGAAAAATGTTGCAATAAATGCGACAATCATGAGGCCGATATAGAGTGTGCGCTTGGTGGCACATACATTCTTGGCAAGATTGATAACCACATCGAAAATGACAGCAGCGACACCTGCACGCATTACTTGGAGAGCGATGGCGATGATTCTATTTTCCCTGAATTGTTTATAGAAAATTGAAATGATGGAGATAATGACCATCGGAGGAATGGATGTTCCCAAAACAGCAACGAGGGAACCGACGATACCATACATACGATATCCGATGATAACTGAGGCGTTTATGGGGATTGGGCCGGGGGACGATTGAGCGATGGCAGTGATATCAAGCATTTCTTCTTCTTCGAACCAGCCAAGCTCCTCGACAAATTTTCGCTTCATCAGAGAGACGATGACGAAACCACCACCAAAGGTGAAAGCACTAAGGGTGAACGTGGCAACGAATAGCTGCCATAGCATTTTCCTAGTAGATAATTGTTTGTTCATTGGGTTACCTCGTTTCTTTGTTCTAGGTACACTATACAGTATGTACATATATATGTAAAATACTTATAAATGAATAAACCTATAGGGGAAATACTATTGGCTATCATGGGGCGGGGTATACAGCACAATAAATCTTGGTTTATACCCCGCTGGCGCTTAGAAGAAGCTGTTTAGACTCTCTGACATCGAGCCCAAATAAAAAACTCCAGCACACCGCCTGAATAAAATCGGGGTACTGGAGTTTTTATAGTTATATCATATTTATTTGTTCTGAATATACTCATCAATTGCTTTGGCAGCAGCTTTACCAGCGCCCATAGCAAGGATTACAGTTGCAGCGCCTGTTACGGCATCTCCACCAGCGTATACACCCTCACGGGTTGTGAGACCAGAGTCGTCTTTGGTAATCAGACAGCCACGGTTGTTGGCGTCTAGACCAGGTGTTGTGGAACGAATGAGTGGGTTTGGACTTGTTCCAATTGCCATGATGACACAATCAACATCAAGTTCAAATTCGCTACCCTCTTTTACAACAGGGCGACGACGACCACTTTCATCTGGTTCGCCAAGTTCCATCTCAACACAGGTCATACCTTTCACCATACCCTCTTCATCACCAAGGATTTCGGTAGGGTTGTGAAGTGTCTTGAAAATGATTCCTTCTTCTTCGGCATGCTCAACTTCTTCTTTACGAGCAGGAAGTTCTTCCATACCACGGCGGTAAACGATGTAGACATCTTCGGCACCGAGACGCTTCGCACAACGTGCAGCATCCATAGCAACATTACCACCACCAACAACAGCAACCTTTTTAGCTTGCTGGATTGGAGTCTTAGAACCATCCTTATATGCTTTCATCAGGTTGATACGTGTTAGGAACTCATTGGCAGAATATACACCCTTTAAGCTTTCGCCAGGAATATTCATGAAACGTGGAAGACCTGCACCGGAACCAACGAAGATTGCTTCATTGCCCATCTCGAAAATCTCATCGATTGTCAGAACTTTACCAATTACCATATTTGTTTCAACATCAACACCGATTGCTTTTAAGTTATCAATTTCCTTCTGAACGATTGCCTTTGGAAGACGGAATTCAGGAATACCATATACAAGTACGCCACCAGCAAGGTGAAGTGCTTCATAAATAGTAACCTTATAACCAGCCTTAGCCAAGTCGCCGGCAACAGTAAGTCCGGAAGGACCAGCACCGATAACGGCTACCTTGTGACCATTCGATGCAGGCATCTTAGGGGCATCGCTACAATGCTCTCTGTGATAATCTGCGACGAAACGCTCGAGACGTCCGATACCAACAGATTCACCCTTGATACCACGAACACATTTTCCTTCGCACTGACTCTCCTGTGGACAAACACGTCCGCAGACAGCAGGAAGAGCTGTGTACTGGGAGAGAACTTCAAAAGCCCCTTCCATATCCTCATTGGCAACGCGTTCGATGAATGCAGGGATATCAATTCCTACAGGACATGCGCTTACACAAGGCTTCTTTGGACAGTTTAAGCAACGGCGTGCTTCATTGACTGCCATATCATATGTGTAGCCTAGAGCTACCTCTTCAAAGTTTTTATTACGAACATCCGGATCCTGTACAGGCATCGGACATTTATTTAAATCCATATTACGTTCTGCCATTTTACTGAACCTCCTTCTTTAAGAGATTGCAGGAAGCCTCTCTTGCGTGCGTTTCAAATTCTTTGTACATGGTACCTCTGTGCATTGCCTCATCGAAGTCAACTAAGTGACCATCAAAATCAGGGCCATCGACACAAGCAAATTTGGTCTCACCACCGACAGTTAGACGACATCCGCCGCACATACCAGTTCCGTCAATCATGATAGAGTTCATACTAACCATAGTCTTGACATTGTATTTCTTCGTTGTCAGACAAACGAACTTCATCATAATCAATGGTCCGATAGCGATGACTTCGTCATACTCGTTACCTTCATTGATTAGCTTCTCGAGGGCATCTGTAACGAGACCCTTCTCGCCGTGACTTCCGTCATCGGTCATCATCACAAGCTTGTCACTTGCTTTTTCGAATTCATCTTCTAGAATTACTAAATCCTTGTTACGGAATCCAACGATTGCATGTACTTCGCAACCCATGTTGTGTAACTTTTTGGCGATTGGATAAGCGATGGCACAGCCAACACCACCACCAACCACAGCAACCTTCTTCAGGCCTTCTGTATGGCTAGGAACACCAAGTGGTCCAACGAAGTCATTCAGACACTCGCCGGCTTTCATTGTGTCAAGTTCCATTGTGCCCGCACCAACGATCTGGTAAATAATTGTAATTGTTCCAGCTTCGCGGTCAAAGTCTGCGATAGTAAGTGGAATACGCTCACTGTCTTCTTTGGCACGGAAAATAATAAATTGACCAGGCTCTGCCTTCTTGGCAATAAGTGGAGCCTCGACTACCATCTTAGAAACGGTAGGGTTCAGGGATTCTTTGCTAACGATTTTAAACATTGTCTCCATCCTCTCTAGATCGTTGCTTGAAAAAATGGGAACCACCACAGAATACCAAAACGGTAATGTGCAACAGTCCCCATCGAAATTATTGTTGAAAATCAATTAGAAATTGATCTCTTCATCATAATAACAAGCTTTTAACAGTTTTTCCATTTCATCCTGAGTTGGAATTCGTGGGTTGGAACCGGTACAAGCATCACCGATTGCAAGTTCAGCAACTTGTGGCAGTTTGTCCATAAATTCTTTCTCATCTATAATACCACCTTCATAGTCTTTAATGCAAGTAGCAATGTTAAGTTTTGCGTTGAGTTCCTTAATCTTAGCGATTAAAATGTCAACTTTTTCCTCAACACTGTTTCCACCGAATCCCATGAAGTCTGTAATCTCTGCATAACGCTTAGCAGCAGTAGCATCCTTAGCATTGAACTTGATTACCTTAGGAAGGTACATTGCATTGGCAGCACCATGTACAATGTGTCCACCTGTGTAAGCAGCACCAGTCTTGTGTGCCATTGAGTGAACGATACCAAGTAAAGCATTTGAAAATGCCATACCAGCGAGGCACTGAGCATTGTGCATTGTCTCACGAGCAGCAGCATCTCCAGCATATGATTTCTCTAAGTTAGCGAAAATCAACTTGATTGCGTGAAGTGCAAGTGGGTCAGTGTAGTCACAGTTTAATGTAGATACATATGCTTCGATTGCATGTGTCATAGCATCCATACCAGTGTTTGCTGTCAACTTAGCAGGCATTTTCTCAGCTAATGCAGAATCAACGATTGCTACATCAGGTGTAATGTTGAAGTCAGCAAGTGGATATTTGATACCTTTTGCGTAATCTGTAATAACAGAGAATGCAGTAACCTCTGTAGCTGTTCCGGATGTTGATGGGATAGCACAGAATTTTGCTTTTGTACGAAGTGTTGGGAAGTTAAATGGGATGCAAAGATCCTCAAAGGTAACTTCTGGATATTCATAAAATGCCCACATAGCTTTGGCTGCATCGATTGGTGAACCACCGCCCATTGCAACAATCCAGTCAGGCTGGAATTTTGTCATAGCAGCAGCACCCTTCATAACAGTTTCAACACTTGGGTCTGGCTCAACATTTTCGAATAATTCTACTTCCATGCCAGCTTCTTTCAAGTTGTTCACTGCCTGATCTAAGAAACCAAAACGTTTCATAGAACCACCACCAACAACTAACATAGCTTTTTTACCTGTTAAATTCTTCAGTTCTTCCAGAGATCCTTTGCCGTGATATAAGTCTCTAGGTAATGTAAATCGTGCCATTTTTAATACCTCCATAAATGTATTGTTTTTTTATTACCAATCATGTTAAAATAAAGAATGATTGTAATGTAAATCGTTACTTGTTTGAGATTGATAAAAATTTATCAACCTCTTTACAGGTATTGTAACATGGCTATTTTTATTGTGGAAATATATTATTTATATAGGGGTATATAGCATCAAATATAGGACAAAAGTGTTATAAGATTGGAGTGAGTGGAATGAATTTTCAACATTTGAGATATGTCGTTGAGGTAGAGAAAGTGAAGAGTATCTCTAAGGCGGCTAAGAATCTGTATATGGGACAACCAAATCTAAGTAAAGCGATTAAGGATTTAGAGAAGGAGATTGGCATAATGATATTCAATCGTACCAGCAAGGGTGTGGAGCCAACGCGAAGTGGTGTGGAATTCTTGCACTATGCCAATACAATTTTGTCGCAGCTTGATGAACTGCAGTCTTTATATAGTAGTAAGTCAGATAGCAAGCTGTCAATGAAGGTGGTTGTACCTCGTGCAAGCTACGTGTCGTCTATCTTCTCTCATTTCATCAATGAATATGTAAATGAGCCTCAGATTGATGTGAGTTTCAAGGAGCGTAGTCCGATGAATGCCCTAAGTGAAGTGGCAAGTGGTGAGTCGAATGTCGGTGTTGTGCGATACCAAACTATCTATGAAAATTATTTTCTGAATTTATTTGAGGAAAATGGATTGTCATACGAGCCTTTAAATGAATTTGATATGGTCCTACTGATGAATCGAAATCACCCCCTTGCGCAGCTGAGTGAAATTCCATATCACTTACTAGACGGGTATATCGAAATCGTTCATGGAGACTATCAGATACCAGCATTGAGCTTTAACAAAATCAATAAGGAAGCGAAGCTTGGTTCGCCAGCAAAACGAATCTATGTGTACGACCGAGGCAGCCAGTTTGATTTACTAGAGACGGTACACGGATCTTATATGTGGGTAAGCCCCGTTCCATTTGAGCTTGCCACCAGGCATGGTGTGGTACAAAAGCCATGTGGTGCGGCTGGGAAAAGTAAGGATGTTGTCATCTACCAGGAAAAAACAAGAATGAATGTTTATGAGAAGAAACTGATAGAACAATTAAAAGAATGGGACAAGAAGCAAATCTAGGAGGCATTTATCAAGGAGTCATATTAAAGGCTGAATTGAAAAGTTAAATTCCAGTCCATTCAGCCTAAAACTGGAACTTAG
>CAZUGH010000048.1:0-14939 GCA_964619785.1 uncultured Lachnospiraceae bacterium | reverse complement strand
AAATTTTGCTTTTTTTTGTAAAGAGTGTTATACTAAATATGATTATATTCATTTATCATCGTAAGGAAGGTGATTTCCCCTTTTCTTCTTGATATTTTAAGCTACACAAGCCCATGTACACGAGCCCAATGACAAGGACCCAATCGGCGTGCGACGATGATAGGTAATAATTTAAGTCGTGTTAATGAACACAGAAAGAGGCAAATTATGACAACATTAAAAGCAGAAAAAAGGGACATGAGTGTGAAGGCTAAAGCACTTAGAAGACAGGGAAAGGTATCTGGAAGTATCTATGGCCGCGAGATGGCAGAGACACTTCATATCCAGATGGGCGCATCTGACGTAGAACGTTTCACTAAGAGTAATGAAGGCAGCCAGGTAATTATTGACTTGGATGGCAAAAAAATAAATGCTCTTGTTAAAGAAGCAACTTACGAGCCATTACTTCACACTTATTTGAACGTAGATTTCCAGGCATTGGTTGAGGGTGAGACCGTAACTAGTACAGCACAAATCATTCTTCACAATGAGGAAAAGGTTGCTGGATATCTTCATCAGGTATTATCTGAAGTAACATACAAAGCAGTACCATCCGCTTTGGTGGAGAAGATTGAAATCGATGTAGCAGGAATGAACGGAGAAACAAGCGTATTCGTAAGTGACTTAGACATTGCGAAGAACAAAGACATTGCACTTGTAACACCAGAAGATTCACTTGTATTCAATATCACAGAGCATCAGAAGGGTGTTGTAGAAGAGACAGCACCAGTTGAAGAAGCCGCTGAAGAGCCAGCAGCAGAAGCATAAAACATGTCATGTTAAAAGCCATCTAAAAGGTGATTCGTTGCCTTTTGGATGGCTTTTTTGTGTTTAAAGGTAAAAAAATCAATGCATTCTGGTGATAAATGGGACTGTGTTTGTGCTATTCTAATAGAGCCGGCAAATACAATAAAAAGGAGATTGACAATGAAAAGGTATTTAAAAAGGGTAATTGCATTGATGTTGGTTTTGGGCACTGTTGCTTTGTCAGCATCGAATGCTGAGGCAGCATCGTGGAGGTCTACAAACAGTAAAACTGTAAGTGGAAAGACACTTACAGCAAAAGCTAACCTTCCTTATTTTTCTGACTTAAAAGGAGGAGGGGCTTGGAAAACGCAAGCAGTGTACTCCGGTAAGAAGGATAATGATAAGTTAACCACATCATGGGCGTTTACATCAATTGGTGGAAGTGTATCCTGGAATGGACTTGGAATTAGTGGAAGTGGGACAAACTCTGGAAACAGCTTTACTGCAAAAGCAAGTACTGTAAATGCAAATGGATATGTATATGGAACAGGATTTTGCTTATATGTGGGAATGATTTCGACAGCGTCGTTTTCTAAAGGTAATACTTTCTATTCAACAAGTTGTAAAATCTAAAACTCAAAGAGTGAATTTGGCTGCCCAGTAAAGTGGGCAGCCTTATGGAGGTTAAATTACATGAAAAAGAAAGTGGCATTTTCTGTATTTGTCTTGCTTTTGTGCTTAGTAATTTATGGAGTATTTATTTATAGTAAAAGAGATGAAGACATAAAACAAATAAAAAATAGTTGCATGAATCCTAATTTTGAGCGGACTTTAAAATCTAGTGCATTAATTGATGATGAAAATATTTGTATAAAGGTATTAAGTGAATTGCCAGAGTTATCTCCGCTAAAAACTTTAGCACTTCAAAATTTGTATGATATGCATAAGGTGGATGTTTTTCAATTCAGAGAAGAGAAAAATAAATTCAGATATTCACTCTTAAAAACAAAATATTTAAAAAAGAATTGTGTTAATTTGGACGAATTGAACGAGAAATGCACAGAGGAAGAGTGGAATGAGGCTATTCAAGTTAGCAAGTATATTAATGATATTGAAATAAAGAATCAAATAGTAAAAAAATATAGGAGTATTGGTAAAAAGAATGTAGATGGATTAAGTGAAATAGTATTTCAGTACATGAATCAACAAGAGGCTAATGTAGGTCGTATATTAAAAAAGAGTGCTATTGACAAAATGGTAAAAAACTACATAGTTGATCAGATGATTGATAATGGGTTCGACTTCGAGATAGAATCACTTGTTGACGAGCGAGCAATATTTATGTATCTTTTAGAAGAAAGCAATATGAAATATATTAATGAATGTAGGACAATATATAAGGATTTAACGACGGAAACAAATAAAAGAAAGTGCTTTTTGGATAATGATATTTGTTTTAAGTATTACACGGATATTGTATCTTGTTTATCACAGATACTTAATGTTTCCATGGAAAAAGATTGGTTATATCGTGAAGCTACTTCTGGAAATGTATTGTATCAAAGCGTAACATATGATTTGCTGTCGCCAAAGAATTTAGCTGCTTACATAATAGCGTTAGCCTTTTCGAGAGAGCCAATTGATTCACACTTTGTCATAGCATGTAAAGAGTTGTGCTCTCAAATGAAACAGACAACGAATCAGAAGAATAAAGCGGATTATTATATGAATCTAATAGCTAAATTTCTGAATATGAAAGAACTACCAAGAAATGATGGTGATGAATATTACGATATGTTACTTAGAGGTGAGACTAAACAATATAATGAAATTGATTTTAATTCCAAAAGTGATCCCATGGAGTTTTTGATGTATTGTGATATTACAGATAATTCAAGCGAAAAGAAAGATGCTCTTGCTAAGTTTTCAATATGGAAATATAAAAATGAAGAAGAATTTGCTGCATGGCTCAATTTATATATAGTCAATTTAAAAAAGAGTGGGCTATTAACTTCTGAAAAGAAGAAAAATACTCTTGAGTATATTAGAAAGCATGAGAATGATTTTGGTTATACTTTAGCTGGTGGGGCATATGATTTTATGACAAGTGTGTATTATTCTAATGTTTGTTACTTAATACAAGGAGGTGAAGACATTGGATTGCGATAATGTAATAACACTCGAGAATGTGGGTTTGGAGCTTGGCGGACGGTATATACTGAAAAATGTATCTTTAGAGATACATCCAGGAGAAGTTCATCTGATACTAGGGCGTAGTGGTAGCGGGAAGACATCCTTGCTTAATGTTTTAAACGGATTATATAAACCATCAAGTGGACATGTTGTTTTGCATGGAGAGAAAATTGGGTATTACCATCAAGAATTGGCATTGATTGAAAATATAAGTATATATGAAAATTTAAAAATATTTGGTTTGATTTTAGGTCAAGCATTCACTAGAAAGCAGGCTTGTCAGTGCCTGGAAAAGTTGGGGTTGAGTGAGCAATGCGATCAAGATGTGTCTTGCCTTTCAGGAGGAGAACGTCAGCGAGCAGCATTTGCGAAATTGCTTTTATTTCATTATGATGTAATTTTGATTGATGAACCAACTAATAATTTGGATGATATGAATGTGTCGCATATTATTGAAGCGATTCACGAACTCAAAAGGATGAAAAGTACAGTAGTTTTGGTGTCTCATTGTCAGAGGATGAGAGAGGTGGCGGATGCTGTATTTCAGATGGAGGAGATCAATGAAGGATGTTGAAATATTTAAATTTGCCAAGAAGAAAAATGGAAGAAAATTTCGAGTACTGGTGGTTATAACCTGTCTTACTGTCATTCTCATTAATGTATGTATGCAGATGATATTGTTAAACCGACAGAACGTGTCAAATGAATTAATGAACAATAATAATCTGATGATAATTCAGATGTTTGGTTGTAATAAAGAAAAGAACAGTTGCTTTATGGATATTAATAAAGCGAAGGAAATACCGCATTTAGTATTTATAACAGAGAGCTTTCCGCTTGGAATTCTATTGTGTGACTCTGAGGGAAATGAAACAGAGGAAAGTCTCACAATACACAGAATACCACAAGAGTTCTCTGCTTATGTTGGAATAGATCACGCCGAGGAAAATACAATCTACTGTCCCAAGGATAGTACCAAGAATGCGAGTCAATATAGATTAGACCAAAGATTTGATAAGTTGGATGTTAAAATAGTAAATTATGATAAGAATGCTCCCGCTATTTTGGGAGGTGAGGATTTTGCTTGTGAATCAACATTTGACAAGTTAAAAGAAGCAGCTGCTGAGGATGAAAGGGTGTATTCTACTCCGGAGTATCTGATAGGGGTTGATAAAACAGAACACGTTTATTCGGTAGTGAAAAATCTCCAGGCAATATATTCCGATTGTGATATACAAGTTTTTTATCAAGCGAGTGGATTAGAAGGGCTGGTTTCTGGCTCAAAGCAAATGGTGAAATTACAAGTTTTAATACTGGTATTTATCTTGATTACAAGTATAGGAATTATGACTGTGCTACTAATAACTATGATTCATTCTATGACGCACGAGCTTATGGTGGTTTATATGAATGGTATGGAGAGAAGACGGATGACCAAGGCGTTTTATCGGTATATCATTCAAGTAGTGTGGAAACCAATGTGTGGCGCATATGTGGTGACGTTGTTTACCTGCATTTTGTGTAATAAGTTATTGTTTCCGCTTAATATAGAGAGCATAATTATGATGATTTGTACGAATGTTGTGGTTCTTTTGTTTGTATTTGTGTTCCTGTATGTTGTGTTGGCGCGAAAGATGAAAGATAGCACATCCAATAAAAACATATCTAAGATACTGAGAAATTAAATCGGAGTATTTTGACGATACACCATGGGAGTTATCTGTTCGTGTTTCGTAAAAGCTCGATAGAAAGAACTTTTAGAACCAAATCCACATCTTCTTGCAACAGATGAAAGGGAGTTTGATGAATTTTGTAGCATTTGCTTGGCAAGGTGGAGACGTTGTTTGGTTATACATTCATTTAGTGTAATATTGTAATACTGTTTGACTAGTTTTCTTAAGTGACTTACGCTGATAAACAATTTATCAGCAAGGATATCTGGTGTGATAGATGGATTTTCTTCAATCAGTGTGTATATGCTGTCTAGTAAGTAGACACGATTTTTATGAATCACGTTTTCCTCCTAAATGATAGAAAAAGTGACCCCTTGTGGAGGTCACTTTTTCTTTTGTATTGTATGCTATATATCAGCTTAGTTCACGCTACGTTTTACATAAGTGGTATGTAACAACTCATGAGCTTTGTGGCTGCCTGGCTTCTCAAGATACTCGGAATACAGCTTCTTGATAGACTCATTTTCATGAGACTTACGAACTGGATTTTTAGCATCTAAGTCATAGAGGGCTTTACCACGGATGGCGCGGATGTCATTAAAGTTGCGGATGTTGGCTGGAACCTGAGGTTGTCCACCACCGTTGACACATCCACCAGGACATCCCATAATCTCGATGAAGTGGTAGTTGGCTTCGCCGTTTTGAACTTTTGTTAAAAGCTCTTTGGCATTGCCAGTTCCGCTTGCAACAGCAACGTTGATATCCATACCAGCAACATTGTAGGTAGCTTCTTTGATGCCGTCAATACCACGTACATCCATGAAGTCTACGGTATCAAGCTCTTTGCCTGTGAGTGTTTCTACTGCAGTACGAAGTGCTGCTTCCATAACACCACCGGTAGCTCCAAAGATAACAGCTGCACCAGTTCCTTCGCCCATTGGGTCGTCGAATCCTTCTTCAGGAAGTGACTTGAAGTCAATGCCGACACGCTCAATTAAGTGAGCTAATTCGCGTGTTGTCAAGGAAATGTCTACATCTGGGTAACCTGCAGCAGCTTCGTCATCACGGTTAATCTCGAATTTCTTAGCTGTACATGGCATGATAGATACACTTACAATGTTCTTAGGATCAATGTTCATCTTCTCAGCGTAATATGTCTTAAGGATTGCTCCAAACATCTGCTGAGGTGATTTACAAGATGACAGGTTCTCTGTCATATCTGGGAAATAATGCTCGCAATATTTAACCCATCCTGGAGAACAAGAAGTAATCAGTGGAAGTGTACCACCATTCTGAACTCGATCAAGGAATTCAGTAGCTTCTTCCATGATTGTTAAGTCGGCTGAGAAGTTTGTATCAAATACTTTATCAAAACCGATACGGCGAAGAGCTGCAGCCATCTGGCCCTGAACGGAAGTACCCATTGGGTAACCGAATGCTTCACCGAGAGCGGCACGAACAGCAGGAGCTGTCTGAACAGCAACGAATTTTTCTGGATCTGCAATAGCAGCAAGAACTTCGTCTGTGCTATCTTTTTCGTAGATTGCACCTACAGGACAAACAGCAATACACTGTCCGCAAGAGATACAACTTGTATCTGCTAAGTCCATACCGAAAGCAGATTCGATACGGATATCAAATCCACGGCCGTTTGGTCCGATAACACCAATCTTCTGAACATTAGCGCAAGCACCTACACAACGACGGCAGAGAATACATTTTTCATTATCACGTACCATGTGTGGAGCGGACAAATCCTTCTCAAAGGACTGCATCTCGCCTGCATATAGATTCTCGTCATCTACTTTTAAGTCTTTACAGAGCTTCTGAAGCTCACAGTTACCACTTCGTACACAAGACAGACATTCTTTCTTGTGGTTTGAGAGGATTAACTGCAGTGTTTTCTTTCTAGAATCAAGGACCTTAGGAGTGTTTGTGAACACTTCCATGCCTTCATTGATTGGGTATACACAAGAAGCAACTAAGCTTCTAGCACCTTTAACTTCAACTACACAGATTCGGCAAGCACCGATTTCGTTAATGTCTTTTAAATAGCAAAGAGTAGGAATATCGATGTGTGCAAGCTTGGCAGCCTGAAGAATTGTGGAGCCCGCAGGTGCGGATACGTCTATACCATTAATTTTTATATTAATGTTTTCCATTTTAAACCTCCATAATGATTAATCTAAATTGCTAGTTTCAGTGGCTGTAATCAGCTCTTAGAAATAGCGCCGAATTTACATTTTTCCATACAAGCACCACACTTCACACACTTGCTGTTGATAATCTGGTGTGGTTTCTTAAGTTCTCCTTCGATTGCACCGTTTGGACAAGTTCTAGCACAGAGAGTACATCCCTTACACTTGTCAGCATCAATCGAGTAGGAGAGAAGATCCTTACAAACGCCAGCTGGACACTTCTTGTCAACAACGTGAGCGATATACTCGTCACGGAAGTAACGAAGAGTAGATAATACTGGGTTAGGAGCTGTCTGGCCAAGTCCGCAGAGAGCATTTTCCTTGATATAGTAACAGAGCTTTTCAAGACGATCGATATCATCCATTGTACCCTGACCTTTTGTAATCTTATCAAGAATCTCATACATTCTCTTGGTACCAATACGACATGGAGTACATTTACCACAAGACTCATCTACAGTGAACTCTAAGAAGAACTTAGCGATATCAACCATACAGTTGTCTTCATCCATAACGATCAAACCACCGGATCCCATCATGGAACCGATACCAATCAGATTGTCATAGTCGATTGGTATATCAAAATGCTCTGCAGGAATACATCCACCGGATGGTCCACCTGTCTGAGCTGCCTTAAACTTCTTGCCGTTTGGAATACCACCACCGATTTCATCGATTACAGTACGAAGAGTAGTTCCCATAGGAATCTCTACAAGACCGGTATTCTTAATCTTACCACCGAGAGCAAATACCTTTGTTCCCTTGGATTTCTCAGTACCGATACTGGAGAACCAGTCAGCACCATGTAAAATAATCTGTGGGATATTGGCATATGTCTCAACATTGTTCAAAATAGTTGGTTTCTGGAACAGACCCTTAACTGCTGGGAATGGTGGACGTGGACGTGGCTCGCCTCGATTACCTTCAATTGAAGTCATAAGGGCTGTCTCTTCACCACAAACGAAAGCACCAGCACCAAGACGAAGGTCAATATCAAAATCAAAACCAGTTCCGAAAATGTCCTTACCGAGCAGACCATATTCTCTAGCCTGACCAATTGCAATCTGAAGACGCTCAACTGCGATTGGGTACTCAGCACGTACATATATGTAACCTTGGTTCGCACCAATGGTATATCCTGCGATAGCCATAGCTTCTAATACAACGTGTGGATCACCCTCTAATACGGAACGGTCCATGAATGCTCCTGGGTCACCCTCATCTGCGTTACAACAAACATACTTCTGATCGGCTTCATTCTGCATTGCGAACTTCCACTTCAAACCAGTAGGGAATCCACCGCCTCCACGACCACGAAGACCACTGTCTAACAGTGTCTGGATAACGTCGGTAGGCTTCATCTCAGTCAGAACCTTGCCGAGAGCTTCGTATCCACTAGTTCCGATATACTCTTCAATATTCTCTGGGTTAATAACACCACAGTTACGAAGAGCGATACGATGCTGCTTTTTATAGAAATCTGTCTCATTCAATGACTGAACTGTTCCGTCATCGGCAACAGTCTCATCGTATACAAGACGTGTGACAATTCTTCCTTTTAATAAATGTTCAGCAACTAATTCTGGTACATCATCAACAGTAACCATGGAATAGAAAGTTGCTTCTGGATAGATGATGACGATTGGCCCTAATGCACAGAGACCGTGACAACCAGTCTGTACGACACATACTTCATCTGCTAGTCCATTCTTTTCGATTTCTTCTTGCATTTTATCGATGATCTGGTTACTTCCAGAAGAAGTACATCCGGTACCACCACAAACAAGAACATGAGAACGATACATATTGTTTCCTCCTAAATTTTTGATCTATAGTCTAAATAGTGTAATCTTTTACTACAGTGCCACCTACTAAATGACGGTTGAAGACTTCCTCAGCCTTCTCAGGGGTCATCTTGGTGTAAGTAACTTTTTCCTTGCCAGGTTCCATAATCTCAACGATTGGCTCGTACTGGCAAAGTCCGATACAACCCGTCTGTGTAACGGCAATCTTATCAGTTAATCCCTTCTCCTGAACTAAATCTGATAACTTGGTAAGTACAGGTCTAGCACCACTTGCAATACCGCAGGTAGCCATACCTACAACAACTCTAGTCTGACTGCTATCTTCGGCACGAACGCCTACCTGATTCTGCATCTTCTCACGAATTGCCTTTAATTCTTCTAAAGATTTCATGTGTTTCCTCCTTATAAAATAATATTGCCTGATACTTCATTTTTGTTCTCATCTAGGTACTCTTTGATGTAAGAAGAAACCTCTGGGGTGTCTAGTGGAACACCACCTAAGACTTCCTTAAACTGCCTTGTGTCTAGAGAAAAACTTCTATCGTCTAAGCTATATGTATACAAAAAATCGGTTTGTGTATTAAATGTAATGAGTGTGTAGATGGTACTATTCATATCCCCTAGTGGCATCCGATCAATGTGCGACAGTGTGAAAGTTGCTGTGACGGTAGTTCCAACACCAAGTTCTGAGTGAATGGAAAATGTGCCGCCGGTGCTCTCTGCTGCCTGCTTAAAGAAAGGAATCCCCAGTCCCACCTTACGTGTGGTTCTTGTCGTAAAGAAAGGATCTTCCACATGCTCCACTTGTTCCTGGCTCATACCGTGGCCATCATCACGAATCATAATCGTGAGTTGATCAGCTTTTGTGTCAGCCTGAACGCTTATCTCAATCAGTGAAGCCTCTGCACGGATGGAATTCTCTGCCACATCCAAAACATTTAACGAAATCTCAGTCATCATACTGATTCTTAAGCGTACTTCTTAACGATGTCATCGACATCATCAACAGTAAGTCGTCCAAATACTTCATCATTCACAGTTAGTACAGGAGCAAGACCGCAAGCACCGATACAACGACATGCATCTAGTGAAAACTTACCATCTGCGGTACACTCGCCACCAGCAATTCCGAGAATATCCATAAGCTTGTTATAGATATCGCCTGAACCCTTAACGTAACAAGCAGTACCAAGACAAACAGAGATGGAATTCTTACCCTTTGGATTCAGTGTAAACTGTGAGTAGAAAGTAGCTACTCCGTAAATCTTCTCCATTGGAATGTCCATTGTGTCAGAGATGATGGTCTGAACCTCAACTGGAAGGTATCCGTAGATATCCTGAGCCTGCTGAAGGACTGGCATCAAAGCACCCGTTTGATCTTTGTGTGCTTCTATGACTTTTCTAAGTTCGGCTTCCTGTTCTTTTGTACCAGTGAATGGTACATTGCTTTTCTGAGAACCCATTGTATAAACCTCCTTGATAAAATTTTAACAACATGTAACAAAATTTGTTGTCAGAAACGAAAATATTATAGCACATTATACAATAAAAATCTAGGTAGATATGCAAAAAATATATGGTTTCCATGTAAAATAATATATACCTATAAAATTGTCATTTGATGTCGGGAATGGTATAATGCTTTTATACACATGATGGATTCAGGAGGTTTATATGTTTCGAGTAGCAATATGCGATGATGTGAAGGAAATCTGTGACACACTTGATGATACGATAAGAAAATGTTGTGAGAAGGAATGTGTGGCAACACGCATTGATGTATTTTTAAATACAAATGATTTATATCAGAACATTTCGACAGGCGAAGAGTATGATTTGATTTTCCTTGACATTGAATTTCCGGACGAAATGAAAAGTGGAATTGAACTTGGACAGATGATTCGAGGGGAACGAAAGGATAATATTGTTCAAATTGTTTTTATCTCTGGGAAGGATTGTTATTGCAGAGAACTGCTGGAATTGCAGCCATTGCATTTTCTGCAAAAACCATATACAGCAGAACAAGTTGAGAACGATGTTGTAAAAGCTATCGACCAGGTGAATGCAATGAGAGCAGGTTTTCGTTATGTAAAGGACAAGCAGCAGTATCGTGTAAGGATTGGCGATATTTTATTTTTTGAGCTGCGCTCGCCAAGAATACGGATTCGGCATAAAATGGGCGAAGATTTCTTTTATGGGTCATGGAATGATATTGTTTGTACAATGCAGGACTTTCGTTTCGTGAGAACAGCCAAATCTTTTCTGGTTCATTATGACTATATCAGGAAAATTGGTACCACGGAATTGGAATTAGAAAATGGCGAAAGAATACCCGTTAGCCGAAAATACAAGGAGAGTTTAAAGAAAAGACAGATTGAGTTTGAAAGTGAGTACCATGTGAGGAGAGTGGAGAAGTGAAAGATACCACATTTGCATTGTTTTATTTAGTAACCAGTATGTTTGGGGTCTATGTAGTAAAGCTTTTTATGGGCCTGTTCTTTACAGAGGAGGGGGTAAATAAAAAACGCGAATTTATTTCCTATTTTTTATATTACGCGATACCAACAGCAATTTATCTGTTTGTTGATATTCCAGTTTTAAATCTATTCCTAAACATCAGTTTTTGGTTGATTATTACACTGAATTATCGGTCTACATGGAAAAAACGTTTTTTATGCATGGCACTTATGCTGGTACTTTTTACAATAGTAGAAAGTATTGTGGCATTAGCGTGTGGATTTGTTCAATTTAATGTTTTAGAACATACATATTATGCATCATTGCTATCGTTAATATGCAGTCCATTGATGGAGTTTATGTTAATTCAATGTCTACTAAAGTACAGAAATCTAAAAAAAGAAGTTTCAATGCCGGTGACCTATTGGATTGCTATTATTTTTGTCCCATTTGTATCATTTTATCTTATGGTAAAGATTTTTAGTTGTGGTGCGTTTGGAACACGAGAACTGTTCATTTGCTCTGTGCTGGTTCTAGGCGTTAACCTGATTATTTTTGGGCTATATGATCGTCAGATTATGATGTTTGAACAGGAGAAACAAGCACAATTTTTACGCGCTCAAAATAATCTTTTGGAAAGCCAAATTGAGTTGATAAAAACATCACATGAAATGACTAAATCGATGAGACATGATTGGAAAAACCATGTGCATGCTATCTGTCAGTTAATCGAACAGGGAAAATATCAAGAAGTTCGTCAATACAGTGAGAAGATGAAAGAGCATAGTGGGGAAATGCTAAATAGGGCGAATTCTGGAAATCTGATAGTAGATAGTATTCTAAATTTTAAGTTATATGAAGCATCTAAAATAGGAGCAGACGTGAAGCTTGAGATGGAGTCGGTTGAACAGATAGAAATTGAGCCATTTGACTTAAATATCGTGTTTAGTAATTTGCTGGATAATGCAATTGAAGCAATACGAAAAGTTGATAATCCGTTCCTTCACGTGCGAGTGAAACAGAGAGCGGGGCGTTTTGTGCTTGAAATTGTGAATTCCTATACGGGTGAAATTGAGGCTCAAGATAAGATGTTAAAGACAAGTAAGGAAAACCAGGAGTTTCATGGAATTGGTTTAAAAAATGTCAAGGGAGTTTTGGAAAAATATAATGGTATGCTAGAAATTGACTATGCAGACAATGTTTTTCATAGTGTTGCGATATGGAATCTCGGTTAAAAGCAGACAAAAAAGGAAATAAAAGTCAAAATAATGCCAAAAACAAGATATAACCTGTCAATTTCAACATTTTACCGCACAAATCCTCTTTTTGTAATAGCATGAAAAAAACTATTACTTAAGGAGGATTTTTATATTGAAAAAAAAATGGATGAAAAAAGCGGCACAAGGTTTGGCGGCAATGGCACTACTTCTTACCACGATTAATTTAGATGAGGTGTGTTTGATATGGCTATATCAACCGAAAGTTCCTGAAAAAGTCAAGGAGCTTAGGAGAGTAAATGTGCGGTAGGCTCTCAGGGCGTCTTACAAAGTGGTTGGTTAAGGCGGGTGTCATATCAGAGGAGGATTATGAAATCTATGAGTATGGTATTCGCCTTGCCGTTATGATGAGTGTAAATATAGCCATTACGCTTATCATCGGCATCGCCTTTAAGATGCTTATCGAGAGTGTACTGCTGCTGCTTTTTTTTGGAATACTGCGAAGATATGCAGGTGGCTATCATGCATCTACACCGCTTCGGTGTTTTGCTCTATCCGCTGTTATGATAGCATTGGGATTAATTATTTCCAACTATTTGGATGGTCAATGGCTGATAGATATTGTTATTATGGTTGTTCTTGGAATTATCGTGCTGATATATGCACCCATTCCAGATGACAATAAACCACTAAAGGATGGGGAGATAAAACGCTATGGCGAATTGGCTGTTTTCGTTTATCTAATGGAGACATGTATTTTGATTCTTAGTGCAGTGTTTCAGATGCGCCTCTTAGTCAGAACAATGGCAAGTGCTGGAGTTCTTTTGATTTTAGTTTTAGTGGCAGGAATTATAAAAAATGGGAGGAGGAAGAAATCGATTTAAGAGTTTTTTATAGTGGGAAGTGGGATAATAAGGCGTATTTAAGGGAGTAGAGAGTTAAAATAAAAGAAGTGTCTACCAAGACAAAACGGTTGCCTGCCTATATTCAATATAGGCAGGCAACTTGGATTCTCGACCGCTAATAACGAGGTCGAGAATCCAATTGTCAATTTGCTGATAGTATAATTTATGTTACATATAGATTGTCGACAGTTTGTAACTGTGATAGTATTATTGTTATAGATGAAGGAAAAAATGAATTGTGGAAATACAATATTTTTCCTTTGAAATTACAGATTTATACTCAACTAAAGAGATATTGAATTTAAATAAAAAGGGGAATAGCTATGAAAAGAATTGGGGTATGTATTTTAGTTTTATTAGCAACCATTGTATTAAATAACAGTTTTTCAAATGCAAAACCAAAGTCGTATGTGAAAGGAAATTTCAAGTTCGAATACGAGTTTGAATCAGATGGTGTACGTATAGAACGGATAACACCACTTTCAAAAAAAGGGATTAGCAAATTAGTAATTCCAGGAATACTTGGTGGGAAAAAAGTAGTCTGTGTTGGAGCGGTTGAGACATGTGATGATGGGGAAAAGAATGTCTTTGGAGTTTGGAATAACCCAGAGGGGACAGGATTAGAACCACAAGGATTGGTTGAGAAGGTTGAAAAGATTAAGACCATCGTGCTTCCGAAGTCATTAGAAGCTATTAGTGGAAGTTGTTTTATGCATCTGCCTTCGGGAAAAAGTATCAATATCCCAGAAAAATTTGTAGAAAATGTTATGGAACTGGCCTATAACTTGAATTGGAAGAAGGTGACGATATCACCGAAACATCCGTTGTATAGCATCACTAATGATTGTTTGTTATCTAAAAATAAAAAGGAATTGTATGCTATTTTAACGGACAAATCAAAGGTTTCTATTCCGAATACAGTAAAGAAAATTACTGGCCGAACAAGATTAAATTATGCAACAAAAGCATTATATATTCCAAAAAGTGTTACAAAGATCGAACAATTTGCACTTTCTTCCGCTAGGCCAGTGAGAGTCAGTATATCAAAAAGAAATACGCATTATGGGGTGAAAAAAGGATCTATTTATAGTAAAAAAACTGGACGTTTAGTTTTGGGGTATATAAGCAAGGATGGTGTGCTTGATGTACCAGATACAGTTACCAAAATACTTGAGGGGAGTTATGTTGGTCAGGTGGTAAAGAAAATTATCATACCCAAAAGTGTAAAGAAAATTGAGGAGTTCACTATTGACTTTAGAATGAAGAAATTGACTGTGATATGTAAGAGAAAGACTCCGCCTATTTTGATGAAAGAACGTTTAGAAGTGACATTTAGTTATCCAGACAAACTAACAATACTTGTTCCGAAAGGAAGTAAAGCAAGTTACAAAAAATGGAAACTAGATGAAGTTACAACATTGAAGGAAGTATCGTAGAATCAATACCAATAAGGAATGAAATGAGAATGCACTTATGTTATTGTCAATAGAAAATATAGTTTTAAAGAGAATATGCCACGATATATGTTATAAAGAACGATCTCTTCGTTATTTAATTACTATAGTGAGGTGTAATCACAAGAAAAATAAAATATGTTTTGTGTCTTTAAAAGAATGGTGGAGAACGGGATTATTAATGAAAAAATATGTAGAATATCCGTTTTCTACTATGAGTCAGTTAACAGGGGCTTTCCAGGAGATAAGTT
>CAZUGH010000047.1:0-14965 GCA_964619785.1 uncultured Lachnospiraceae bacterium | reverse complement strand
ATGCAGACGAAGCGTGATCCGGAGTACTATCTTCACCGGGATGAACGAGGAAGGTACAGTTTTTATGGAACCCCGTTTTTAGATGCCAGATGTTCTTTACAAAGTGATAACCTGATTGTTTATGGTCACAACATCAACGGAAGACGTTTCTTTGGCTTTTTGCAAAATTATGGCGAGCGAAGTTTTTATGAGAAACATAAGAACCTAACGTTTACGAAAATAAGGGGAGCGGAAGAAAAATATGCGATTGTGGCTGTCGTTCGAACCGATATATGTTCCACGTATTATCAACAGACAGACATTTATAACGAAGATGAATATTGGAAATTTGTAAGAGGGATGTTGAAAGACAGTCTGTATTCTTGCGATGAAGCTGATATTTTGGAAGAGGAAATGAAAGAGAAAACCGTGGAGGCATTCTTCCATTCCTATCAGTTTTTATGTCTTTCGACCTGTCGTTCATCGGAAGGAAAAGAGGCTAGATTGTTGGTGATTGGTTGTAGGAAAAAGGACGCGTTTGGACATTATGTCCAGACGTAGATAAGGAAGGGGATAAGTAAGAAATGAAAAAGGAACGAATGGTAATGACCCCAAGAAGTGTGGGGATAATGCGCAGGATTTCAGTATTTCTAGCTGGAGTGTACTTTCGATTATTAACAGTTGCCCAGGTGATCGTTTTGGCAAAGGGTGACAAGGATAAAGCGGATTCCACAACAGATACCGGGGTTACAGATGTAACCGATGGTATAGATGTTATTAAAGATTTAGTCCTTGGCTGTGTTGGTGGTGTCGGCGTTATCTTTTTAGCATGGGGACTTTTGGACTTTGGTACAGCCTATGCGGCACATGAGACGACGCAACAAAGTCAGGCTATTAAAAAAGTAATCGGTGGTCTGATTATGATTGCAGTCCCAGCAATACTTAAATTATTAGGAGTAACCTAATACCAATATCCCAAAGGGGAGGTGATGATTTTGGGATTATGGGATTCTGTGACAGGATTTTTCTCTGATATTGGAGATTTTTTCAGTGGTAAGGATTTCTTTGAAATCGCTGGCTATGCATGGAATGATTTAATGCAGTTAGCAAGTGATGTGCTTCTTAAGAATCCAGCGGCTGGAACCTATAAAGACACATGGAAAAATATATCCACGATTTATACCACATTAAATGTGGTGGCTGTCTCTCTTCTATGTGTCTTTTTTCTTTATGGATTTTGTAGAGATAGCTGTGATTTACATGCGGACTTGACCTTTGAGAGAACCATAAAGATGTTTATACGATTAATTATTACATCAAATGCAATGAGTTTAGCATTGACATGGATGCCCAAATTTCTTTCCTGGGCGAAGAAACTAACACAAGCAATTCTAGGACAAAGTGGAAGATTATATATGATATATGATTTTGATGGAGTCAAGGTATATGAAAATATATCAAGTGCGGATTTTGGAACGATGACAGCATTTTTGACTTCTATACTCTTTTTCCTGTTTACCTGTGTTTGCGGTTTTATCGTGGTGCTTACGGTAATGAATCGGGTGTTGAAGATATATATGATTGCTCCCTTTGCGGGAATTGCACTATCTACGATGGCGGCAGGAGGACAGACCGCACAGGTAGGGTATTCCTATATCCGTACTTTTTTCGGCTATGTGTTTTCAGCACTTTTAATTGCGGTTGTGATTGTAATCAGTAGTTCGTTTATTGATACCGTGGTGTTAGATACTGAAAATGCCGTAGTGAAGCTATTGGAGTATTGCTTGAAGATGGGTGCGATTGCATCGAGTGTGAAGATGTCGGATAGTGTTATGCAAAAGGCGTTTAGTATGTAGTAAGAGAGCATTTTCATAGAAAAAAGGAGGTGGAGTTCCAAGGCTATCTTGGAACCGTTATGACAAAAACAATTAATCCAGATGTAGCTGCCTTTAAAGATGATTTTTTCAAGGGACTGTCTTTGCGAGAATGTATCTATGGAGGTAGTGCATTGATTGTGGGAGTGGGAGGAATCCTTCTCCTACATTTTTATTTTCGAATGAATCTCAATGGTGCGATTACAATCTGTATGCCGGTTATCGGAATCATTGGTCTATGCGGATTTTATCAGAAAAATGGAATGACCTTAATCGAGATGATTCGAAGTGTCATGCGGCTTATAAGACAGAAGCCGTTTACTTATGAAACAAGAAATTTTCTAGCAGAAGAAATGGAGGAAATGAAACATGAAGGAGACAAAGGAAAGAACTAAAAATCTAGTGCCCTATGAGATTGAACCAAGAATGGCAAGTACGAAACGACTTATGGCATATGCGACAGCGAGATCGAACTTGACAAGAAAAAGAAACCAGAAAAACAGGGATTAGAAATGCAATAATTCCCAACGAAAGGATGCGTGAGTTACAATGATGAACTATGAAGAGTTTAAGGAATATGTGGTAGAGCATGTTTCATATTATTTGCCGAAGCGATATGAAAATGCCCATATTTCTATTGAGCAAACGATAAAGAATAATGGTGTTGTACTAGATGGGCTTCATATTAAGGAAGCGGGTGCTATTATTTCGCCCGTAGTCTATATAAATGCAGCATATGAATCCTATCAGGATGGAAAAGGGATTGAAAAAATAGTAGCAGATTTGGCAGATCATTATATTGAGCATATTTCACCAACGGAATTATATGGTGAAGATTTTCGCTTAGAGGATTTACTTGATTATGAACAAATCAAAGATAAAATCGGGTGTCGATTAATCAATAGGGACAATAATCAAGAAACGCTTTCGCAGATGCCATATACACTGATGGAGGATTTGGCGGTAACCTATTATGTTCAGATGTCATTATTCGGTGGTGGTTTAGGCTCGGTACCCATTAACCAAAATCTTATGGCAAATTATGGGGTGGATGTGCAAACACTACATGAGCAGGCAATGTCAAATATGGAAACCTTATCACCGACGGTGATAAAACCACTGGCGGAAATTGCTCATGAAATGCTGTTAAGTAATTTTATGAGTGAGAACAATGTAGGGGAAAAGGAAGCAGAAAAAATGTTGGTGGATATTAATCCACCGGGCAGGATGCAAATTCTATGTGTTACCAATAAAAGTGGTATCAATGGTGCTGCTTGTATGGCTAATCCAGAGGTACAACAACAGGTGGGCGAAATAATAGGAGAAGATTATTATATTTTACCTTCCTCGATTCATGAGACTTTAGTTGTGGCGAAGTCAGAAAGTGAGGATTATCTGGAATTGCAAGAGATGGTACAAGAGATCAATCAAAGAGAGGTAGCTCCAGAAGAAAGACTTTCGGATTATGTATATGAGTACGATGCCAAAGAACATTCCTTTTGTCGTTCTGACCGAGCACAGCAGAGGCGAGAGCAATTGCAGCCTACAAAGGAAGTTGATTTATCCATGGGAAATCTAGTGTTGACAGAACCGGCGGTATCCTATGATATGGGTCAGCAAGAAAATCATGAAATAGAGCCAAAGAAACATAGTACCAAAACACATTAAGCCAAATGCACAGGAGGGTAGATGATATAGTATGACAAAGTATCAGAAGATATCCACGCTGGCGAAAGAAACTGCCAGGTTGATAACAAAAAATGGAGAAGAATGGAGAGCATTTTTAACAACAGCAGCAAGATTATATAAGTATCCATTTGAAGACCAGATTCTAATTTATGCACAAAGACCAGAAGCTACTGCCTGTGCATCAATGGAGATATGGAATGAAAAAATGTTTTGCTGGGTAAATCGAGGTGCTAAAGGTATTGCACTAATTGATTCGGCAAGCGAGTATGCAAGATTACGATATGTCTTTGATGTAGCGGATGTTCACAAAGCAAAGAGGATTGGGAAAGAACCACCCATCTGGAACCTTCGCGAGGAACATAAGGAAACGGTGTTAGAGGCACTGGAAAAGACATATGGTGAAACGGATCGTCAAGAAACATTTGAGCAAAGATTACGGAACATGGTAAAGCAGATTTCCAGAGATTATGCCTCGGAGGTGCTGCCAGATGCAAGGTATGTATCAGAAGGAAGTCTTTTAGAGGAACTCGATGAATGGAACATAAGAATGCGCTTGCGGGAGACGATGGAGGAAAGTGTTGCCTATGCTTTACTATCCCGCTGTGGTGCAGATATGGAAGTATGGAGGGAAGACTTTTCTTTTTCGTATATCCATGAGTTTAACACCATTGGAATTTTATCAGTGATAGGGAATGCCATTTCAGAGTTGGCTAAGCCAATGCTAATGGAAATCGGACGAAGTATTGGTCGATATGAGAGACAACAAAGAGGGCAAATTGTCCCAAATCCAGCCATCAATGGTGTAAGCAAAGAATACATGGATACCCTAGATAACAATACAAAAAAAGTGCTTGCAAATGTGCCAGAGACGGACTATAATGCGTTTAATACAAATACCAGAACAGAGGTTCGGACAAGTACAGAAAGAGAGGATGAGCCATATGACAATGACATACGAGAAGACGGGAGACTATCTAGTTCCCAATCTAATCATGGACAAGGAGCCAGAACAGACGCTTACCAAGTACGGGAGAATGAGGAAGAATTATCTGAAGGAACATCGCAGGGGGATTTACAGTGGGATGTTGCTATCGGGAGAGTTAAAGATGCATTGTCTCCTGATTCAGAAACAAGCGGAGGAGAGAATGGAACTTCTGACCAACCAAATGATAAAGACCGAGGGAGTGAACGAAGCACTGAAAGAAGTCAATCCAATGCTATGGGTAGCGAAGATGAACAATATCCGACAGATAGCGGAGGAAAGCGTATTGAGGGAACTGATTTACGCATAGAAAATAGTCCACAACTTCATAGGGAAGTGATAGAACCAGATAGTGAAGAACAATCATTATCTGGTTCTTTTTATGAAACGGAACTTCCAAGTGAGGAAGAGATTGATGCGAATGGATTGTATCATCAGATGGATATTTTTACGATGTTTACAGAACAGGTTGGTACTGTTGCTATGGCACAGGCAGAAGAAGTTTGTGTGATGCCACAAGGCATTTCACTATCAGAGCGTGAGGTAGAAGAAATTTTACGAACTGGTGGTGGCAAAGACCATAGCCGAAAACGTATCTATGCAAAATATCAACAAGGGAAAAATCCACAAGAAATGCAGCTGTTTTTGCAAAAGGAGTATCAAACGACAGGAAAAGGCTTTGAGATTGATGGAAAGCAGATTGCGGTATGGTTTGACGAAAGTGGAATGCGTGTAGGATATGGCACATCTGCCACAGAAAACCCACTTGTGAAAATGAGTTGGGAAGAAATTGAGAAGCATATCCGAGAAATGGTGGAAAAAGGTACCTATATGAGTGCCGAGGAAATCTTTTTAGTGGACTCGGTGGAGTATGCTCGTATTGCAAACCATTTATATTTCTTTTTTCGGGATGGCATGGGCGAGCTGCCAGAAGAACTAGAACTAACAAATACAAATTATCCAGATTCACATCAGCATTTAATCGAACTACTTGGGACAGAAAAAGGGCGTACTTTAGTTGCTGATTGTATAGATAATGAACTGATTGCCCTAGAGACAGGAGAAAAGAAGCTACGTTTACGGGGAACGATTTCGGCAGATGAACTTCGAGAAGAGATTGCTAATTTAGGAAGGACAAAACGAGAGTTTCCTGTATCCGAGGATATCATAGTTCGTCACGAAGATTTTATTACTCAAGATGAGATTGATTATCGCATACGTGGAGGAAGTGGAGTTGAACAGGGTTCTTTTCGCATTTATGAATTCTTTTCCGAGACACATGATAGGAAAGAAAAAATTGACTTCTTAAAAAAAGAGTATGGAATTGGTGGCAGTACTTCTGCTTTAGTTGGGTCAGACCATAGCTATGAAGATCATGACGCAAAGGGTATCCTGCTTAAAAAAGGAAACATTATGGAACCCTATACGGAAGTGCTTTTGTCATGGAATGTAGTAGCAAAGCGAATTGATAAACTGGTTCATGAAGGTCGCTACTTATCGCCAGAAAGAAAAGAAGCCTATATCAAGTATAAGGAAAAAGAACAGCAAAAGGCACTTGAAAAAGCACAAGAGGAATTGGGACAAGCGCTAGATGTGGAAAATCTTGTTACCGAAGACGAGGATATAGAACCAAATGAGGTAGTCGTGTCTGATTCCGAGATAAGTGCTAGTGCTACCAACTATGTGATTTCAGATGATATCTTGGGAACTGGCAGCGTGAAAGAGAAGTTTGCAAGAAATGTAAGTGCCATTCAGACTTTAAAGAAGATGGAAACGGAAAATCGTAGGGCAACCCCAGAAGAACAAGAGATTTTGTCTCACTATGTTGGCTGGGGTGGTTTGGCAGATGTCTTTGATGAGAGTAAAAGTGCATGGACAACAGAATATCAAGAGTTAAAAAATCTGTTATCGGAAGAAGAATATGCATCGGCTAGAGAGAGTACCCTAAATGCTCATTATACTAGCCCGGTGATTATTCGAAGTATTTATGATGGATTGGAGCAGATGGGATTTCGTAGAGGGAATCTCTTGGAACCAGCGATGGGAATCGGAAATTTCTTTGGATTATTACCAGATAATATGAAAGAGAGCCGACTATATGGCGTAGAGTTAGATGGACTTACGGGAAGAATTGCTAAACAACTATATCCCAATGCCAATATCACAATCTCTGGTTTTGAAAAGACGGACTTTCCCAATGATTTTTTTGATGTTGCACTAGGAAATGTGCCCTTTGGTCAATATAAAGTAGTGGATAAGGCCTTTGATAAGTATAACTTTTTAATTCATGACTATTTCTTTGCTAAAACCCTAGAAAAGGTTCGTCCTGGTGGTGTGATTGCTTTTATTACTTCTAAGGGGACGATGGATAAGAAAAATACTGAAGTAAGAAAATATTTGGCAAGGAGAGCCGAACTTTTAGGAGCCATCCGACTTCCCAATACGGCATTTAAAGAAAATGCGGGGACGGAAGTAACCTCGGATATCCTTTTTCTAAAGAAGCGAGATCGAATCATGGATATAGAACCAGGTTGGGTACATTTAGCGGAAGATGAAAATGGCATTGCTATGAATCACTACTTTGTGGAGCATCCAGAAATGATTTTGGGACATATGGAAATGGTTCATGGTCCTTTTGGTATGGAGAGTACTTGTATATCCGATACAAAGCAAACACTAAAAGAACAACTAGCAAAAGCCATTGACAATATCCAGGGTGAAATGGAAGCGGTAGAGATGGAAGATTTAGAAGATGAGTTGTCCGAAGAAATACTGCCGGCGAACCCGGAGGTAAAGAACTATAGTTATACACTAGTAAAGGATGCGGTATATTACCGGGAAAATTCCATTATGCGACCATCGGAACTACCTAGTGGTATGCAAGAGCGTATTCGAGGGATGGTTGCCATTCGAGATACGACACAAGAGTTGATTACGTTACAGCTAGAGGAATATCCAGAGAGTGCAATCGTAGAAAAACAGGATGAATTGAATGGATTGTATGATTCTTTTGCCAAACAGTACGGACGAATCAATTCGCGAACGAATAAGCGAGCCTTTGATCAAGATAGTAGCTATTGTTTGTTGTGTTCTCTTGAAAAGTTAGATGATGAAGGCAATTTCAAAGAAAAAGCAGATATGTTTACGAAACGTACCATCAAGAAAGCAGAAGTAGTTACTAGTGTGGATACTGCGAGTGAAGCATTAGCGGTGTCCTTATCGGAAAAGGCAAGGATAGATTTTTCTTATATGGAAGAACTGTCTGGGAAAAGTTTAGATACCATGATCGAAGAATTGACCGGTGTTATTTTTCAAAATCCGGTAACCAATCGTTGGGAAACAGCGGATGAATATCTAAGTGGAAATGTGAGAGATAAGTTAGAAACGGCGAAGATATATGCAGAGAATCATCCAGAGTATAGCGTAAATGTGCAGGCGCTTACGCAAGTCCAACCAAAGGAATTAGATGCCAGCGAAATTGAAGTAAGAATTGGTGCTACATGGATTGAACCATCTTATATTGAAGATTTTATGCGTGATACCTTTGAGACTCCTTTGAATTTGTTAGAGCGAAATGTAATGGCCATTCGTTTTTCCGATATGACAGGAGAATGGAATGTGAAAGGAAAGAATGCAGACTATGGCAATTCCCTTGTTACGATGACATATGGAACCAATCGCAGAAATGCCTATCAGATATTAGAGGATTCTTTGAATTTAAAGGATAGTCGCGTATACGATGTTGTCATGGAGGAGGGGAAGGAAAAAAGGGTTCTAAATAAACAAGAGACTATGATTGCATCACAAAAACAGGAGGCAATCCGAGAAGCCTTTAAGGACTGGATTTTTCGTGATCCAACGAGACGACAGACATTAGTGGATAAGTACAATGTATTGTTTAATTCCACTAGACCAAGAGAATATGATGGCTCGCATTTAAAGTATCCAGGGATGACACCAGACATTGTACTAAAGCCACATCAAAATAATGCGGTAGCTCGTATCCTATATGGAGACAATACTTTACTTGCGCATTGTGTAGGAGCAGGAAAAACATTTACGATGACTGCGGCAGCCATGGAGAGTAAGCGCTTGGGGCTTTGTCAGAAGAGTATGTTTGTGGTTCCCAATCATTTGACAGAACAGTGGGCGAATGACTTCTTACGGTTATATCCGGGAGCCAATATTTTAGCAGCAACAAAAAAGGATTTTGCACCTGCAAATCGAAAGAAGTTTTGTTCTAGGATTGCTACCGGTGATTATGATGCGGTTATTATTGGTCATAGTCAGTTTGAGAAAATCCCGTTATCGCAGGAGAGGCAGGTTGCTATTATCGAGCGTCAGATTAATGAAATTGAGATTGCCATTGCACAGGCAAAAGCGGACAATGGAGAACGGTATACCATTAAGCAGATGGAAAAGAGCAGAAAATCGTTACAGGTAAGGTTGGAAAAACTAAATAATACATCGAGAAAGGATAACGTAGTTACTTTTGAGCAATTAGGTGTTGACCGTCTTTTTGTGGATGAGAGTCATTTTTATAAGAACCTGTTTCTCTATACGAAAATGCGTAATGTGGCAGGAATTGCACAGTCCGAAGCACAAAAGTCTTCCGATATGTTTGCCAAGTGTCAATATATGGACGAAATCACAGGCGGTAAGGGGGTAACCTTTGCGACAGGAACACCAATCAGTAATAGTATGACAGAACTCTATACCAATATGCGCTACCTTCAGTATGGTACACTTCAGAAGATGGGATTAGGTCATTTTGATAGTTGGGCAGCTACCTTTGGAGAAACCCAAACGGCCATTGAACTAGCCCCAGAAGGAACGGGGTACCGAGCGAAGACTCGATTCGCAAAATTCTTCAACTTGCCAGAGTTGATTGCTCTATTTAAAGAGAGTGCGGATATTCAAACCGCAGATATGTTACAACTGCCGGTACCAGAAGCGGAGTATGAAAATGTAGTACTAAAGCCCAGTGAATATCAAAAGGAAATGGTGGCTTCTTTAGCAGAACGAGCCGAGGCGGTGCGTAATCGACTGGTACAGCCAAGTGAAGATAATATGTTAAAGATTACAAGTGATGGAAGAAAGTTGGCACTAGACCAGCGCTTGATGAATCCGCTTCTTCCCGATAGCGAACAGTCAAAGACAAGTGTTTGTGCAGAACGAGCTTTTCATATCTGGAAGGAGACTGGGGAGAAGAAACTGACGCAACTTATCTTTTGTGATTTATCGACACCCAAAGGAGATGGTACCTACAATGTATATGAGGATATACGAGAAAAATTAATGGAAAAAGGTGTTCCCAAAGAGGAAATCGCCTTTATTCATGAGGCCAATACGGAACTTAGAAAAACGGAGCTGTTTGCAAAGGTAAGAAGCGGGTAGGTTCGTTTTTTGTTGGGGTCAACAGCCAAGATGGGTGCAGGAACGAATGTACAGGATCGGCTAGTTGCCTTGCATCACTTAGATGTTCCCTGGCGACCATCGGACATTGAACAGCAAGAAGGACGAATTTTGCGACAAGGGAACCAAAATGACAAAGTAAGAATATTTCGTTATGTGAAAGAAGGCACTTTTGATTCTTACTCATGGCAGGTCATAGAAAATAAGCAGAAATTTATTGGTCAGATTATGATAAGCAAGTCGCCAGTACGAAGTTGTGATGATGTGGATGAAGCAGCATTATCTTATGCAGAAGTAAAGGCACTAGCAACAGGAAATCCTCATATCAAAGAGAAGATGGATTTGGATATACAGGTGAGCAAACTGAAACTGTTAAAGGCAAATCATACCAGTCAAAAGTATCGTTTAGAGGATAATATTGCAAAGCATTATCCACATCAGATTGCTGTTCTTAAGGAACGTATCCATGGCTTGCAACAGGATATCCAAACAATCCGAGAGAAACTTCCGGAAGATAAAGAGCATTTCTCAATGAAAGTGGGCGAAAAAATGTACCAGGATAAGAGGGAGGCAGGAACCGCACTCATTGAGATGTGTAAAGAGGTTAAGTCTGTTCATACGGCTGTGACGGTTGGAGAGTACGCCGGTTTTCAGATGATTGTATCTTTTGATGTTTTTCATCACTCTTTTGAAATGAATTTAAAAGGAAAACTGAGTCATACCTTGGAAATTGGTTCGGATGCTTTGGGAAATATCACAAGAATCAATAACATGCTTCATAATATGCCAATGGAATTATCCGAGGCAGAAACGAAACTAGAAACAGTAGAACACCAATTAGAGACAGCAAAAGTGGAAGTGGATAAACCATTTGAGAAAGAGGCGGAATTAAACGAAAAATTAGAACGATTATCTACGGTGAATGCACTTCTTAATTTAGATGAGAAGGAACATGAAGCAGCTAGTATAGAGGAAGAACCGGAATATTCTCTGATCGAACCCTTTCGGGATAAAATCATAGAACAATTGCTGCCATCCTTTATGGAGGAAAATGAAGTAGAGGAAGATAAGGCGAGGAAACTATTAGAAGATACCTTTCAAGAAGAACCGAATGATGTGTTCTATTTATCCCAAGAGCAAACCGAAGAAGAGGAGTGTCTTCATAATACTGAGTTACAAAGCAAAGTAGCAGAGGAGATGGAAGGCGATTATTTTATGGTGCCATCGAATCAATATGGAGCGTTGTTTGTTACGAAAACGGAAGGCATGATTTCAAAGGCACTACAGACGTTATCCCATACATTAAATCAGATAGAGGAGTTTACCGATGTGCAGAATTTAGAGTATGTGTATGCTTACGATACCGAGGAAAAGAGATTGAATCGGTATGATTATAATCCAATCGGTCATAAGCTTGCAGCAGTAGGAGAAAAGGATATGGAATACAATCAACAACCAATGATAGGACATTAGGAGGACGATGTGATGGAATCAAATCAAACGAGTAAAGTGATCGAAGTTAATTCAGTGGAAGAACTAGTAAATGTATTACAGGAAAATATAAAAGAGGGTGTCATACTTTCTGTGACAATGGAGGTGCAAAGGGATGAGCAATGAACTAAAGAAGGTTGAGATTTTACTAAAGCAAGTGGAAGGGGATGGAGTCTACAGTAAAGATGGGATTCATTCTCCAGAAGATGCTGTTCGTGCTATGGCAGAAGTAATGTCAGAACTAGACCGAGAAGAGGTATGTGTTATTAATGTAGATACGGCAGGACATCCGATCAATTTCAATGTCGTAAGCATAGGTGACTTAAACACTTCGCTTTTATCTGTAAGAAACGTGTTTAAGACTGCGATTCTAGCCAATGCCGCTAGTATATTGATTATGCATAATCATCCATCTTCGAATCCAGAGATGAGTAAGGATGATAAGCTTGTAACAAAAAAGCTTATGTATGCTAGTACCTTTATGGATATCCCGGTACTAGACCACATCATTGTAGGAGGAAGAACCGGTGAATGCTATAGTATGCGTGCACATGCGCCAGAGTTATTTGATACTACAATGTATGGGAATGGTCTAAAAAAGGTTGCCGATGGTGGAGCTAGTGTATTTGCCGGGGAGGTAAAAGAAGATACCTTTTTATATCAGACGGAGGCACCCACACAGTATGGTATCTATCAGATTGCAGAAGGGGGAAAGGGGAAGCCCTATCAATTCATGGGTACTAGTTTTGTGAAAGAGCAGGGATTACATATATCGGGGCAAGATTATAACCTAGTGTACTCAGGAGTGGCAGAGCCAGGGACTACACTAGATTTGTTATATGAGAAATTTAATGTGAATCATCCAAAGGATTTCACCGGGCATTCGTTGTCGGTCAGTGATGTTATCTTGTGGAAAGATAGCAGTGGAGCAAAAGCGTACTATGTGGATTCTTTTGGCTTTACGGAATTGCCAGATTTTATTCAGCAGAGGGAACAGGCGATGAATCAGGAACAAAATCAGGGGAAGAAAACGCGGGCAGAAGCAGTTAAGGAGATAACGGATAAGTTAGAGCAGGGGGTATCGGAGTTGTTTGATAGTGAAAAATATAAGGAGTACCTAAATACGATGGCAAAATTCCATAGTTATAGTTTTAATAATACCTTATTGATTGCGATGCAAAAACCGGATGCGACTTTGGTAGCAAGTTATAATTCATGGCAGAAGAATTTTCATCGGAATGTGAAAAAAGGGGAGAAAGGAATCCGTATCTTTGCACCATCACCTTATAAAAGAAAAGAAGAGCAGGAAGTAAAAAATCCTTTTACGGGAATGCCTTTAGTCGATGAAAAAGGTTCTGTTCACACGGAGGAGGTAGAGAAAACGGTAATGGGCTTTCGTGCCGTTTCTGTTTTTGATGTATCGCAGACCGTTGGGGAGCCATTGCCACAGATTGGAGCCGATGAACTGTTACAGTCGGTAGAGGACTATTCGCTATTTATGGAGGCATTGCAACAGGTTTCTCCTGCAGGAATCACCTTTGAAAATATCGAGAGTCAGGCAAAAGGTTATTATGATTTAGGAGCTGGGAAAATCGTTATTCAATCGGATATGAGTGAGAGCCAGACCTTAAAAACGCTGGTACATGAGATTGCTCATAGTTTACTTCATGGTAAAGACCGATTACCTATGCGAGAGGGTGATGGAAATTTGAATCGTAGTACGAAAGAAGTGGAAGCAGAATCGGTTGCCTATACGTTTTGTAAACACTTTGGTATTGATACATCGGACTACAGCTTTAGTTATTTGGCAGGGTGGTCGTCTGGTAAAGAGATGAAAGAGTTGCGGCAGTCGATGGAAACCATACGACGTACAGCCTCTAAGTTGATATCCGATGTGGAAAGTAAGGTGCATGAACTTCGGAAAGAACGCAGTGCAAAACAGGAAGAAATGTTGATGATTGGTAATCAGATACGAGAAAAACTTCAAACGAATGTAACAACGCAAAAAGTGATTGCCGAGTTTAAGGAGATAACAGAAAAACAGTTTCATCCCTTAGATGGAATGAGTGCTTCCGGGGTGGAAAATGTAATTTGCGAGTATGTTAGTGAAAAACTTAAGGAGAAAGGATTGGATGTTACGATTGTTGACGTAGCCATTATAGGTAGTCGATGTCGTGGTGTGGAAGGGAAACATTCGGATTTAGATGTGGTTTTGGAATATAAGGGAGACATGCGGGAAGATGACTTGTTTCAGCTATTACACGAGGATTCTTTTCAGCTTGATGGTGTGGTGGTAGACATAAATCCTATCACAGAGGGGAAAAGTGGGACACTGGCATCCTATCTTCCAAAAGCACAAGAGTACATGGATAAACAACTTGCTTTCTCGATTGCAGACCGATTTATTTCCATTCAAGAAACAGAGGGAGGGTATGATTACTCCATTATGAATCGGAACTTTGAGGAGATTGATGGTGGTGTATATGATAATCCTGTGATAACAATTCATGCTGCCTTAGAGGACATCGTTGATGATTTAAAACGTAATCCAGATACCAATGGAGCAAAGGGGAAGATTACCCCAGAATCAGAACTGGTGGGTATCAATTACGAGGAATTAATGGAGATGGTTGAAGCAAAAAATAAGCCAAAACCAGTCGTAACTTTTACCGTAGCGGAATGTGGAGAATTTCACCAGATGGGAGCATCCCTCGATGACCTTGGGACAATGGAGGAAGCGTTAGAAAAATGGGAGGGAATGAAGAACAGTCCGCTAAATGGAATCCCAGCACTAGGCATTCGTGTACATCATCCGGGACAGGAAGAATATACCGATGAGCAGATAGATTTGGTGGGAGGGCGATTTATTGATGTAGGAATACTTGAATATATCCCATCGATGACAAAGGAACCTTTTGTTATGGAAAAGGTGGCAGAGATGATTGCAAAAATGCCAGACTATACGGTGAGAGGGGAAGTTCCAATCGAGTTATCCGTACAGATGATGTTGCGTCAGTTGGATTCAGAAGGAACTGTGTTTTCTGAGGAAGAGAGAAATCTGATTGTGGATTATGGTTTGCAGTTAGGAGATATGGAGAGGACAAGGGACTTGGCAGAACATATCTATGCACAGGAGAAGTTTGGAAATCAGGATGTGGCGCTGGCGATGATTGATGCGAGGGAGGAGATGAGAGCGGATATGAGAAAAACCAATTATTGTAAAAGAAGTGGAACAAAATTCTAAGTACATTTGCTTTACTTCTAATTTTTCAAATGATAATATAGAATATGTGTTATAAGCGACAATAGATAGGCGTTACTGATTTGTGGTGATGAAAAGTACATATGGGAATATTTTAGAAAACTCATAGATATTAAGTCAGTAATAGAAGCAGGAAAAGTAAATATGATATAATAATGATTTTGTGTTATATGAGAAGGATGTGGAGCTATGAGTAAGGATGTTAATTTAGTAAATCTAAAATTAGATGATAACAAAAAAGAGTTGATGAAAGAGAACTTAGTTACTAACCGA
>CAZUGH010000046.1:0-15180 GCA_964619785.1 uncultured Lachnospiraceae bacterium | reverse complement strand
TTAACGCTAAAATCAAAATTCCAATCAAATAAACGGTTGATTTTTCAGCAGCTTCTGTTGGGGCAGATTGTATCGATGGTCATCGCGATGATTTTTCACTATGGTAAGAATAAAGAAGTGGCTTATGGATTGACTTATCTCAAACCTGATTTTAAAATTATCAAAGAAATCTACAGTATAGGACTTCCTGCAATTATTATGCAGGCATTGATGTCCTTTATGACATATGGAGTTAATATTATACTTGGGCAAGTGTCAGTAGCTGCGGTTACGGCTTATGGTATCTTCTATAAAATTCAGCAATTTATCTTCTTCGCTGGGTTTGGACTGAGGGATGCGATTACGCCGATTGTATCTTTTAATTATGGAATGGGAAATCAGAGACGTGTTAAAGAAGGAATTCGATATGGGATAATCTATATTAGTATTATTATGGTGGTCGGAATCATCGGGTTGCAAGTTTTTGCCACACCACTTGTGAATTTATTCGGATTATCTGAGGAGACTGCAAGTTTATGTGTGGTTGTCTTGCCATTAACATGGTTCTTTTCTCTGATGGCAAATGCACGAGTCATGATGTGGTTAGCATTTCCAATTGCTGAGTTAGTGGCAATGATTGTGGCTGTAATTATGATGGTTCGGGCCAATCGCACCATCATTACAGTGATGAATGACTGATAAATACTTCTTTTATTGTCTGATGTTTCATAGTATAATATCAGAAATGGAAGGAGGAGAGCAATGGATATTCAAACATTACAAGGAATCATGATTCCTTTTTTAGGTACATCGTTAGGTGCAGCGTGTGTTTTCCTTATGAAGAAGACGCTGAATAGTTCGGTACAGAGAGCTTTGACAGGATTTGCAGCAGGAGTTATGGTAGCAGCTTCTATATGGAGTTTGTTAATCCCTGCGATTGAACAGTCGGATTCGATGGGTAAGTTATCTTTCGTACCCGCTGTTGTGGGATTCTGGGCAGGTATCCTTTTCCTACTATTGTTAGATCATGTGATACCACATTTTCACTCAACGGGCGAGAAAATGGAGGGACCTAAGAGTAAGCTGGCGAAGACTACGATGCTTGTACTTGCTGTTACACTACATAATATTCCAGAAGGAATGGCGGTCGGTGTTGTCTATGCAGGATGGCGCTCGGGTAATACAGGAATTACTGTATTGGGCGCATTGGCGCTGTCAATCGGTATTGCGATTCAGAACTTCCCAGAGGGGGCTATCATCTCGATGCCACTTCTTGCAGAGGGCGTTAAGAAACCGAAGGCATTTGTCTATGGGCTATTATCAGGGGCAGTTGAGCCAATCGCAGCATTGCTGACGATTCTGGCGGCTAGTTTTATCATTCCGGCATTGCCATATCTGCTCAGCTTTGCGGCAGGAGCTATGCTCTATGTTGTTGTAGAAGAATTGGTTCCGGAGATGTCAGAGGGAGCTCACTCTAATATGGGAACGATATTCTTCGCAGTTGGATTTTCGATTATGATGATTCTAGACGTTACGTTAGGATAATTTGTTTCATAGATGAACATAATAGTCATAAGTCTTTTGAGAAACTTCTTGACTGGTAGAATCTGTCATGTTAAGATGAAGGCAGATATTAGGGAGTAGTTCGCATCCCTTCGTAATGGATGCTGTACATTTCGTCATCACGTTATTATATAACCGGGATGTGCACTGAGAGAAGAACGAGACTTTTATCGCACTTTTTGTTGTGCGATAGGGGTCTCTTTTTGTGCAATAAGCCGACACGCAGCCATCGTGCTTGCACGAATGGCTATGGGACGGCCAATGGACAGCGAGCCGTCAGGCGAGATGCCAAAATTGCATGAATCGAGTAGGAGACAGCCTACTCGATTATAGAAAATAAGGCCGTCGTTGCAACAGGGTAACTGATGATGCACTGCGTGTTTTCCTACGCTGCGCTTTGGAATGGAGGTTTGTATGAAGTATATTTGGGAAAAGAAAGAGCCGGAATTACGAGATGAATTCCAGGTGGATGAGAAAGGTTTGTCTTCTCAACAGGTACTTGCTATTCGTGAGGAGAGGGGTGCCAATCGACTTGCAGAGGGCAAGAAGAAGAGTGTAGTTCAGGTGTTTTTTAGCCAGTTTCTTGATTTACTGGTTATCATTTTATTGATTGCTGCTGCGATTTCTATGGTTTCTGGTAATGTTGAAAGTACAATCGTTATTGTTCTGGTATTGTTGATGAATGCGGTCCTTGGAACAGTACAACACGAGAAGGCGCAGAAGTCACTTGACAGTTTGAAACAGCTTTCCTCACCCAATGCTAAGGTGATGCGAGATGGTGTGAAACAGGAAGTCAGTTCGTGGGAGATTGTTCCTGGTGACATCGTCATGCTCGAAGCAGGTGATTTGGTTGTGGCCGATGGTCGTATTTTGAATAATTATTCACTTCAAGTGAATGAGAGTTCGCTAACGGGAGAATCGACCAATGTTGATAAAACGCAAGAGGTGTTAGTTGGTGATGTTCCGTTGGCAGACCGGACCAATATGGTCTATTCGGGCAGTTTAGTTACTTATGGACGAGCAGATGTGCTTATTACAGGAACAGGGATGAATACTGAACTTGGTAAGATTGCTGGGTTGATGAATGCAACGAAGGAGCGTAAAACTCCGTTGCAGATTAGCCTGGACCAATTTAGTGCACGTTTGGCAATGATGATAATGGTGATCTGCGCGTTGGTATTTGGACTGTGTATGTATCGAAAGATGGATTTGGTAGAATCCCTCATGTTTGCAGTAGCACTTGCAGTAGCCGCTATTCCCGAGGCACTGAGCTCTATTGTGACAATTGTTCAAGCGATGGGAACACAGAAGATGGCAAAGGAAAATGCAATCATCAAGGAACTCAAGGCGGTAGAAAGTTTAGGATGTGTGTCAGTAATCTGCTCGGATAAAACAGGTACATTGACACAGAACAAGATGACGGTGCAAAATATTTTCCTTGACAATCAGGTACTTACACCAGAAGAACTTGATATAGAAAATCCGCATCATCGTTATTTACTATATGATGGGATACTGACTAACGATTCGAGCATCGTAGACGGCAAGGGGATAGGCGACCCGACGGAATATGCCTTGCTTGAGATGTTCCGCAAGGTGCCAGTGAAAGCGGAAATTGATGCATTGTGCGAAGATGATATACGTTCGTGTGTAGAGCGTATTGAGGAAATCCCATTTGATTCAGACCGTAAAATGATGAGTATCAAATGTCGGCTACATGGTGTGGAGACCGTCTTAACGAAGGGCGCAGTAGATGTCTTATTAGACCGCTGTACTTCCATCTATGAAGATGGCAAGTCACGTGCATTTACAGAAGCGGATCGGGAAATGATTCGTAGACAGAACCAGACATTTTCCGAAAATGGTTTGCGTGTCCTTTCTTATGGTATGAAGGAGACAACGGAACCTCTGAACATGGAAAATGAGACAGGTTTCACTTTTATTGGTTTGACATCTATGGTGGACCCACCAAGAGAAGAGTCTGTGGCAGCAGTAGCTGATGCGAAATCAGCAGGCATTAAGACGGTAATGATTACAGGAGACCACAAAGTGACAGCGGTAGCCATTGCGAAGAAAATTGGGATTTTCGAGGAAGGCGATATGGCACTGACAGGTGCCGAGCTAGATGCGATGCCAGAGACAGAGCTAGATGAGAAGATTGCCCACATCTCAGTCTATGCTAGGGTGTCGCCAGAGAATAAGATTCGTATTGTGGAAGCTTGGCAACGACGTGGAAATGTAGTATCGATGACGGGAGACGGGGTGAATGATGCACCTGCACTGAAAAAAGCTGATATTGGTGTTGCAATGGGCATTACGGGAACCGAAGTATCGAAGGATGCAGCTTCAATGATTTTATCAGATGACAATTTTGCTACGATTATAAAGGCAGTGGCTAACGGTAGAAACATTTATCGTAATATTAAGAATTCGATTCTGTTCTTGCTATCAGGAAATATGGCGGGGATTCTCTCCGTATTGTATACATCGCTGTTGGGACTTCCGATTCCATTTGCCCCTGTGCACTTACTCTTTATCAACCTGTTGACAGATTCATTGCCTGCAATTGCAATTGGCATGGAACCGGCAGCCAAAGGGTTATTGAAAGAACCACCACGCGACCCATCAACAGGAATTTTAACTGGCGATTTTGTGAGGAAAATGGTTATTCAGGGAGCATTAATTGCCGTGGCAACAATGACGGCTTATCATATTGGCTTGCGTCAAAGCCCAGCATTGGCGTCCACGATGGCATTTGCCACATTGACATTGGCGAGATTATTCCATGGATTTAACTGTCGTGGTAAGGCATCGTTGTGGAAATTGAAACTATTTTCTAATATCTATAGTATAATGGCATTCTGCGGTGGTGTGGCGTTATTGTCACTGGTTCTTTTTATGCCAATCCTTCATCGTGTGTTTAGTGTCACGAATATGGAAGCTGCTTCGGTTGGTGTTATTCTTGGATTGGCATTTTTGCCAACACTGATTATTCAGATTGTGAAGATGCTGCATAGTGATAATGAAGATAATAAACATAAGATGTGAATCGAATGTATGAATAAGAAATGAGGTTTCTATATGGAAGAACAAGAAAAAGTACACAAAAGGCGTGTGCGTTATCGCGGAACACATCCACGTAACTATAAAGAAAAATACAAAGAGCTTCAGCCAGAAAAGTATGGAGACACCATTGAAAAGGTCATCAGCAAGGGAAGCACTCCAGCGGGCATGCATATATCAATCATGGTGAAGGAGATACTTGATTTTCTTCAGATACAGCCAGGTCAACAAGGACTCGATGCTACACTTGGCTATGGTGGACATACCAAGGCGATGATGGAATGCTTGCAATCACGGGGCCATATGGTTGCACTCGATGTAGATCCTATCGAGATTAATAAAACAAGAGAACGCTTGGCAGCCCAAGGATTTGGTCCAGAGATATTGACGATTCATCCGATGAATTTCCGAGATATAGATCAGGTTGCGGCCAAAGAAGGCTTGTTTGATTTCGTATTAGCGGATTTGGGGGTATCCTCGATGCAGATTGATAATCCGGACCGGGGATTTTCATTTAAGGTAGAAGGACCACTTGATTTGAGACTAAATCCGGAGAAGGGTATCTCGGCGGCAGAACGACTAGAAAATATCGACCAAGAAGAACTTCAGTGGATGTTAATCGAAAATTCGGATGAACCATACGCAAAAGAAATCGCTAATGCAATAATTCGCAGAAACCGCAAAACACCGAAGATTACAACGACAACAGAACTCTATGGAGTAATCAGTGAGGCCTTAGCGTTTCTTCCGGCAAAGGACCAAAAAGAAGCAATTAAGAAATCTAGTCAAAGAACTTTTCAGGCATTACGTATTGATGTGAACAGTGAATTCGAAGTATTATATGATTTTTTGGATAAATTGCCTGGTATTCTTGCACCAGGCGGAAGAGCTGCGATATTGACTTTTCATTCAGGAGAAGACCGGCTGGTAAAGAAAGCGTTCAAGGAAGGAAAACGACAGGGAGTGTATCAAGATGTTGCCAGAGATGTTATACGACCATCAGCTGAAGAATGCAATCGAAACCCAAGAGCGAGATCGACGAAGATGAGATGGGCGATACAGTCAGAATAGTAAGAACGAAGCTTTTTGTTTGACAATATGGACATGTATGCGTATAATACCAATCAGACTGTATAAGAAAGAATGGTGTGAAATGGTAGATAAAACAAAAGAAATATTTGAACGAGCATCCGTACCGAAAGCGGTATTTATGAATATTATTCCAACGATTGTAAGTATGATTATGGTGTTGGTTTATAATTTGGCAGATACATTTTTCATATCCCAGACAAAAGATGCATTTATGGTAGCGGCAGTATCACAAGCCACGCCAGCATTTTTGTTATTTATGGCGATTGGTATGCTGTTTGGAATTGGTGGAACATCACTGATTTCTCGAATGCTCGGTGAAGGAAAATCAGATAAGGCGAAGAATACTTCATCCTTCTGTTTTTGGACAGGCTTAGGAGTTGGCTTAGTTGGTATGATTGCAATCTGGATTTGGATTAATCCAGTATGTCGTATCGTAGGGGCAACACCTGCAACGATGGAATATGTGAAGCAATATCTTTTGATTGTATCACTTGGAGTACCTTTTCTGATTGTTAGTAATAGTTTTGGTAATATTATTCGTGCAGAAGGCAAAGCGAACAAGGCAATGGTAGGTATGATACTTGGTAATGTAGCTAATATTATCTTGGACCCCATCATGATTCTTGTTCTTGGCTGGAATGTAGCAGGTGCTGCAGTCGCAACAGTAATTGGTAATGTGATAGCAGCAGGCTTTTATATTTTCCACTTTGTTGGTAAGAAGTCCATCTTGTCGATTCATCCAAGAGACTATATGGTTCGCAGTGGTGTGGCAGCGGGAGTATTGGCAATTGGTGTGCCAGCATCTCTCAATAGTATTTTGATGAGTACATCGAATATCGTTATCAATAACCTGATGAAGGTTCATGGAGACATGGCAGTTGCGGGGTTAGGCGTGGCGATGAAGGTAAATATGGTAGCAGTGATGTTACTAATTGGAGTGGGAAATGGTATCCAGCCACTTCTAGGGTATTGCTTTGGTGCAGGGAATCGGAAGCGATTCAAAGCAGTGTTGCGGTTCTCACTGATACTAGGTGTTGCGATGAGCGTCGTAATGACAGTGATTTGTTACTTAGGAGCAGGACCGATGGTTAAGGCATTCTTTGATGAACCAAATGCTTATGATTATGGCATGCAATTTGCAAGAACCTTGATTCTATCAGGACCAATTCTAGGTGTGCTATTTGTAATGATTAATACAATCCAAGCGATGGGAGCAGCGATACCATCCCTCATTTTGTCTGTTAGTCGCCAAGGCCTTTTATATATGCCTGTGTTGTTCATTTTCTATCAGACCTTCGACTCGGCTAAGATGCTTGTTATGGCACAGCCGGTTACAGATTATCTGGCAGTGGCGTTATCCATTGTGCTATATATCATAGCATTTCGCAGATATTTTAAAACAAATAAACAGTAAGTCGCATATATCTGTTGATATAGGAAGAAATTTCAATTCCTGTATTGACAGATATATTTTATTGTAGTATTATGTTTTTGAACATATGAATAAGTGTTCATATGATAATATGAATAGAATGATTGATTTAATGGAGGGTGAATATGAATACAGAACATACACATGAACATAAGCATCAGCATCAGCATGAAGATGCCCTGCTATCTGGATGTAGTTGTGGCTGCGGACATTGTCACGGTGAGGAAGAGGAAGAAGGAGGTGGACTCTGGCAGATTATCGTCGGTGCGATTGCCTTGATTGCATTTGTAGCAATCCAAAAGGTTTCAGGAAGTGATACCTATGCATGGCCAATGATTGTAGGCTATGTCGTTGTCTATCTGTTGTTAGGGGGAGAGATTTTACTGACAGCAGGCAAGAATATAGTAAAAGGTGAAGTGTTTGATGAGAATTTTCTGATGAGTATTGCGACATTAGGTGCCTTGGCGATGCAGGAATTCCCAGAAGCTATCGGCGTTATGCTGTTTTTTCGAGTGGGTGAGTTCTTCGAAGACATGGCAGTTGACCGAAGTAGAGATCAAATCATGGATGCCGTCGATCTGCGACCAGAAGTAGTGAATAAGATAGTGGATGGAGAGACATATGAGACAGCGGCTAAGGATGTTGAAGTGGGAGATATCCTGATGGTTCGCGTAGGCGACCGAATTCCGATGGATAGTGTAGTGGTCAAAGGTGAGAGCCGACTTGATACCTCAGCGGTTACAGGAGAACCGGTACCTGTTAAGGTGGCACCAGGAACTTTGATTCTGTCTGGGTGTGTGAATACGGCGGCTACCTTGCAGATTAAGGTTGAGAAGACATTGGATGAATCGATGGTGACGAAGATTCTCAATTCTGTTGAAAATGCATCTGCGAACAAGCCACATATTGACCAATTTATTACACGATTTGCCAAGATATATACACCAATCGTCGTATTGATTGCATTATTTACGGCAATTGTGATGCCGTTGATTACAGGTCAGGAATTTTATCCATGGATTTATACAGCACTGAGTTTCTTGGTTATGAGTTGCCCGTGCGCGGTTGTAATCAGTGTTCCACTGGCATACTTCTGTGGAATCGGTGCTGCTTCGAGACAGGGGATTTTGTTCAAGGGCGGAATTGTTATGGAAGCCTTGGCGCGGATTCGCAATGTAGTCATGGATAAAACGGGCACGATTACAAAAGGTAATTTTAGCTTGAAAAATGTGGTTGCAGCGAAGGAAAATGAAGACGAAGTATTGCGTCAGGCAGCAATGTGTGAGATGGATTCCACACACCCAATCGCAGTAAGTATCGTATCGGCCGCGAAGGATAAGGGCTGGACCCTTACAAGACCAGATAAAGTGGAAGAGATATCGGGAAAGGGTATTCGGGCCATTTCCCAAGGAAGTGAATATCTCTGTGGTAACGAAAAGTTGATGTCAGATTGCCATGTAGATTTGAGCGGATACCACGATGATCAGAAGGGTACACAAGTCATTGTAGCGAAAGATGGCATCTATCAAGGATATCTAGTGATTGCGGATATGGTAAAAGAAGAAGCAAAAGAGGCAATTGGTAGAATTCGCAGGCAAAATATTCAGACAGGGATGTTGACTGGCGATACTTTGGATAATGCTAAAGTGGTAGCTGAGGAAGCGGGTGTAGAACAGGTTTATGCGAGACTACTTCCTCAGGATAAGTTAAACAAGCTGCAAGAGATTCGTGAGGCGAACGGAAGCGTATTATTTGTCGGAGATGGTATCAATGATGCACCAGTTTTAGCAGGAGCAGATGTGGGAGCGGCGATGGGAAGTGGTGCTGATGCAGCGATTGAAGCAGCCGATGTGGTCTTTATGAATTCCAATATGGATGCGATACCAGAAGCACTTAGCATATCGAGAAAGACAGCACGAATTGCCAAACAAAATGTCATCGTGGCGATTGCAATTAAAGTGGCTGTTATGATACTTGGAGTTTCAGGTATATATGCCAATATGTGGCTAGCAGTATTTGCAGATACGGGAGTAGCATTCCTATGTATATTGAATTCTGTAAGAATACTAAGAAAGAATAAATAAGGATAGGGAGCTGTTGTGAAATGACTAAGTCATATCGCAATGGCTTCTTTTCTATTTTCTCATAATGTGATATGATACTGATATTAAATATCAAAGGAATGGTTAGGAATATGAGCTATTTTCCAATGTATGTTGAGTTATCAAAAGAACCCTGTCTTGTTGTAGGTGGAGGGAAAATTGCGTGGCACAAAGTGAAGGTCTTGCGGGAATTTCAAGCAGTTGTCACGGTGGTTGCGCTCGAAGTCGATGAGAGAATTGGTGCGATGTCAGATGTGACTATCATAAAACGCGAATACCGAAAAGAAGATATTCGGGGGATGAAACTTGTCGTAGCGGCGACTGATGATGGAATGCAAAATCACAGGATTAGTAAAGATTGCAAAGAACTAGGAGTTGCAGTGAATGCTGTGGACCAGATTGAAGATTGTGATTTTATCTTTCCGTCTTATGTGAAAAAGGGACCAATCGTGGCTTCTGTAAGTAGCGGGGGTCAGAGTCCACTCATAACACAGTTGGTGCGAGATGAGATTCAAGAAGTATTGACAGATGAGATTGGTGAGATAGCTAAATTCCTTGGAAGTGTTCGACCACTGGTGAAGGATAAGGTGTCATCACCAGAAAAACGAAAATGGATATATAAGGAATTATACAAGCAGGGACAAGACGGTATCTTCCCTACAATAGAAGATGTAGAAAGGTTGATTGATGATGAAGAGAATGAGACGTTTACGAGCAAATGAGACAATTCGAGATATGGTTCGTGAGAATCGGTTGTCTGTTGATGAGTTGATTTATCCAATCTTTGTAATAGAAGGAGAGCATATTTGCAACCCAATTGATTCGATGCCGGGTATTAATCAATATTCCATTGATTGTTTGACACAGGAGATGGATCAGGTAGTGAAATGTGGAATCCCTGCGGTGCTTTTGTTTGGAGTACCAGCACATAAGGATGAAGTGGGAAGTGGTGCTTATGCAGAAGATGGAATTACACAGAGAGCAATTCGCTTTATCAAAGAGAAATATCCGGAAGTTGTTGTAATTGCAGATGTATGCTTATGTGAATATACGTCGCATGGACATTGTGGCTTGGTGAAAGATGGTATCATTTTAAATGATGAGACCTTGCCATTGCTTGCGCGTGCTGCCGTTAGTTATGCCAGAGCGGGAGCAGATGTCGTGGCACCGAGTGACATGATGGATGGCAGAGTGGCGGCACTTCGCCAAGCATTGGATGAACAGGGATTTTCTGAGATTCCGATTATGTCATATAGCGCCAAGTTTGCCTCTGGTTATTATTCGCCATTTCGAGATGCGGCACATTCTGCGCCGGGATTTGGGGATCGTAAAACATATCAAATGGATCCTGCTAATGGGCGTGAAGCCATGCGAGAGGTACAGGCTGATATCGAAGAAGGTGCTGACATGATTATCTCTAAGCCGGCGATGGCATATATGGATATCATTCGAAGCACGGCGGATCGGTTTAATATTCCGATTGTGGCTTATAATGTAAGTGGTGAATATGCAATGGTGAAAGCCGCAGCTGAAAAAGGCTGGATTGATGAGAAGAAGATAGTTATGGAAAATATGATTGGACTCAAACGTGCAGGAGCCAATATGATTATTACCTATCATGCCCTAGATGTGGCAAGATGGTTATTGGAAGGATGATTATGATGATTGATAAATCAAAAGAATTATTTGAAGAAGCAAAAAAATATATTCCTGGGGGAGTCAACAGTCCTGTAAGGGCTTTTGGCTCCGTCGGACGTACACCGAGATTCATTCAGTCAGGGAAAGGGTCTCACATTACGGATGTAGATGGTAACGAAATGATTGATTATGTGTGTTCCTGGGGACCAGGAATACTTGGTCATGCACCAGAGGTTGTGATTGATAAGGTGAAAGAAGCCTGTGATCGTGGTCTTACCTTTGGCGCGCCTACCTCGCAAGAGGTAGAGCTTGCAAAGCTGATTTCAGAATTGGTTCCTTCGATGGAAGTGAGCCGCTTGGTCAGCTCGGGTACAGAGGCTGTGATGAGTGCAATTCGCGTGGCAAGAGGTTATACTGGCCGTGATAAGATTATCAAATTCAAAGGTTGTTATCATGGACATTCAGATGGACTTCTCGTTAAAGCGGGCTCTGCAGCACTTACAACATCCGTACCGGATAGTGCTGGTGTTCCAGCTGATTTTACAAAACATACACTCATCGCAGCTTATAATGATAAAGAGTCAGTACAGCGCCTATTTGACGCTAATCATGGCGAGATTGCAGCACTAATTGTAGAACCTGTGGCTGCCAATATGGGAGTTGTATTGCCTGAACCAGATTTTTTGCAATTTCTTCGTGACATCACAGCCAAGGAAGGAACTTTGCTGATTTTTGATGAGGTTATCACAGGATTTCGTCTGGGATTAGGTGGTGCACAGGAGTACTTTGGTATTCACCCAGATATGACGACATTAGGGAAAATTGTTGGTGGAGGAATGCCAGTGGGAGCTTATGGCGGTTCACGTGAAATCATGGATATGGTAAGCCCTGTCGGAACGGTGTATCAAGCAGGAACCTTATCGGGGAACCCAATCGCGACGGCAGCTGGCATCGCAACACTTAAGCTGTTAAAAGAGGATCCCTCTATCTACGAAAGATTAGAAGAGAAGACGTCCGCGTTAGCCAAAGCGGCTCGTGTCTATGGTGGTAATGAAGTGACAGTGAATCAGATTGGCTCGCTGATGAGTATTTTCTTCACATCAGGACCTGTAGTGGATTATGAAAGCGCAGTGGCTTCGGATACGAAGCGCTATGCCGATTATTTTGGTTATTTGTTGGATCACGGAATCTATGTGGCACCAGCGCAATTCGAAGCAATGTTTGTTTCAGATGCACATACTGAGGATGACTTACAAAAGACTTGTCATGTGATGGAGAGTTACTTCGCAAAGTAGGAAATGAGGATTCATAAAATGGAATTTGGATATATGGGACTAAGTTACAGAGAAGCTGACTTGTCTGTTCGTGATTTGGTTTATTTTACAGATAGTAAGAAACTAGATTTCTATCATGCGATTGAGTCAACAGGGATTGAACAATGTATGATTTTAGCAACTTGCAATAGAAGCCAGGTGTTCTTCTTTTATCAGGAGGAAGAACAATTGACCGCACTTTGCGAGGTGTATCAAGCTTGCTTTCCCGAGGTGGAATTAGATACCTATTTGAAACTGACAAGTGGACGAGATGCGATGGAATATCTATATCGTGTGACAGCAGGGATGGAGTCACAGGTTCTTGGAGAAGATCAGATTCTTGGGCAGGTGAAGGATGCACTCGATTTCGCAAGGACGATGGGATATAGCCATAAAGAGTTAAGCAAGGTGGTTCGTGATGCAATTACCTGTGCCAAACGAATCAAGACAGCTTTGAAGATTAGTGAGATTCCATTATCAGTTGGCTATGTGGGTATTTGCCAATTGAATCAAAAATGTGGTATCAAGGATAAGAAGGTACTTCTTGCGGGGAGTGGGAAGACAGCGACTCTCGCACTGACTTATGTCATGGAGATGGGTGCGTCGAAGGTCACTGTATGCAGCAAAACGCTTTCCCATGCGGTGGAGCTTAGAGAGAAGTATCCGGAGCTTCTCGTTGTTGAATATGATAAGCGGTATGAGGTGATGAAGGACTGTGACATAGTGATATCAGCTACTTCTTCTCCTCATTATGTATTTCGATGTGAAGATGCTGTGATTACGCATGATATGTGGCTTTTGGATTTGGCGTCTCCTCGAGACATCGACCAGAACTTTCAGCAGGAGAAATACTGCGAGTTGATTAATTTAGATTCCTTGGCGTGTATTGTAGAGGAAAATAAACGTGAGCGTGAGGCATTGACAGAGCAGGGCCAGCAAATGATTGAGCAGGATTTGGCAGAGACATTGTCATGGCTTCATACGAGTCGAGTTGATGATACGATTGAATCCTTACAGATGCGTTGTCAGGAGATTGAGCAGGATAGTTTTAAATATCTGAATCGTAAGATGGAATTATCAAAGAGAGAACAAAAAATCCTAGCTAAGACGCTACATGCCGCACTTCACCGGCTGATTCGGGAACCGATTGGAGAACTGAAGCAGCTTGATTCAAGGGAAAAACAAGATGAGTATAAGAGAGTATTAGAGGATTTATTTCATATATAGACGGGAGGTAGAAGAGTGAAGATTATCATCGGAACTAGAGGCTCAAAGCTGGCACTGGTGCAGGCTAAGTATGTTCAGGAGAGATGGCTTCTAAAGTATCCACAGGATGAAGTGCAATTGAAGATTATCAAGACCAAGGGTGACTTGATTCAGGATAAACCATTAAATCAGATTGGCGATAAAGGCCTGTTCACTTCGGAGATTGAGAAGAGTTTGTTGTCGGGTGAGATTAATCTAGCAGTTCACAGTATGAAGGATATGCCTGGGGAATTGCCAGAAGGCCTGGTGTTTTCGAAGTGCTGGCTGCGCGAAGATGCCAGAGATGTGCTTGTGCTTCGGGAGGCAAAATCGCTTGAGACCCTTCCGCAGGGTGCCGTGATTGGAACAGGGAGCGTTCGTAGACAGGTACAATTACGGCAATTGCGTCCGGACCTAAAGCTGGTAGATATTCGTGGCAATGTCGATACGAGGCTTAGGAAAATGGAGGAACAGCAATTAGATGGAATTGTTTTGGCAGCAGCGGGTCTGAAACGTCTTGGCATGGAACAGATGATTACCGTCTATCTTGAACCCGAGCAGATGATTCCAGCCCCAGCTCAAGGAGTCCTAGCACTAGAGTTATGCGAAGAGGCGACAGAGATTCAAGAGCGACTTGATTCAATGTCAGATGCATGTTCTCATGAGACTACTATGGTAGAACGACAATATCTCCAGGAGTTAGGAGGCGATTGTCATTTGCCAATCGGTGCTTCGTGTATCAAGGTGGGAGATGAATATGAATTTCGCGGTCTATTTGGCAGACGAGGAGAAATCGAGACAGTATCTGTATTTGCGCGAGAGAAGACAGCAAAACAGGCACTAGGGCAGGCACTGAATCAACTACGCAGTCAGATGGCAGGCACTGTTTCACTTGTTGGCGCAGGCCCTGGTGACCCAGGTCTAATTACAGAACGTGGTAGAGAATTGCTTGAACAGGCAGATTGCATCGTATATGATCGTTTAATTGCACCAGAATTATTGATGTATGCAAAGAAGTCTTGTGAGAAAATATATGTGGGTAAAGAGAATCGAAAGCACATTATGAAACAGGATAAAATCAATGAATTACTGGTTCGAAAGGCTTTGCAATATAAAAATGTGGTACGTTTAAAAGGGGGTGACCCTTATGTTTTTGGGCGTGGTGGCGAAGAAGCGATGTACCTGCAGGAACATGGTGTTGCCTATCAGGTTGTTCCTGGAATTAGTTCTGCATTGGCGGGATTAGCATATGCGGGTATTCCTGTGACACATCGTGGCGTATCAACCGGTTTTCATGTTGTGACAGCACATAATCGTTTGGATGAACTGGCAGATATTGATTTTGCTGCGATGGCACGAAGTGAGGAAACTTATATTTTCCTTATGGGGCTAGATAAGCTAGGAGAGATTGTCCATAATCTGCTGCAAGTGGGGATGAAAGCAGATACAGGTGTCGCTGTGATTGCACATGCGACGACAGCGATGCAGACAACCTGTGTAGGAGCGCTTTCAAACATTGAAAAAAAGGTACAAGAGAGTGATATTACTTCCCCAGCCTTAATAGTTGTAGGACGAGTTGTGGCTCTTCGTGATAAGCTTGATTTCTTCGAGAAGAAGCCATTGTTTGGAAAATGCTATCTCGTTCCGAAGATTGGCAAAGCGGAAAGTGGTATGGCAAAGCTGCTGCGAGAAGAAGGTGCCAGAGTACGAGAAATCCAGGTGGGGGAGATACGATTCCAAAAAGATTTCTTTG
>CAZUGH010000045.1:0-15443 GCA_964619785.1 uncultured Lachnospiraceae bacterium | reverse complement strand
AAGTGCTCCCTTTTCTTGCCTTCGGCAAGTGCTCCCTTTTCTTGCCTTCGGCAAGTGCTCCCTTTTCTTGCCTTCGGCAAGAATTACGCGCTCGCTCGTCAAATACTGCGTATTTGCTAAATAAAACAGGAGACTCTCCCTTTCGGATGCAAGCATCCACGGGTGAGTCTCCTGTTTTATTTAAGCACTTCGTGCTTGACTCGCTTCGTTCGCGATTATTTTAATGTTACTTTTGCGCCTTCAGCTTCAAGTTTTGTCTTGATGTCTTCTGCTTCGTCTTTAGCTGCGCCTTCTTTAACTACCTTAGGAGCTCCGTCTACTACTTCTTTAGCTTCCTTAAGTCCAAGTCCAGTTACCTCACGTACTACTTTGATAACCTTAACTTTGTTTGGTCCAACTTCTGTAAGTTCTACGTCGAACTCATCTTTCTCTGCGCCAGCTTCTGCTGCATCTCCACCTGCTGCTGCAACTACAACACCTGCTGCTGCGGATACGCCGAATTCTTCCTCACAAGCTTTTACTAAATCATTTAATTCTAATACTGTCATGCTTTTGATAGCATCGATAAATTCCTGAGTTGTCATTTTAATTTCCTCCATTTTATTATTATTTAAGTTTGATACAAGTTATTCTGCTGCTGCTTCGGAACCGTTTGCTTCTGCAATCTGGTTAAGCACACGAGCAAAGTTTGTAATAGGGGACTGCATGCTTCCAAGTAACTTGGATACAAGAGCTTCTCTTGATGGAATAGAAGCGAGCTGCTTAATTCCACTTTCATCGTATAATGTACCGCCAACTACGGCAGCCTTGAACTCAAGGTTCTCAGCAGTCTTTGCGAAGTTCGCAAGGATTCTTGCTGGTGCTGTCTCATCTTCCATGCTGAATGCAATAGCAGATGGTCCTTCCAGCTTGTCGTCTAATTGAGCAAAATCAGTTCCTTCAAATGCGAAACGAAGCATTGTATTCTTATATACTTTGTATACGATACCAGCTTCTCTCAACTCTTTACGAAGTTTTGTATCTTCTTCAACAGTGAGTCCACGGTAATCAACTAAGTATGCTGCTTTAGCTCCAGATACATGTCCTTTGATTTCCTCAACGATTGGCTGCTTTAATTCAACTTTAGCCATGGTTTTACCTCCTTTATAGATTTGAAAACCTGCCTATGTGATGATGCGATACAATCGCATAAAAAAACCTCTCATCTACTACGAGACAGAGAGGGATATATACTTACTATCACTCCTCGGTAGGCGATACACGCTTACGCCATCAGATGGCACCTACTGTCTACGGCAGTTTTTATATTAGGGCTGGTGATATACTACCAAGTCCTAGGGTAGTATATCACAGAGCCAAAATACTTGTCAAGAATTAATTAGCCAAGCTTAATTGGGTTAACCTTAACACCAGGTCCCATTGTACTTGTTAATGTAACACTCTTCATATACTGACCTTTTGCACTTGATGGTTTAGCCTTAATCAAGGCATCCATTAATGTGCCAAAGTTCTCAGATAACTGCCCCTCTGTGAAAGAAGCCTTTCCAACTGGAACATGAACAATATTTGCTTTGTCCAGACGATACTCGATCTTACCTGCTTTGATTTCATTAACAGCCTTTGTAACATCCATTGTAACAGTACCAGCTTTTGGGTTTGGCATAAGACCTTTAGGTCCTAATACACGTCCAAGACGACCAACAACACCCATCATATCTGGAGTAGCAACAACTACGTCAAACTCAAACCATCCATCATTCTGGATTCTTGGGATGAGATCTTCAGCGCCTACATAATCAGCTCCTGCTGCTTCTGCTTCAGTAGCTTTGTCGCCCTTAGCGAAAACTAAGACACGAACAGTTTTACCAGTTCCGTGAGGAAGTACAACAGCACCACGAACCTGCTGATCTGCATGACGTCCATCTACGCTGAGACGGATATGTGCTTCAATTGTTTCATCGAATTTTGCAACTGCTGTTTTCTTAACAAGGCTAACAGCTTCCGCTGGATCGTACAGACTCATTCTGTCGATAAGTTTTGCGGATTCTAAATATTTTTTGCCTCTCTTCATATCTTATAACCTCCTAGTGGTATTAGCGGACATTTTTAGTTTATAGTTGTGAATGCCTCCCACAACGTTCCATATGGAATTAAGTCTGCGATGACTAAAATCTTAGCTTTGTAAGTAGAATTAATCTTCTACTGTGATACCCATACTTCTTGCGGTACCAGCGAGCATGCTCATAGCTGTTTCAACGGATGCAGCATTTAAGTCTGGCATCTTCAGCTCAGCAATCTTCTGGAGCTCTGCTTTAGAAATAGTAGCAACTTTAGTTTTATTAGGTACGCCAGATCCTGACTGAATCTTACATGCCTTCTTTAATAAAACTGCTGCTGGTGGAGTCTTGGTGATGAAGCTAAAGCTTCTATCAGCATAAACAGTGATAACTACAGGAATTAACATACCTTCCTGTCCTGCTGTCTTAGCGTTAAACTCCTTTGTAAACTGAACAATGTTAACACCGTGTTGTCCAAGTGCTGGACCAACTGGTGGTGCTGGTGTTGCTTTTCCAGCTGGGATCTGTAATTTAATATATCCTTCAACTTTCTTAGCCATGATAAAGTTACCTCCTAATTATTTGTCTTGATTAAGACAATTTCTCAATATCAGAAAAATCAATCTCAACCGGTGTGTCTCTTCCGAACATGTCAATGCTGATGACTACCATCTGTTTCGCTGGGTGAACTTCACGAACGATACCACTGGTATCCTTCCATACACCTGCTTTAACCATAACAGAATCTCCAAGCTGGAACGGAATCTCTTCCGTCTCTGCCAAAAATCCCATGGCAACGATCTCATCATCTGACAATGGCACAGGCTTAGATCCTGGTCCAACGAATCCTGTTACTCCACGTGTGTTACGAACAACATACCATGTCTCGTCATTCATAATCATATTGATTAACACATACGCAGGAAACATCTTCTTCTGTACCTGCTTCTTCTCGCCGTTCTTCTCCTCAACAACATTCTGCATTGGAACTGAAACTTCAAGAATCTGATTCTGAAGATTACGATTTTCAATTGTCTTCTCGATATTCGCCTTTACCTTATTCTCATATCCTGAATAAGTATGAACTACATACCATTTTGCTTCTTCCATATAATCACCCTTTATCCAATGATCTTGTCCACGCCAAATTGAATGGCAAGGTCAATAACAGAAATGATTGCTCCTAGAATGATTGACACAACGACAACTAATCCTGTCTGCTTTGCCAATTCTTCTTTCTTTGGCCATGTGGACTTCTTGAATTCAGACTTGACATTCTTAAAGAAGCTCTTCTTGGTAGCGCTCTCTGTCTTTACAGTTTCGCTCACTCGACACACATCCTTTCTAGATGAGCCAGATTAATCTGGTTTCTACATCACACGATTATTTAGTTTCTTTGTGTAATGTGTGTGTTTTACAAAATCTACAATACTTCTTTGTTTCCATTCTGTCCGGATGGTTCTTCTTGTCTTTGGTCATGTTGTAATTACGCTGCTTGCACTCTGTACATTCCAAAGTAATTCTGGTTCTCATGTTGTCACCTCCGTGATTATTTTTACTAAAATTTTAGGCATAAAAAAAAGACCTAATCCATCGCTAGACTAATATAACACAGATTCCTCGTATCCGTCAACTTGTTTTTTTCGTGAATATTTGTTATTCTTCCTATAAGAAGAAATGGAGGAAAACATGTTTAAGAAAATGGACTGGGTCTTATTAGCCGCGCTTGTCATACTCGGCATCGCTATGACCATCATCATATATCGGCCTGCATCGTCTGCAGGTTCCACTGTCATCATCAAGGAAAATGGTATCAGGACGCAAGCATACCCGCTCTCCCACAATGCCACCTACACCATCACAAATGGAGATGGCACGAATACACTAACCATTCAAGATGGTTACGCCTCGATTACCGATGCCAACTGTCATGATTATTATTGTATCCGTCAGGGGAAAATCAATCAGCCAGGGCAGAGTATCATATGCCTACCACATCGTCTCTCAATCGAAATACAAGGAGAAGGTGATATCATTGACGGAATTAGTCAATAAGAAAGGACCATCACATGAAATCAAAAAACATTAGCATGTTTGCACTATATACCTCCCTTGCTTTTATCTTTAGCTATATCGAAAGCCTGCTTCCCTTGCCCTTTCCTGTACCGGGCATGAAGCTTGGACTCGCCAATATCATTATCGTTGTCGTTCTATATAAGAACGGGTTTCCTCAAGCCATTGCTATCAGTATCATTCGAACCATGCTGACCGCATTGACATTTGGCAATCTCTTCATGTTGTTATTTAGCCTTGTTGGCACAACACTCAGTCTACTTGGTATGTCACTGATCAAGCGATTCACTAAGTGTTCCATCATCTCAGTCAGCGCTTTGGGCGGTGTGCTCCATAACATCGGACAGATTCTAGTAGCCATCCTTGTATTGCGAAGTACTACTATTTTATCTTACCTGCCAATCTTGTATTTCACAGGACTTGTCAGCGGGGTTCTCATGGGCATCTTGTCCTATGAGTGTATTCGTCGTCTACCTACACATGTTCTTAACAGTATGAACTAAACAACATTCCACTGTAAATCGACTCTTGGTATGTACTTGGTTGATACTCCTTACTCAAAAATGCATAGCTGAACACTTTTTTCTCTACATATTCCATTGGATTCATGCTCATACTACGACTTTTATAGTTCAGGCTCGTAAGAAATTGCTCAGGCAATGCATCACCAGCTTGATAATGCTTTGGCGCTACAAGTGTAGAATCATCTTGAATCACAAATCCAGTCGATTCCAATTCTTCTCGAAATTCCGATACTAAACTTCTCAGCTCACCACCTGGGCGGGATGGTTTATCATGTAACGAGCCATATTCATCGCTTCTTTTTAAGAGACGATTGAACACATTCACCGTCTGATTCAGACTATCTCTTTTCTCATCCTCATCCGTATAGAGTGACAAAACCTCATCTGTCGCCGCCTCAAGTTCAAGTGACATCTCCTTCACATCTAATGCGTAGGCTTGCTTGTCATCCGATAGGCGAACCAAGGCAAGTGGTGATTGCTGGTTCAAGCTGCGAATATTTTTGTAGATATTCTTTAATTCCTGCTTCTTATGTACACTAGACTTAGCTGGGACTTGTGGCAAGTAGCCACCAAGATAGTGGTTATATGCTTCTACCATGCAATCACCTCCTTCGATTTTCTCACATTACTTTTATTATATCATACAACAAATCGTGTCGCCAGATCGTTTTTTAAGGTTTTTTAAGAAAGCTGCTGCCAAATGTGGATTTCTCCAACCATCTGACAACAGCTCTGCTCTAGCGCAACAACACCAACGGATTAACCGTGCTATCTTTTTGCTTCACCTGATAATACAAGTTTGCACCTTCACTCGAATAGTACTTGCTTGGTTTGGCGATACGGCCGAGAACTTGTCCCTCTTTGACATTATCACCTGCTTTTACGCTAACATTTTTCAATTGACCGTAAATGACGGAGAAATTGTCGCCAATGGAGACCGTTACCGTCGTTCCTGTTTCATCCTTGTTCGATACCTCTTTCACCACGCCAGCGGCACTGCTTTTAACCTGTGTGCCTTCCTTGCTCTCAATAAGAACGGCAGGGTTGGTGCGGTATTGCTCTAATGTTTTGAAGTAAACCACTTTATCGGGGCTATAATCCATGAGGATTTTGCCCGAGACTGGCCACATCAAACCATTTTCCTGATTAAACTTTAGTTCACGAGATGCATTGGTTGACTTCGTCGTCTCCTTCACCTTGGGGGTGCTTGTTGGCTTTGGTTTTACCTTGGATACCTCTGTCGTTTCTTCCTGTATAATTGGCGCCTCCGTTGGTTCGGGAGCATTGGTGGCATCGGCCACCATCGTGTTCGGCAATGCGTTGTCTGGCTCTGCCGGAAGCATATTCAGACATACGGCGGAGATTGCAGCGATGGCAATTACTCCGGCAAGTATTGATACATAGAATCCTTTTTCTTTATAAAACATAAAATCACCTCTGTCTGTAGTGTAGCCACAGAAGAGGTGATTTATTCAAATTTATTTTTTAATTGTGACACGGTCTAGGTGCCAAATATCTGATACATATTCCTCGATGGTACGATCGGAAGAGAATTTTCCACACTTTGCAGTGTTAAGCATTGCCTTCTTCGCCCAGCCGGTTTCATCTTTGTATGCTTCCTCTACTCTCTTCTGAGCTTCCTCATAAGAGCGGAAATCCTTCAAGATAAAGTACTGGTCTGCCGGTTCACCACCATTGCGTTCTAACAGAGAATTGTAAATCTCGCGGAAAAGCTCTGGGTTCTCTGGTGAATAAGTGCCATCTACAAGCTGTGTCAGCACGGCACGAATGTCGCTGTCTGTATTGTAGATTTCTTTTGGATCATAGCCACCATGATTTTCATAATTGATGACTTCTTCCGAGCTCAAGCCAAAGATAAAGGCATTGTCCTCGCCAACTTCTTCCACAATTTCCACATTGGCCCCATCCATGGTTCCTAGTGTTGGCGCTCCATTTAACATAAATTTCATATTACCAGTTCCGGATGCTTCCTTACTTGCTGTCGAAATCTGCTCAGAAACATCGCTTGCAGCGAAAATAATCTCAGCATTGGAAACGCGATAATTTTCAATAAATACGACTTTGATTTTACCTTGAATCGATGCATCATTGTTAATCACATCTGCTACACTATTAATGAGCTTGATAATTAGCTTTGCACGGCGATATCCAGCGGATGCCTTCGCACCAAAGATAAAAGTACGTGGGTACATATCCATGCCTGGATTCTTCTTGAGCTGATTATATAAGTGCATCACGTGCAAGATATTGAGCAACTGACGCTTGTATTCATGAAGCCTCTTGACCTGTACATCAAAGATGGAACGAGGGTCGATCTCAACACCATTATGCTCCTTGATATATTTTGCCAAACGAAGCTTGTTCTGATACTTGATATTCATAAATTCCTGCTGGCATTTCTCATCATCCACATAGACACTGAGTCGGTCTAGATGTGACAAGTTCGTAATCCACTCGTCGCCAATCTTGTCCGTTACCCACGCTGCCAAAAGTGGATTGCCGTGAAGCAAGAAACGTCTCTGCGTAATACCATTGGTTTTATTATTGAATTTATCTGGCATCATCTCATAGAAATCTTTCAATTCCTGATTCTTCAAAATCTCGGTATGCAATCTTGCAACACCATTGACTGAGAAACCAGCAACGATTGCCAAATGTGCCATCTTAACCTGACCATCATAGATGATTGCCATCTTTTTCACTTTTTCAAAATCACCAGGATAGCGATTCTGAATCTCTTCTGTAAAGCGACGGTTAATCTCTTCTGTAATCTGATAAATTCTAGGAAGCAAACGGGAAAATAGTTCGAGCGGCCATTTTTCTAAAGCTTCTGACATAATCGTATGATTCGTATATGCACAAGCTCTCGTTGTAATGTTCCAAGCCTCATCCCATTCCAACTGATATTCGTCTAGAAGAATTCTCATCAATTCAGGAATTGTTACCGTTGGGTGAGTATCATTCAATTGGAAACATACCTTCTCAGGCAGCTTGTGAATGTCATCATGATCTTCCATATATTTGGCAACCGCTCGCTGAACGCTGGCAGACACGAAGAAATACTGCTGTTTCAAGCGAAGCTCCTTGCCGGCATTATGATTGTCATTTGGATATAAAACTTCGCAAATCGTACGAGCCAGATTCTGTTGTTCGACAGCTTTCTGGTAATCGCCCTTATCAAAAGAATCTAAGTTAAATGTGTCAACCGCCTCTGCATCCCAGATACGAAGAGTGTTGACCATATGATTATTGTAACCCACAACAGGTAAATCATATGGAACAGCCATGACAGATTGATAATTCTCCTGTACGAAGGCATCTTTGCCATTCTCATTCTTGCGAACTGCAACATAGCCACCGAACTTAACCTCAACGGAATACTCTGCACGTTTCATCTCAAATGGATTGCCATTTTTGAGCCAATCATCTGGTGCTTCGAGCTGGAAACCATTTTCAATCTTCTGCTTGAACATACCATATTGGTAGCGAACACCACAACCATATGCTGGATATCCAAGGGTAGACAAGGATTCCAAAAAGCAAGCTGCGAGTCGTCCAAGACCACCATTACCAAGTGCTGCATCTGGCTCCTGATCTTCGATTGCATCCAAATCAAAGCCAAATTCATCAAGCACTTCGCGAACATCCTTGTCAGCTTTCAAGTTAATAATGATATTGCCCAAAGCACGACCCATCAGAAACTCCATGGATAGATAATAAACTCTCTTGGCATCTTTCTTCTCAAACTCGCGATGAGTCTCCATCCAGTCATCCACGATGATATCTTTAATTGCAAAAGATATTGCCTGGAACATCTGCTCTGGTGTAGCCTCTTCCACTTCCCTACGGAAGAGTACCTTCATATAGTTACGAATATCTTTTCTTAATTCATCTTTTCTTGCGTTGTTTTTCATTCATTTCCCTCCATGCGAAGCGTTTACTTTGATTACATAACCTTTGCTACCCCTAGCATAACTTCCTCGCCATTAATCTTCCACTGTGCAGTATGACCTGCCATCTCTCCAATGAAAATGTTCTCAGCTAATACTTCTGATTTTATCTGGTCTGCATTGCGCTTGATGATTTCTTTGATTACATCATTGTCATCCTGATAAAGGTTGATATGATCCATAACTTCAAAGTCTGCATCCTTACGCATCGTCTGAACCTTGCTGATAATCTCGCGAACATAACCTTCTTCAATCAACTCGTCACTCAGATTCGTATCAATGACAACGGTAACTCCCTTGTCAGACTCGGATACAAATCCCTCCATCTGAGCTGCTTCTACTAAGAGATCATCCTTCGCTAGCACTTCGTCCTGTCCTTCTACGCTAATCGTAATCTCTCCGGATTCGTTCAGTGCATCCATCGTCTCATTACCATTTAGCGAAGCAAGAACTTCCTTTAACGCATTCAAACGGCTTCCAAAACGCTTACCGAGTGTACGAAGCTGTGGCTTGAAGGAATAACTTGTGAATGCTCTTACATCATCTGTAAATACAACTTCCTTTACATTCAATTCATCTGCAATGATCTCATTATAGAAATCGGATAATTTTCCTTCTGCCTTAACATACATCTTGCCAATTGGCTGACGATTTTTAATATTTGCTGTATTACGTGCCGCACGACCGAGTACAACAATCTGCAGAAGTTCTTCCATCTTCTCTTCTAATTCTGGGTCTACCATCTGTTCATCATATGCAGGGAAATCACATAAATGCACGCTAATTGGTGCACTCTTGTCTACGCTGCAAACCAAGTTGCGATAGATATCGTCTGTCATAAATGGAATCATTGGTGCTGCTGCCTTACTAATCGTAACAAGTGCGGTGTACAGCGTCATGTAAGCATTAATCTTATCCTGCTCCATGCCCTTTGCCCAGAAACGATCACGACAACGACGAACATACCAGTTACTCATATCATCTACAAATTCCTGAAGAGCCCTCGCTGTCTCAGGAATACGATATGCCTCGAGATTGTCATCGACTGCTTTTACAACGGTATTCAACTTGGACAAAAGCCATTTATCCATAATTGGTAATTTATCATACTCTAATGTGTACTTACTTGCATCGAAATTATCAATGTTGGCATACAATACGAAGAACGCATAGGTATTCCATAAGGTACCCATAAACTTGCGCTGTCCTTCTACCACTGCCTTGCCATGGAACTTATTAGGCAGCCATGGTGCACTATTGATATAGAAATACCAGCGAATCGCGTCGGCACCATACTCATTCAGTGCGTCAAATGGATCGACTGCATTTCCCTTACTCTTACTCATCTTCTGTCCATTCTCATCCTGGACATGTCCGAGAACGATGACATTTTCATATGGTGCTTTATTAAACAAAAGGGTAGATTCTGCCATCAGCGAATGGAACCATCCACGAGTCTGGTCGACTGCCTCTGAGATAAACTGCGCTGGGAACTGCTTCTCAAAGAGTTCCTTATTCTCAAATGGATAATGATGCTGCGCAAATGGCATCGCACCTGAATCAAACCAGCAGTCAATAACTTCTGGCACACGATGCATCGTCTTGCCACAGTCTGGACAGGTAAATGTCACTTCGTCGATGTATGGACGATGAAGTTCAATCTCCGCTGCAGCCGGATTACCAGAGCGCTCTGCTAACTCAGCACGACTTCCGATGGATTCCTGGTGTCCACAGCCTTCGCATTCCCATATATTTAATGGAGTTCCCCAATAACGGTTACGAGAAATCGCCCAATCCTGGATATTCTCCAGCCAGTTACCGAAACGTCCTTTACCGATGGATTCTGGAATCCAGTTTACGGTATTGTTATTACGAATCAAATCATCCTTCACTGCAGTTTCTTTGATATACCAAGACTCTCTTGCATAATAAATCAGTGGTGTATCGCAACGCCAGCAATGTGGGTACTCATGCTCAAACTTAGGTGCTGAGAACAATTTTCCTTCTTTATCTAAATCTTCTAATACGAGCGGATCCGCTTTCTTCACAAATACACCAGCGTATGGTGTCTCTTCGGTCAATTCACCTTTGCCATCTACAAACTGTACAAATGGCAAATCATAATTGCGTCCTACATTGGCATCATCTTCACCAAAAGCAGGCGCGATATGAACGATTCCTGTACCATCGCTCATTGTTACATAATCATCACAGGTGATATAGAAGCCCTTCTTGCTCTGCTTATCAGCCACTTCCTTGGCACAAGCATAAAGTGGCTCATATTCCTTGCGTTCTAAGTCAGTTCCCTTGTAAGTCTCAAGCACCTCATAAGCCTTGGTGTCCTCTGTGCCCAATTTTCCTAAAACGGTATCTAACAACGCGGTTGCCATATAATATGTGTAACCATCTGCAGCCTTCACCTTGCAATACTCTTCGTCTGGGTTCACGCAGAGAGCGACATTACTTGGCAATGTCCATGGTGTCGTCGTCCATGCAAGGAAATAAGCATCTTCTCCGGCAACCTTGAAACGAACCACAGCGGAACGCTCCTTCACTGTCTTGTATCCCTGTGAAACCTCAGCTGTCGAAAGTGGCGTACCACAACGAGGGCAATAAGGTACAATCTTAAAGCCTTTATATAGTAATCCTTTTTTCCAAATCTCATTCAACGCCCACCACTCTGACTCAATATAGTTGTCATCGTAGGTAACATATGGATTGTCCATGTCAGCCCAAAAGCCTACTGTGCCTGAGAAATCCTCCCACATGCCTTTGTACTGCCATACAGATTCTTTACATTTCTTAATAAATGGCTCCATGCCATATTCTTCAATCTGCTCTTTACCATTCAAGCCAAGCAATTTCTCAACTTCAAGCTCTACAGGTAGTCCATGGGTATCCCATCCCGCTTTACGAGGAACCTGATATCCCTTCATCGTACGATAACGAGGAATCATATCCTTGATGACACGTGTCAGTACGTGGCCGATATGTGGCTTACCATTAGCTGTTGGTGGGCCATCATAAAAGGTATAGGTTTCACCCTTCTGCTCTTCTCTTTGCTCAATACTCTTCTCAAATACCTGGTTCTCTTCCCAGAACTTAAGCACTTCTTTTTCCCGGTCTACAAAATTCAGACCTGTGTCAACTTTCTTGTACATGCTGTACACTCCTTTTTATGATATTTGTTCGTATAGGCACCTGTCTGTGGCATAATTGCTTGAAAAGGCTCGTTGTTGGTACAACAAAGGCCCTCACCCAAACGGATGAGAGCCTATAAGCTTCGATAACCACCATTTGTCAGTGCTAACACACATATCCTTGTAACGGGGGATTCCGTCAGCACCTACTCTGTCTACCATTTGGGCACTGCTACTCGGGAGTGATGTTCGGTATCTGGTACTTGCATCTGCTTCACACTATCGCAGACTCACTCGGGCGTTCCGTGAATACTTACTGTCTCCGTCAACATATTTGTTTAGTTATCGTTTATCATAGTATAAAAATGGACGGTTGTCAAGATAGGGGCGGTGAGTAGATTGTGTAAGCTTATCAGTCTCTTAAACATGCAATCGGAATAACCTTTACCCCATCCTCTCTTGTATAAGCCATATTTCCTCCTGTAATTACAAGGAGAAGGTCTGGTTCTCTGAGTGGACATTGTTTCTCTTTCTCATTATGCTCTTTTATCAATTCCCTCAGCCGTAGCAAATGCATTGCTCCTTCATCGATTTCTCTACTTCCAAGTTTAAATTCTATTAATGCATATTTCCCATTGTCCAAATGAAGCACAACATCTGCCTCGAGATCATAACGATCATGATAATACGAGAGTCTTCCTCCTAATGACTGAGAATATATCTTTAAATCGCGAATACATAGACACTCAAAGATAAAACCAAATGTCTTTAAGTCGAGAAGTAGAGTATCCGGGGTCAAACCTGCTGCCGCAATGGCAATGGATGGATCAATAAATTCTCTCTTTTTGCCAGCACGAATCACCGTTGCTGAACGAATAGCAGGACACCATGCATCCAGATCCTCTAATACAAATAAGCGTTCCATGGCATTTATATAATTCTCCATCGTAACAATAGACATGCTTTCTGCATTGGCTGTGACATCCCTATAAATATTTATTTTCTTTGCCAATGTTGATACATTTCTAGCATACGAACGCAAGATGATTCTTGCCCACTCTGGATTTCTCTGAACTCCATCCACTGTTGAGATATCTGACTCACAAATATTAGCCACATAATCCTTCGCAATAAGCATCGATGCCGCATCGCTCTTCTTTCGAAGTGCTGCTGGCCAACCTCCTCTTGCAGATGCATATACCAAATCTTCCACCTTCATATCTGATTGTATACCATCTATATCTAAATCCGAATCATCAAATAACTCTTGTATTGAAATGCGCCCATTTGATTCTTTTGACTCAAACAAACTCATAGGAAGCATTCTCAATCTAGAAATTCGTCCTGTACCAGTATGCATAATACGGCTGTCATCTACACTTGTAGAACCAGTCATGATAAACAATCCTTCTTTTTGTTGTCGGTCAACTTCTGTCCGAACTGCATCCCAGAGAACAGGAGCATCCTGCCATTCATCAATTAATCTAGGCTTTTCTCCATGAAGTAATAATGAAGGTTTTGTGTTCGCTGTTGCAAGGTATCCCTCCCTCATATCTGGATCTTGCATTCGAATGATACTTCTAGCTTTTTGCTCTCCCGTTGTTGTTTTACCACACCACTTCGGTCCAACAATCAAGGTGGCCCCAAACGCTTCTAAACGTAAATCCAATTCTTTGTCTACAATTCGTTCTAGATAATCTCCCATTATGAGGTCCTCCATTCTGTGACCTTTTGCACATACAACAAAATTAGTATTTTATTAAAGTATACTATATTATTGTCACTTTCGTCAAACTGTTTTGTGTTTTTGAGGTATTTTGTTTTGTGTTTTTGAGATAATCTGTTTTGTGTTTTTGAGGTGATTTACCTTTATAACACTTCCCACTTAAAATCTTACACATTTTTGAGTGTTTTTATCCTATCATTTTACACATTTTTGCATTTTCTTTGTTCAAAGGAAATTTTTCGCATCTTGAGTCCTGTCTCCTAACGTAGTACAATAGAGGTAATATGTAGCAAATTCATAAAAAAGGTACGGATGTGGAGCGACAATTCGCTCAGAAATGAGGTTATTATGAAAAGATTCATGGGTGTCACACTCTGCGCTGTGATGGCGCTATCACTACTAACTGCTATCCCAGCCGAGGCAGCTAAGAAACCAAAGCTCAACAAATCCAAGGTAAGCTTGTACGTAGGCAAATCCACCACCTTGAAGGTAAAGAACAACAAGAAGAGGGTGAAATGGTCATCAACTAAAAAGTCTGTTGCCTCCGTTTCATCGAAAGGAAAAGTAAGAGCTAAGAAAAAAGGATCTGCTACCATCAAAGCAAAGGTAGCAGGCAAGACGCTCAAGTGCAAAGTTACGGTTAAGGTAAAATACGTTGACAAGCGAACAGCAACATTGGTAGAGAATTTCGAAAGTTACGCAGTCGGATATGATTGGCCTGTATATACGTTAGGTGAAGGTCTCACAAGTGGAAACTCGGAGCCAGCGCATTATCTTCAACCAACGGAATCCATGAAAGTCATCGCGGATCCAGAAAATCCTGCCAACAAAGTTCTGCAAGTGAAGCCTCAGTTCTACAGTTACGCACCTATACTTACAATTGATCTTGCAAAGATTACTGGCGACGCTTCATTGAAATTAGGCAACTATTCAGGAATTCGCGCCAAGCTTCGTGTTGTCAGCGACGCATCTACTCATGTTGGAATTGGATTTGGTGCATTCTTTGGCAATCAGGGAAGCATCGATAAACGATATGCTTTCATGACATATACATCACAGGCAGCCGCATTAGATACCGAAAAACCTTTCTACATTTTCCACAATGCCAAAGCGATGGCAGTCGGTGCTACGGCGACGGATAAATCCATGCCTCAATTTACAAACGACAGGCATGAGGCAGGTCACAAGTTCCTCGAAAAAGACAAAGCCGCCGGCTTCGCAACCAAAACCTTGAATTTCACAAAATACCTTACTGCGGACTTGAAGAATCAGTCTGTATTTGATGTAGTTCTAGGTGGTAGTTACGGCAAGCTTAGCAAGGGTGAGTACCTTGCGTGGTATCTTGATGATATTGAATTGATGCGATAATTCAAAAAACCAAAACAGGGTTTTGGTCGCCGTCCAGCGACCCTTGTTAGGCTAGGGTTCAGCGGCTGGCGATTCTTGGTTTTGGTCGCCGCCCGGCGACCCTTGTTAACCTAGAGTTCAACGGATGGCGATTTGGTCGCCAACCGGCGACCCTTGTTAGGCTAGGGTTCAGCGGCTGGCGACCAGGTCGGTGGGATAAAAATTCGCCTTTTGAACCTTTTATACCCCACTCCCATAAATTGGATTCTCGAAACGGCGCAAATACGTCCAGTCAATTATTGTAAATTTTAAAAATGTGCAGTATATATGATAAAACCCACTATAATACCCCGGTTTCCACAAAAACCGGGGTATTATAGCGTAAATATCTCTATTTACTGCCAATATTGAAATTTGTAAATATATTACACAACGTAAATACGTTGTTTCCAATGGGTACCAAAAATGCTGCGGGGTATAAATCAAGAATTATTGCGCTGTATACCCCAGAGCCACCTAGAAAACCAAAACAAGGTTTTGGTCGCCGCCAGGCGACCCTTGTCAACCTAGAGTTCAACGGCTAGCGATTTGGTCGCCGCCAGGCG
>CAZUGH010000044.1:0-15587 GCA_964619785.1 uncultured Lachnospiraceae bacterium | reverse complement strand
ATTCAGCCCAATGTTCTGTTAATGGATGAGCCACTTTCTAACCTTGATGCAAAACTTCGTGTACAGATGCGTATCGAGATTTCTAAGTTGCACCAGAGACTTGAAACAACTATCATCTATGTAACACATGACCAGACAGAGGCCCTTACACTTGGTACTCGTATCGTAGTTATGAAAGATGGTATTGTACAGCAGGTAGATTCTCCACTTGACCTGTATATGAAACCTAAGAACTTATTCGTAGCTGGATTCATTGGTTCACCTCAGATGAACTTTATCGAAGCTAAGGTTGTTGCTTCAGGAGCAGATGTATTACTTATGTTTGGTTCTAACACAATCAAGTTGACAGAAGCTAAAGCTAAGAAGTTAATTGATGGTGGATATGAAGATAAGACTATTATCTTTGGTATTCGTCCAGAAGATATTAAAGATGAGCAGATGTTCATCAGCAATTCTCCAGAGAGCGCTTTGGAAGCAACCGTTAAGGTATATGAGATGTTAGGAGCTGAGGTATTCTTATACTTCACAATCGAGACATTTGATATTACTGTTCGTGTTAATCCTCGTACAACAGCTCGTCCTGGTGATACAATCAAGATTGCATTTGATATGTCTAAGATTCATTTATTTGATAAAGACACTCAGATTACAATCACAAACTAGAGATTATAATTTTGTACATAGTAAGAGCCACCGATTTCGGTGGCTCTTTTTGTGCAATAAGCCGTCACGCAGCCATCGTGCTTGCACGAATGGCTATGGGACGGCCAATGGACAGCGAGCCGCTAGGCGAGATGCCCAAATTGCATGAATCGAGTAGGAGACAACCTACTCGATTGCTAGACAATAGGGATGTCTAGTTGTTTGCCTGAGTGGCTAAGTCAATTTGTTGTATCATATCAGTGGTACCATCTTCATGAAGATATATACCATTGCTTCGAACGACAGCTTGAATTTGCCCATCATCGGAATCTCGTATGTTCAGCGAAGTTGCTAGATGTCCTAGATAGATAGCGCCAATATCGGCTTCTTTTAAATCAAGCAAGGTATCCTTGCCTTCAGAATCTTTAGTCCACACGCGGAGCTTTTTGTAAATGGTATCTGCTTCATCGATAAAACCATTTCCATCATCATCGTAGGCGGCTAAATCGCGGAATCCATCACCTGATTTGGTACCAAAGAGTTCTGACCCATCATTGATTATGCCGTCGCTGTTCTTGTCGTAAGCAAGAAATCCTTTGCTTGCATCAAGCTGCGGGATATTTTCTTCTTTGCCATCTTGATCAAGGTCAAAAGAAAAGCGTTGGTCAGCAATTGCATCTGGACTGTCGTTTAACCATACAACGAGTGGATCTGTCAACATGTCACCAGATTGTTCAATGGTATAATTGGTTTGTTGAAAAAAGGACTGACTCATCTCTATCTCCATATTGAAGGATAGACTACGCCCGTCAGATGTGATGGCGGTACCTTTCGTTTCAAAAGATATTGCCTCTGTTTCCATGACTTCGGAGTAGTGAGTGCTAGTTGAATGCCATGTTGAGGTTTGGCTTCCTGGAATGACAGCGTCATCGGATATGCCCATTTGCTTCCTTAATTTTTCTAATAAGTCTCTACGATTACCAAGGAATATTTCCAATAGTCGCAAGACCATAGAGGAACGTAGTGAGATATTAGAATTCTGGGCTGAGATGTCAGCAGAGGAACTGATGCTAAATGCTGTGCCTTGTTCATTCAATTCCTGCCATGAGTAGGTGGCGGTTTCACCACTTGATAGCAATGCATTTTTACTAGATTCCACATAATCGCTCTCGTACTGACTATAAGATTGCCAGGCTTTGTTGGACCCGCCGGCGGTGGTCATTGCTGTGTGATCAACAGTCGCAGTATGAACCGCATAGACGTGCGAGCTCGACATGTTAATCTTTGATGAAGAAACAATCATTTGTTTTCCCCCTTATTACTTCACGAATACAGCATCCATTCTCTCGTGAAGGTATCCACGGTGCATTCCGTTGCTGTGGGGGAAGAACTTCCCGTGCCAAAGTTCTTCATGTGTTTAGTTACATTACATATATCGACCTAGCGAAGTGCCCGCTTTACTTTTTTTTCAAAGAATGTTACAATAGCACTAAAATGCGAAAGCTATATTTTGGAGGTGACCGGGTTGATTTCAAATCAGATTTTACAAGGAACAATCGAGGGATTAAAGAGTATTACACGAATTGATATTTGTGTGATGGACACAGAGGGTAAGGCACTTGCGTCAACCATGGGGGATGTAGACGAGTATGAAAGCTCTGTTCTAGATTTTGTTAGTTCACCAGCAGATAGTCAGGTGATACAGGGATTTCAGTTTTTTAAGGTATTTGATGAAAGTCAGTTAGAATATGTGATTTTGGCGAAAGGTGATTCGGATGATGTATATATGGTCGGCAAGATAGCGGCTTTTCAGATTCAGAATTTATTGGTAGCATATAAAGAGCGTTATGACAAGGATAACTTTATCAAGAATCTGCTGTTAGACAACCTGTTGCTAGTAGATATCTATAACCGTGCGAAGAAATTGCATATTGATATGAATGTGCGTCGTGTGGTTTACATTATTGAGACAAGTACGGAGAAGGATGTCAGTGCATTAGAGACAGTACGAAGCTTGTTTGCAACCAAGACGAAGGACTTTATTACAGCTGTAGATGAGAAGAATATTATTTTGGTTCGAGAGTTAGCAGCAAATGATACATATGATGACCTCGAGAAGACCGCTTCTATGATTGTTGACATGTTAAATACAGAAGCTATGTCAAAGGTTCATGTCGCATTTGGTACGATTATTAAAGAAATCAAGGAAGTTTCTCGTTCTTATAAAGAAGCGAAGATGGCATTGGATGTAGGTAAGATATTCTACAGTGATAGAAAAGTAATGGCATATAGCAATCTTGGTATTGGCCGCTTGATTTACCAGTTACCGATGCCTCTTTGCAAGATGTTTATTAAAGAAATTTTTGATGGCAAGTCTCCGGATGAATTTGACGAAGAGACATTGACTACAATCAACAAGTTCTTTGAGAACAATCTAAATGTTTCTGAGACATCGAGACAGTTATACATTCATCGTAATACACTTGTATATCGATTAGATAAATTAGAGAAGAGTACAGGTCTTGATCTTCGTGTATTTGAAGATGCCATCACATTCCGCATTGCGTTGATGGTTGTGAAGTATATGAAGTATTTAGAGACAATTGAGTACTAGATAGCACAGAATGGAGGAGTACTATGGACCACCTAAAAGGACTTCCTATTATAGCCCTTGATCATGTATCAAAGCAGTACTCTACAGGAGTAGACGCACTGAATGATTTGTCAATTCGTATCCCTAAGGGGGAGTTTGTTTTTGTGACCGGACGTAGCGGTTCGGGTAAGTCCACATTGATAAAACTGTTATTAAAGGAACTTGATCCTACGGAAGGTAAGTTGTATGTAGGAGGCAGACAAGTGACGAGTTTGACCCGAAAGCAGGTCCCTAGATACCGTCGTAATATCGGTGTGGTATTTCAGGACTTCCGTTTGTTAAAAGATCGAACGGTATTTGAAAATGTAGCATTTGCCCAGCAGATTTTGGGTGTTAAGAAGAGAGATATGATAAAGAATGTCAACACGATGCTTGCTGTTGTTGGATTGTCAGATAAGGCAGACGCTTATCCAAACCAGTTATCGGGTGGTGAACAGCAGCGTGTTGCAATTGCAAGAGCATTGGTGAACCGTCCTACCATATTACTAGCAGATGAGCCAACAGGTAATCTTGACCCGCAGAATTCGTGGGAGATTATGCAGCTGTTGGAAGAAGTCAATAAGATGGGAACAACGGTACTGGTAGTAACACATAACAACGATGTTGTTGATGTGATGCGAAAGAGAGTTATTACATTACAAGATGGATCAGTAATTAACGATGAACAAAAAGGCGGTTACCAGTATGAGAGGAATTAGTGTTTTGATCTACGCTTGCAAGCGTGGATTTAAGAATTTAAGGAAAAATAGTATGTTTACATTGGCGTCAATCGGAACCATTGCAGCATGCTTATTTCTGTTTGGATTATTTTATTTTGTTCTGAGTAATTTCCAACATACGATACAGACGGTCGAAAGCTCGGTTGGTATAACGGTTTTCTTTGATGAAGGAATAACAGATGAGCAGATTGATTCGATTGGTAAAGCAATTCGTGAACGAAGTGAAGTGACAAAATTAGATTTTGTATCGGCGGAGGAAGCGTGGGAACGTTTTAAGGCAGATACATTTAAAGGAAATGAACAGGATTTAGCAAGTACTTTTGGTGAAGATAATCCATTGGCTGATTCTGCTTCTTATGAGATTTATATTAATGATGTGAGTAAGCAGTCAGATTTGGTGGAATACCTCAAGACTTTGGCTGGTGTTCGACAGGTGAATCGTTCTGATACAACTGCGAAGAGCCTTGCTAATGTGAATTCACTGGTTGGCTACATATCAGCAGCTATTATAATTATTTTGCTGGCTGTGTCCATTTTCCTCATTAAGACGACCATTTCAACAGGAATTACAGTTCGTCGTGCGGAGATTGGAATCATGAGATTGATGGGAGCATCGGATTTCTTTATTCGCTCTCCTTTTGTGGTTGAGGGTATTATCATAGGATTGATTGGGGCAATCGTACCACTTGGTATCTTGTTCCTTTTATATGGTAGAGTAATCGGTTATATATGTAATCGATTTTCTTCACTGTCGAATATATTGACATTTTTGAGTACACAGGAAGTGTTTATGACTTTGATACCGATTTCTTTATTACTCGGTATTGGTATTGGATTCCTGGGTAGTTTCTTCACAGTACGGAAACATTTGAAGGTTTAGATTGGAGGCAAAGATTCATGAAGAATTTTTTGAATAGAAGATGGATTGCTGTCGCAGTCGCACTTAGTGTAGTTGTTTGTTCTGGTGTCTATACGTATCGCTCTTTGGCCGCTACCGATTATGATAGCCAGATTAAGTCGATTGAAGAGAAGAAGAAGACGTTAGAGACGAAGAAAAAGAATTTGTCAGAATCAATCGAGGATTTAGAGAGTGATAAGTCGGATGTTCTCAAATACGTTAAGAAATTAGATAAAAAAGAGAAAGAGATTAATGATTCTCTAGATAAACTGAGTAAACAGATTAAAGACATGAAAAAAGAGCTAGAAGATGCTCAAACGAAGCTCGAAGAAGCGAAAGAGCAAGAGACAACGCAATATGACACCATGAAGAAACGTATCAAGTACATGTATGAGAATGGTTCTTCCGAGTATATGGAAATTGTCTTTAGTGCCGATAATATCAGTGATTTTTTGAATCGTTCTGAATATATTGAGAAGATATCAGACTATGATGCAGCGATGCTGGGTAGATTTCAGCAGGCAAGAGCACAGATTGAAGCTGATGAGCAAGCAATTCAAACTAAATTAGATGAGTTAAAGACTACAGAAGATGAGGTAAAAGCTGATAAAGAAGCGATAGATAAGCTTTCATCCAATAAAGAAAAAGAGTTAAAGAGATATGAGTCCACTCTGAAAGTGACGAGAGCGCAGAAGTTAGCATTTGAACGCGAAATGGCCAAGCAGGAAGCTGCTGTTGAGAATCTTCTTTTAAGAAAGCAAAAAGAAGTGGAAGCAGCGCAGAAGGCAGCACAGAAAGCGGCTCAGAATAATTCAAGTAATAATGACAACTCGACAACCCCTCAGACGAATGCTGATAGTTATGCATCCGCAGCAGGTGAGTATCGATGGCCATTAGGTATCAAAGGACGTATTTCATCTTATTTTGGTGCTAGGTCCGCTCCGACGGCAGGCGCGAGTACTTATCATAAGGGACTTGATATTGCAGTAGCAGCAGGAACACCGATTTTGGCATCTAACACAGGAACTGTAGTAACAGCAACCTATAGTGCTAGTGCAGGCAATTATATTATGATATATCATGGTAATAGTACATATACTGTTTATATGCACTGTTCGAAACTCGCAGTTAGCGCAGGAGCTAGTGTGATTAAGGGACAGGTCATAGGATATGTTGGTTCTACAGGTGTCTCCACTGGGGCACATCTGCATTTTGGCTTCTCTGTAAATGGTGCTTATGTGAACCCATTGAAGTATGTGAAGCAGTAAGAATTAAGGAGTTGCAATGAAGAAACAATGGATTGGTTTCTTATATGGAGTAGCTACGACAATTATTGTATTACTCGCAGGAGTAATGATTTGCCGATTTTTTCATTTTCACCCATTTGATCACTCGTTAAGTACAGCAGTTTCGGATAAAGTAGGAGTCTTAGAATCTTATATTGATCGTTATTATCTCGAAGACGCTTCGAGTGAGGATTTAGAGGAAGGTGCTCTAAAAGGAATGGTCGCCGCTTTAGGAGACAAATATTCGGGTTATTTTACAGAGGAAGAATATGAATCGGTATTGTCAGGTATCACAGGTTCCTATATTGGGATTGGTGTAACAGTGACAAAAGAGGAAAATGGAGATATACGCGCTTATGCTGTGACAGAAGGAAGTTCTGCAGATAAAGCAGGCGTGAAGAAGGATGACATTATACAGAGTGTTGACGGTAAATCTGTGAAAGGCATGGATCTTACTGAGATGACAGCCTTAGTAAAGGGTGAAGATGGTACCAAGGTAACTCTGGGAATTCTTCGTGGTGAGAAGAACGTTCAAATCGAGGTTGTTCGTAATAAGATTAAAAATGTATCCATAACGAATCAGATATTAGAGGGAGAGATTGGTTATATTAAGATTGCAGACTTTGATGATGAGTCTCCGAAACAGTTCAAAACAGCAATTGATAAGCTAGATCAAGCTGGTCAGAAAGGAATGATTATTGACCTTCGTGATAATGGTGGTGGTTCTCTGACCGCTGTAGTTGATATGTTAGATATGATGTTACCAAAAGGAACACTTTTGACCGTAAAAGAGAAGAATAAAGAAGATGAGGTTTACAAATCTACAGATAAATCCCATTTTGATAAGTCCTGTGTCATATTAATCAATGGCAGTAGCGCGAGTGCATCAGAAGTGTTTGCAGGAGCAATGCAAGATCGCAAAGCAGCGACACTTGTTGGCGAGAAAAGTTTTGGCAAGGGAATTGTCCAGTCTATATTTTCCCTGAAAAAAGTACTTGGCGGTGGTGCGATTAAACTGACAACAGCGAAGTATTATCTACCTTCGGGACGATGTATTCATCAAGTTGGTTTGACACCGGACAAAGAAGTAAAATATACTGGCGACACGAAGTCATATAAACAGTCGAAGGATAACCAGTTACAAGAAGCTGTGAATATAGTGAAGAGAATGATGGAGAAATAAGAAAAGGGAGCATATCACATTTTGATATACTCCCTTTGTTATACCATGATTTTTATTCGCTCTGAAATTGTTTTATAATACCTGCAATTGTGAAAATGATTCCAATAACAATACAAGTGATAAATACCAAGACGCTGATATTGCCATTAATGTATGGTGTCGTCCATTGCGTCATGTCAATTGGTTCATATTTTACCATTCCATCTACGCCATAATAAATCATTGGGTTTTGGAAAAAGTAATAAGCACCGCCAATGACAACACATATACCAGATTTGAATAACCGATTGATTCGTGCATATCGGATGATAATCAAGAACAACCATGGTAAAGTTACTTCAAAAGCTAATAAAACGGTTAAGCGGGGTATAATCGGGATGTAGGTTCCTTCATACCATATGCCCACAAATACAGTGGCGAATAGGAGTATCGTGTCTATTAGCATACAGATAGTTGCCTTGTGCATACTGAGTGGATTGCGTGCCGGGGTAAGTCGTAGTACAAAGGGTAAAAACACGACAGAAAATCCAAGGAAAATTGATACCAATGCAATGCTAATCCAACCACCATGTCCATAAAGAAGATAGCAGGTCATCAATAGAAGTAACAACGAAACAGTAAAGCTTGTTAGTGTAATGATTGCTTTGTTCTTATGTAATAATGTAGGTAATGTGATGAGCGAACCACCTGTCATGATACCGGTTAAAACGACGAAGAACCACGTTAGGCTGTGATTAGCTCGTGTTCAGAGATGTTCAACTCCTTACAGATTGGTGCAATCAATGTGATATCTGGGTAGGACAACCCCCGTTCCCATTTGCTAACTGCAGATTCTGTTATATACAGTCGATTGGCTAGTTCATGTTGAGTAAGCCCTGCAGCCTTTCTTTTTTCAATTATAAATAATCCAAAATTCTTTTTCTCTTCCAAAGTATCCCTCCAAAAATTATTTGGTTAACCATAAATTAGTTATAACAGTAGTCAGTAAATACGTCAACCAAATTACAGGAAAATCCAACTCGACTAGTAGTCAAGTGAAATAAAACGAACAAACATTCGATTTTTCTCTGTACTTTCTTTTTATAATTTGGTATACTAATTGTATTCATGAATATGGAGGTTGTCAAAGTGGGATTATTTCAATTACATTCAGAATATGAACCAACAGGAGACCAGCCACAGGCGATTGAAGACCTCGTGAGAGGATTCAAAGAGGGGAATCAATTTGAGACATTGCTTGGTGTTACAGGATCAGGTAAGACATTTACGATGGCAAATGTGATTCAACAACTTGACCGTCCGACCCTTGTTATTGCACACAATAAGACACTTGCTGCCCAGCTCTATGGAGAGTTCAAAGAGTTCTTCCCAGAGAATGCAGTGGAGTATTTTGTTAGTTATTATGATTATTATCAGCCAGAGGCTTATGTGCCATCTACAGATACTTATATTGAAAAGGATTCAGCGATTAATGATGAGATTGATAAGCTACGACATTCTGCAACGGCAGCATTGAGTGAACGACGAGATGTCATCATTATTGCCAGTGTATCTTGTATCTATGGTCTGGGTAGTCCGATTGATTATGCGAATATGACTCTTTCACTCCGCCCAGGAATGATGAAGGATCGAGACGAAGTGATTCGGAGATTAGTAGATATCCAGTATACACGTAATGATATGGATTTTCATCGCGGTACCTTCCGTGTAAGAGGCGATGTGGTGGAGATTTTCCCGGTATCATCTACGGACCGTGCACTACGTGTTGAGTTTTTTGGAGATGAGGTGGACCGTATCTCTGCAATTGATGTATTGACGGGAGAGCCGATGGAGAGACTAGAGCATATGGTAGTTTTTCCTGCATCACACTATGTTGTTGATAAAGAGAAGATGGAACATGCGATTACGACGATTGAGGAAGAGCTGAAGGAGCGTGTGGCTTACTTCAAGAGTGAAGATAAATTATTAGAGGCTCAGCGAATTGCTGAGAGAACGAATTTTGATATTGAGATGCTGCGTGAGACAGGATTTTGTTCTGGCATTGAGAACTATTCACCTCACTTGGTAGGACATCCAGATGGTGGGACACCACATACGCTGATGGATTATTTTCCAGAAGATTTTCTTATTATTGTGGATGAGTCGCATATTACAATTCCACAAGTGCGTGGTATGTATGCAGGAGATCAATCTCGCAAGTCTACTCTTGTAGACTACGGATTTCGATTACCTTCTGCGAAGCACAATCGTCCTTTGGATTTTGACGAATTTGAGAGCAAGATTAATCAAATGATGTTTGTATCTGCCACACCGAATGTATATGAATCGGAGCATGAGTTGCTTCGAACGGAGCAGATTATTCGACCAACTGGATTGCTTGATCCAGAAGTTGAGGTTCGCCCAACGAAGGGACAGATTGATGATTTAGTGACAGAGATTCAGAAGACGACGGCGAATAAGGAGAAGGTTCTCGTAACTACGCTGACCAAACGAATGGCAGAGGATTTGACGGATTATATGAAGGAAGTTGGTATCCGTGTGCGCTATCTTCATTCGGATATTGATACGTTAGAGCGTTCTGAGATTATACGTGATATGCGTTTGGATGTATTTGATGTTCTGATTGGAATCAATCTTCTTCGTGAGGGGTTAGATATTCCGGAGGTGTCACTGATAGCAATCTTGGATGCAGATAAGGAAGGTTTCTTGCGTTCCGAGACTTCTTTGATTCAGACAGTAGGACGTGCAGCACGTAACGTCAATGGACATGTTGTGATGTATGCAGATAAGATGACAGATTCGATGAATAAGGCGATATCAGAGACAGAACGTCGTCGCAAGGTACAGCAGGCATATAATGAAGAACATGGTATCACCCCACAGACGATTAAGAAGGCGGTACGAGATTTGATTAGCATTTCATCGAAGGCGACACCAGAGACCGAGGAACTTGCGAAGGATCCAGAATCGATGAGTGCCGAGGAATTAACGAAACAGATACGCAAGGTGATGAAGCAGATGAAGACAGCGGCAGCAGAGCTTGATTTTGAGAGAGCAGCGACACTTCGTGACCAGATGATAGTATATAAGAAGCATTTACAGGAGATTGATGAAGATGAATGATAATAAAAAGATGATTCGAATTCGTGGAGCAAATGAAAATAATTTGCAAAATATCAGCATTGATATTCCGAGAGACGAATTTGTGGTACTGACGGGATTGAGTGGAAGTGGTAAGTCTTCACTGGCATTTGATACGATATACGCAGAGGGACAGAGACGTTATATGGAGTCACTATCTTCCTATGCTAGACAGTTCCTTGGACAGATGGAGAAGCCAGAGGTAGAGAGTATCGAAGGATTGCCTCCTGCTATTTCCATTGACCAGAAGTCTACGAATCGAAATCCACGTTCCACAGTTGGAACGGTGACAGAGATTTATGATTACTTCCGTTTGCTATATGCCAGAGTTGGTATTCCTCATTGCCCAAAGTGTGGTAAGGAGATTAAGAAGCAGACCGTTGATCAGATGGTAGACGAGCTGATGAAGCTCGAAGAAGGAACTAGAATTCAACTGCTAGCACCTGTTGTACGAGGACGGAAGGGTGAACATGCGAAAGTCTTCGAGCGTGCGAAGAAGAACGGTTATGTTCGTGTTGTTGTAGATGGCAATCAATACGAATTGACAGAAGAGATTAAATTAGAGAAGAATAAGAAGCATAATATCGAGATTGTTGTCGATCGACTGGTGATACGTGAGGGAAGTCAAAAGCGTATGTCGGAATCAATTGAAAATGTTTTGCGATTGGCAGAAGGGCTCATGGTTGTTGATGTGGTTGGTGGTGAACCATTGAATTTCAGCCAGAGTTTTTCTTGCCCTGATTGCGGAATCAGTATTGATGAGATTGAGCCAAGAAGTTTTTCCTTTAATAATCCATTTGGTGCATGCCCAGTCTGTCATGGACTTGGCTTTAAGATGGAGTTTGATCCTGAGCTGATGATACCAAATCATGATTTGAGTATTGATGAGGGTGCTATCATCGTAACGGGCTGGCAGTCTGCGACGAAAGATGGTAGTTTTACAAGGGCTATTTTGAATGCGATGGCATTAGAATATGGTTTTGACCTATCTACACCATTCAAGGATTATCCAGAGAAGATTAAGAATTTGATTATGTATGGAACAGATGGACATGAGGTGAAGGTTCATTATCGCGGACAGCGCGGTGAGGGTGTCTATGATGTGGCATTTGACGGACTGATTAGCAATGTGAAGCGTCGTTATCGTGAGACTAGTTCTGATGTACAGAAGGCAGAATACGAGTCATTCATGCGTATCACACCATGTGATGAGTGTGGGGGACAGCGACTGAAGGCGGAGTCTCTGGCTGTGACCGTTGGTGGCAAGAATATCGCCGAGATTTCAACATATTCAATTGAAAATCTTAAGAGGTTTATTGACCAGCTGAAGCTAACTCCAATGCAGGAGCAGATTGGTCGATTGATTTTAAAGGAGATTAAGGCGCGATTAGGATTTTTGATTGATGTCGGATTAGATTATCTATCGTTGTCTCGTGCAACAGGAAGTCTATCTGGTGGTGAGGCACAACGTATCCGTCTAGCTACCCAGATTGGGTCAGGACTCGTAGGTGTTGCCTATATCCTCGATGAGCCGAGTATCGGACTTCACCAACGGGATAATAGTCGACTCATACATGCACTCAAGAATCTACGTGACCTAGGCAACACATTGATTGTTGTTGAGCATGATGAAGATACGATGTATGCAGCTGATTATATTGTTGACATTGGTCCTGGAGCCGGTTCACATGGTGGACATGTCGTTGCGACAGGAACGGCCGAGGACATTATGAATACAGAGGAATCTATCACAGGAGCCTATCTCAGCGGACGTAAGCAGATTCCTGTACCGACGAAACGAAGAAAGCCAACTGGTTTTCTCAAGGTTAAGGGTGCTCGAGAGAATAACTTAAAGAAAGTTAATGTTGATTTCCCTTTGGGCGTTATGACATGTATAACAGGAGTGTCAGGTTCTGGTAAGAGTTCCCTTGTAAATGAGATTTTGTATAAATCACTAGCAAAGGGACTGAATCGTGCTCGTACAATTCCGGGAAAGCATGACAAAGTAATCGGTATGGAACAACTTGATAAGGTTATCGACATCGACCAGTCGCCAATTGGTCGTACTCCACGGTCCAATCCAGCCACATATACCGGTGTATTTGATATGATACGAGACCTGTTCACAGAGACACCCGATGCCAAAGCTAGAGGCTATAAGAAGGGCCGCTTTAGTTTCAATGTAAAAGGTGGACGCTGCGAGGCTTGTAGCGGAGATGGAATTATCAAGATTGAGATGAACTTCTTACCAGATGTTTATGTTCCTTGTGAAGTCTGTGAAGGTAAGCGTTACAATCGTGAGACACTGGAAGTAAAATATAAGGGTAAAAGCATCTTTGATGTATTGGATATGACGGTTGAAGAAGCTCTGGAATTTTTCAAAAATGTTCCGAAGATTCATCGCAAGATTCAGACACTTTATGATGTAGGGCTTTCTTATGTGAAATTGGGCCAGCCATCTACAACCTTGTCTGGAGGAGAAGCGCAGCGAATCAAGCTGGCAACGGAGTTGAGTCGTCGCAGTACAGGTAAGACCATATATATATTAGATGAGCCAACAACAGGATTACATTTTGCTGATGTACACAAGTTGACGGAGATTCTTCAGCGACTTACAGAGGGCGGCAACACGGTTGTTGTCATAGAGCACAACTTAGATGTGATTAAGACTGCCGATTATATCATAGACATGGGACCAGAAGGTGGCGACCGAGGGGGCATGGTAATCGCCAAGGGAACACCTGAACAAGTGGCAGCTTGTGAGGAATCCTATACAGGGCAGTACATGAAGAAAATACTTGAGAAAGAAAGAGGTTAAGGCCATGACACATTCCTTTTTTGCCATGATGGCACGAATGAAATACATTGAGCGTTGGGCATTGATGCGCAATTCCGAGAAGGAAAATATCAGCCAGCACTCGATGGAGGTAGCGATGTTAGCCCATGGCTTGGCGGTCATCGGTAATGAAAAATGCAATCGGGATTATGATCTTGAGAAGGTCGCATTGATGGGGCTTTATCATGATGCCTCAGAGATTATCACAGGTGACATGCCAACACCAGTCAAATACCATGACGAGGATATCCAGACGGCTTACAAGCGTGTTGAGAATATCGCATGCAAGTCACTCGTGAATATGCTGCCGGATTACATGAAGAAGTACTATGAGCCGATTCTATTGCCAGAAGAGGGCACAGATGAAGAACTGTGGCGTGTCGTGAAAGCGGCAGATAAGTTATCCGCGCTCATCAAATGTATTGAAGAAGAGAAAGCGGGTAATTCAGAATTCGCTACGGCGCACCAAACCATTTTCCTCGCTTTGACGAAAATGCAGCTTTCCGAGGTTGATATCTTTATTCAAGAGTTCTTGCCAGCTTATTCGAAGACGCTCGATGAGCTATCTTGACAAAGTAATTCATGGTAAGTGAAAAAAAGGGTAGAAAAAGAAGATAAATGTTGTTATAATGAAATCAATTAGGCTCGGACTATGTTCGAGCCATTGAATTTACAGGAGGAAGAGCAAAGTGGAAAAAGAAAATGTCATCGTACTTGACTTTGGCGGTCAGTATAATCAGTTAATTGCCAGACGTGTGAGAGAATGTAATGTGTATTGTGAGGTTCAACCTTATACCATCGGTATTGAAAAGATTAAAGAGATGAATCCGAAAGGAATCATTTTCACTGGTGGACCGAATAGTGTCTACGGAGAAGAGTCTCCTAGAATCGGTGCAGAAATCTATGAATTGGGTGTACCAATCTTGGGAATTTGCTATGGTTCACAGCTTATGGCTTACACATTAAACGGTAGTGTTAAGACTGCTCCTGTCAGCGAATATGGCAAGACTGAGGTTGACATCACGACTTCCTCGAAGCTCTTCACGGACGTATCCCCTAAGACAATCTGTTGGATGAGCCATACAGACTACATCGAGAAGGCGCCATCAGACTTTACCATCACAGCAACGACACCTGTATGTCCCGTAGCCGCAATGGAATGCCCAGAGCGCAAACTGTATGCTACACAGTTTCATCCAGAGGTAATGCATACCCAAGAAGGTATGAAGATGCTTCGTAACTTTGTTATGGACATCTGCGGCTGCCGTGGCGACTGGCATATGTCATCTTTCGTAGAAGACACCATCGCATCACTCCGTGAGAAAATTGGAACAGGCAAGGTGCTGTGTGCCCTCTCCGGCGGTGTGGACTCCTCTGTAGCAGCTGTATTGTTATCAAAAGCAGTTGGCAAGCAGCTCACTTGCGTCTTCGTAGACCACGGTCTTCTTCGTAAGAATGAGGGAGATGAAGTTGAAGAAGTATTTGGTCCAAATGGTAGCTATGACTTGAACTTTATTCGTGTCAATGCACAGGACCGTTTTTATAAAAACCTAGCTGGCGTCACCGAACCAGAAGCAAAGCGTAAAATCATCGGCGAAGAATTCATCCGAGTATTCGAAGAAGAAGCCAAGAAAATCGGCACAGTAGATTTCCTCGTACAAGGAACCATCTACCCTGACGTCATTGAATCCGGTCTCGGCAAATCCGCAGTCATCAAGAGCCATCACAACGTAGGCGGACTCCCTGACTACGTCGATTTCAAAGAAATCGTCGAGCCACTTCGCCTCTTATTCAAAGATGAAGTACGCCGCGCCGGCCGCGAACTGGGGATTCCAGAATACCTTGTAAGCCGCCAGCCATTCCCAGGTCCAGGCCTTGGAATCCGAATCATCGGCGAAGTAACACCCGAAAAAGTCCGTATCGTTCAAGAAGCAGACTACATCTACCGTGAAGAAATCAAAAAAGCAGGCGTGGACAAAGACCTCGGCCAGTACTTCGCAGCCATCACCAACATGCGTTCCGTAGGCGTCATGGGAGATGAAAGAACCTACGACTATGCTATAGCACTTCGTGCAGTTACAACAAGTGACTTCATGACAGCGGAAGCAGCGCAGATTCCATGGGAAGTGCTAGGAACCGTCACGACAAGAATCGTAAATGAAGTAAAAGGGGTAAACCGCGTGCTGTACGATTGTACTGGAAAGCCACCAGCAACGATTGAGTTTGAGT
>CAZUGH010000043.1:0-15792 GCA_964619785.1 uncultured Lachnospiraceae bacterium | reverse complement strand
AGAAAGGAAAGAAAAATGAAGACAAAAGATACGTTAGTAATTGGAGAACATGAATTTGAGTCCAGATTTATACTTGGTTCAGGTAAGTACAACCTGAATCTGATTAAGGCAGCAATTGAAGATGCCGAGGCTGGTATGGTAACGATGGCAGTACGTCGTGCCAATACAAATGGAAAAGATAATATATTAGATTACATTCCAGAATCAGTTGCCTTGTTACCAAATACATCAGGAGCAAGAAATGCGCAAGAAGCAGTTCGTATCGCTAGACTGGCACGTGAAGTTGGTTGTGGGGAATTTATTAAAATTGAGATTATGAGAGATAGTAAATATCTCTTGCCTGATAACACAGAAACAATTCGTGCAACAGAGATATTGGCAAAGGAAGGATTTATTGTTATGCCATATATGTATCCTGATTTGAATGTGGCAAGAGATTTGATGAATGCGGGTGCTGCTTCGATTATGCCACTTGCATCTCCGATTGGCTCTAATCGTGGACTGGCTACAAAAGCATTTATCCAAATTTTGATTGATGAGATAGACTTGCCAATCATTGTTGATGCGGGTATTGGATGTCCATCGCAAGCTTGTGAAGCAATGGAAATGGGTGCGGCTGCCGTGATGGCTAATACGGCGATTGCGACAGCGGGTGATTTGCCAATGATGGCAAAGGCATTTAAGTGTGCGATTGAAGCAGGACGCCTGGCATATCTGTCGGGACTTGGCAGGGTGTTGACAAAGGGTGCGAGTGCATCGTCCCCATTAACAGATTTTTTGGCAGATTAAGGAGATGAGGATGATCATGGAAGAAAAAAGAGTAAATCATATGGAATATATGGATGGTATGGAAGTCATTGATGAGACAATTCGAAATACCGTTATTGACAAGATGGAAGCGTATGATCCTAGTGTGTACACAGCTAGTGATGTTCGTCGTGCGTTGGATCATGAAGTGCGGAATTTAGAGGATTTCGCGGCATTATTGTCACCTGCAGCAGAGGAATTTCTTGAGGAAATGGCAGAGATGGCAACGGTTGAAACGAGAAAGCATTTTGGTAATTCTGTTTACATGTTTACCCCTCTCTATATCTCAAATTATTGTGAGAATTATTGTATCTATTGTGGCTTCAATTGTCATAATAATATTCGCCGTGCTAAGTTGAATGCAGCTGAAATCGAGAAAGAGATGGAAGCCATCGCTAAGACAGGAATTGAAGAAATTTTGCTATTGACAGGCGAGAGTAGAAAATGGTCCAATGTGGAATACATCGGAGAAGCATGTAAAATTGCACATAAGTACTTCAAAATGGTTGGGCTAGAGGTATATCCGATGAATTCGGATGAGTATAAGTATGTTCACGAATGTGGTGCAGATTATGTGACTGTGTTCCAGGAGACATATAATTCAGATAAATATGAGACATTGCATCTGGCTGGTCATAAAAGAATTTTCCCTTATCGTGTCAATGCACAGGAGCGTGCCCTGATGGGAGGAATGCGTGGTGTTGGATTTGCAGCATTGTTAGGCTTAGATGATTTCCGTAAAGATGCATTTGCAACAGGAACTCATGCTTATCTGATTCAACGAAAATATCCACATGCTGAGATTGCATTTTCCTGTCCTAGACTGCGTCCGATTATTAATAATGATAAGATAAATCCAAAGGATGTTCATGAACCACAGCTTTTACAGGTGATTACCGCATATCGACTTTTTATGCCATTTGCTAGTATTACGATATCGACGAGAGAACGTGCTGAGTTTAGAGACCATATTATTGGTTTGGCAGCTACCAAGATTTCTGCTGGTGTTAGTACGGGTATCGGAAGTCATACTGAGGAAGAGGAAAAAGGTGATGATCAGTTTGAGATTGCTGATAATCGAACATTTGAAGAAGTACATCAGGCGATTATTGATCAAGGGTTACAACCAGTAACTAACGATTATGTGTATGTATCCTAAGGCAATCGCTATCACCAATCGTCATTTGTGTGAGCGAGATTTTCTAGTACAGGTGGAGAGAATGGCGAAAGCAGATGTAGGGGCAGTGATTCTACGTGAGAAAGATTTGACTGAGGCTGAGTATCGAGATTTGGCAAGTCAAGTAAAGGAAGTGCTCAAACCATATGAAACAACACTGATTCTGCATACGCAGGTGAAAGTGGCGAGACAGTTGAACCAACGGAAGATACATTTGCCAATGGATATGCTGCGTCGGGAGGATGTGTCTGATTTTGATTTAGTGGGTGCTTCGACACATTCTGTAGAAGAAGCGATAGAGGCCGAGAAGCTTGGGGCTAATTATGTTACGGCGAGTCATATTTACCCGACGGATTGTAAGAAGGGTGTTGAACCTAGAGGACTTCATTTTCTCGAGGAAGTTGTAAGTGCAGTTCATATTCCGGTGTATGCACTAGGAGGGATTACAAAAGAGCGAATCAATGCCGTTCTTGCAACAGGTGCTAGTGGATACTGTATGATGTCATATTTTGCAACATTATAAAAAGTGCTGCTTTACAATTTGTAAGGCAGCACTTTTTGTGTTCATATGTCTTAGTGATGGAATAAACGAATACCCGTGAAACACATTGCGATATTGTGTTTATTACATGCATCAATCACATCGTTGTCGCGGATTGAACCGCCTGGCTGAGCGATGTAACGAACACCACTACGATAAGCTCTTTCAATGTTATCATCGAATGGGAAGAAGGCATCGGAACCAAGAGTAACGCCGGTAGCTTTGCTTAACCATGCATCTTTTTCTTCTTTTGTGAATACAGGAGGCTTTTCAGTAAATACTTGCTCCCACTGACCATCAGCAAGTACATCCATATAATCCTCGCCAATATAAAGGTCGATGGCATTGTCACGGTTTGCACGCTTCATACCTTCGATGAATGGAAGGTTGAGTACCTGTGGAGATTGGCGAAGAAGCCAGTTGTCAGCCTTGCTTCCTGCAAGTCTTGTACAGTGGATACGGGACTGCTGTCCAGCACCAATTCCGATTGCCTGTCCACCTTTAACAAAACAAACAGAGTTTGACTGAGTATATTTTAGTGTAATCAGAGAAATAATCATATCAATCTTAGCTGAGTCTGGAAGTTCCTTGTTGTTTGTAACGACATTTGATAAGAAATCGCGGTCGATGTTTAATTCGTTACGTCCCTGCTCAAAGGTGATACCGTATACTTCTTTATGCTCGATTGGTTCTGGTACATAGTCCGGATCAATCTGAATGATAGCATAAGTTCCTTTTTTCTTGTCTTTTAATAATTCAAGAGCTTCTGGGTCATAACCAGGTGCGATGATACCGTCTGAAAACTCTCTCTTGATAACTTGTGCTGTGGAAACATCACAGACATCAGATAATGCGATGAAGTCACCGTAGGAAGACATACGGTCCGCACCACGGGCTCTCGAGTATGCACAAGCAAGAGGGGATAATTCACCCAGATCATCTACCCAGTAGATTTTAGCTTCTACTTCCGTAAGTGGGAGTCCAACAGCAGCACCAGCAGGTGAAACGTGTTTGAATGAAGTAGCAGCAGGAAGAGATGTTGCTTTTTTAAGTTCTTTTACTAACTGCCAGCCATTCAAGGCATCTAAGAAATTGATATAACCTGGTTTACCGTTTAATACCTTGATAGGAAGTTCTCCGTTTTCTTTGTAGATACGGGATGGTTTTTGATTTGGGTTACAACCATATTTCAATTCTAATTCTTTCATTTGAATGATTCTCCTTATTTGTTTTTGTTTACAATTGTTGATTCGTATTTACCTGTCTCAATATCAATGTATCGAACGAAGAGGGAAACTTTATTATCTTCGTTGAGACTGTTCCAAAGCATATTCGTGAATGTTTTCATATCATTTGGAATTTCTACAAGTTTAGGCTCACCTTCAAAACTTGGAAGTGGATTGCCATCACACATATAAGTATGAATGAAATGTCCTTCACCAGCAACCGGATCACTATAGGCAAATGTGTAACGGTTACATGCGTCAGGATTGCCATTGTTACTCTTTAGGATTGACATCCCATAGTTAAAGGTACCTTGGTCAACGTGCATAATTCCAGAGATTCGAGGAGTGTAGTTTGGACCATCTGGCTCAAATTCTCTCGTGCGAAGGGACTGCTCAAATGTCTGCTGTTTGTCCATTAACTCGTAGATTGTATCGGTCTGATCCCCATTGGTAACGATTGTCTTGTTTCCCAAAACACGAACAGGAGCATAGATAATCAAACTTGGATCTTCTAGTTTAGAAGGGTCATAAGCTTCCGTGCGGATTCCTTCTCCCTCCGTTACAAATACTCGATTACGGCTGTTTTCGCTTCGTCCCATAATGAAATAAGCGGTTACAGCGTGTTTGCCATCTAGAGATTTGCCGATGACAATTCCTCTTCCTGGATAAGCATTGTTCTTCAGTTCATTTTCCAGTGATAATTTCTGCATGTTCATTCTCCTTTTCTGAAAAAATTTGAGTGTTACCTACGCAAAAATCGCCTGGGTAACCCTAAGGCTGCCCAGGCGATCGGCTTCGATATTCTTCATACTCCCTATGGGTGCTCCCACTGATTCGCCAGTCGTATGAAATCTATCTTTAGAATATACTATTTTTTGTCGAATTTCAATAGCTAATTCAAATTAGAGAAGTGAAATTCCATTTTTCTCAGCTTCATCCATCATATCTTCTGGCCACAGAGAAGATTGAACCTCTCCGATGTGAGCTTTACGAAGGAAAAACATACAGATACGTGATTGACCAATTCCACCACCGATGGTATATGGAACCTGTCCCTCAAGAATCATTTTCTGAAAAGGAAGCTCCTTACGTTCCGTGCAGCCTGCTTTCTCTAATTGACTCATCAAAGCGTCTTCATCGACACGAATACCCATAGATGATAATTCTAATGCAATATCCAAAATAGGATAATATACAATGATATCACCGTTTAGACTCCAATCATCATAGTCGGGTGCTCTGCCGTCATGAGGCTTGCCAGAAGCAAGTTTGTCACCAATCTGCATGAGGAAAATGGCTCCATATTCCTTGGCGGCTTTGTATTCACGTTCTTTTGCACTTAAATCAGGATATAGATTTTCAAGTTCCTGCGTGGTCACAAAGGTGATATTCATTGGTAAAAAAGGTTGAATATAGGAGTACTGATTGGCAATGTAGTCTTCGGTTTCTTTCAGAGATTGATAAATTCTGCGAACCATATGCTTTAAGGTAGCTTCGGTTCGTTCTTCCTTGTTGATGATACGTTCCCAATCCCATTGGTCAACAAAGATGGAGTGAATATTGTCTGTGTCTTCGTCTCTGCGGATGGCGTTCATATCAGTGTATAAGCCTTCTCCAGCAGGAAAATGATAACGCTTTAATGCAAGACGTTTCCATTTTGCCAGGGAATGAACAATCTCAACTGATTTGTCGTTTTGTTCTTTGATACCAAAAGATACAGGACGTTCTATTCCATTTAAGTTATCATTTAATCCTGTTTCTGGTGCTACAAAAAGTGGTGCAGATACACGTGTAAGGTGCATGTGTAGAGCCAATGCTTTTTCATAAAAGTCTTTTACAAGCTTGATTGCTACTTCTGTCTCCTTGATATCAAGAGGTGAGTTGTAGTTCTCTGGAATAATTAATTTACTCATAATTCAATATCGCCTTTCTATAAGTCACAGTTACCAACAGTACGAGGAAATGGAATGACGTCACGAATGTTGGACATACCGGTCAGATACATGACGCAACGCTCAAAACCGAGACCAAATCCCGCATGACGAGCAGAACCATATTTGCGTAGATCGAGATAGAAGTCATAGTCTTCTTGATTCAGCCCACATTCATTCATACGTGTTACGAGCTTGTCATAGTCATCTTCACGTTGACTACCACCGATGATTTCACCGATGCCTGGAACGAGACAATCCATCGCTGCAACTGTTTTATTGTCTTCATTCATCTTCATATAGAAAGCTTTAATTTCTTTTGGATAATCCGTTACAAAGACAGGGCGTTTATACACTTCTTCTGTGAGATATCTCTCATGTTCAGTCTGAAGGTCGATACCCCATTTAACTTTATATTCAAAACGGTCATTTACTTTTTCAAGAATCTCAATTGCTTCGGTATACGTCACATGAGCGAAATCGGAATTTACAACACCTTGAAGACGTTCTAACAATCCTTTGTCAATGAACTGATTGAAAAATGCCATCTCTTCCGGTGCATTCTCAAGTACATAAGTGATTACAAATTTGAGCATAGATTCGGCGAGTATCATATCATCTTTCAAATCAGCAAATGCAATCTCGGGCTCAATCATCCAAAACTCAGCGGCATGACGTGTTGTATTTGAATTCTCTGCACGAAACGTAGGGCCAAAGGTGTAAATGTTCTTGAATGCCATCGCATATGTTTCACCATTGAGCTGGCCGCTAACAGTCAGGTTTGTTTCCTTGCCAAAGAAGTCCTTTGATGTGTTGACCTTGCCATCTTCTGTCATAGGGAGATTAGCTAAGTCAAGCGTGGTAACACGGAACATCTCACCAGCACCTTCACAGTCACTTCCTGTAATGAGTGGAGTGTGAACATAGACAAATTCTCTCTCCTGGAAAAACTTATGAATGGCATAAGCAATCAAGGAACGAACACGGAATACTGCCTGAAATGTATTTGTACGTGGACGTAAATGTGAAATGGTTCTCAGGTACTCAAGAGAGTGACGCTTTTTCTGCAGAGGGTAGTCAGGTGTTGACATTCCTTCAATCATTACTTCTTGTGCCTGAATCTCAAAAGGCTGCTTCGCATTTGGCGTTGCCACAAGCGTACCGGTAACGACAACAGCAGCACCAATATTCAACTTAGATATCTGAGAGAAATTCTCTAGCTCATCGCTGTACACCACCTGAAGTGGTTCAAAAAATGTTCCATCACCGACAACCATGAATCCAAAAGTTTTAGAATCACGGATGCTTTTCAGCCATCCACCAACTGTTACCTGTTGTCCCAGGTAAGTCTGGCTTTCGCGGAATAACTGACGAATACTTGTTAATTCCATAAATTTATAGTCCTCCATTCTTATAATAAGAAAAATCTTCCCTGAATCATTATAGAATAGTTCGGGGAAGATGGCAACGGTTAAATCATTAAAAATCTAAGGTTTCTATGGTTTTGTGAAGTGTTTTGGCTCGATTTGCCCATGTATGATGTTCCAGACAGAACTGTCTACTAGCTTGTGCAATATCACTTGCTACATTTTCATGAGTTAGTAAATCTTCAATCTGTTCCGGTAGTTTTTTGGTCTCTTCTAATTGATAGAGGCATATTGTTTCTTGATTGGTAAATTCTTCTTCGATTGCAAGAGAGGAGTCGCTAACAGAAACAGCGCCATTTAGCATACTGTTCATAATACGATCATGCAAACCTTCTTTAAACCATGGCATGACATTAAGTGAAAGCTTGGACGTGGCTATCTGTTGGAGGCATCCGATGGAGTCTAAAGGACCATGGATGATTAGATTTTCACGATGCTTGACATCTAGATGATCCCAGCCAGAACCATATAAATGAATCGGGATGCCAGAATCAGCGAGTGTCCGAATGACCTGACCACGATAAAAAAAACGAGTATACAAATCAATAAAAATCAGATTAGCCATACAATCCTTCAAAGTGTCCTCGGTATAGTCTTCAACTTCCTGTCGTATGTATTGCTCCATGACATCATCCATGGAGCGGTGGGGCTGTGTGATAAGTTCGTCAATCATCAATTGATAAAAATGAGCATATTCATCCCCATTTCGGTCGATATAGTGTTGAAACTGAGATGGGGGAGTATAGTTTCCAGTGAAAATGATATCTTGTGTTCGCTTGATATATGGTATCTGAGGAAAATTCAGTGCCGTTCCCGCAAGGGGAAGATAACCGCCTAAACGGATATGTGGATAGAATCGTTCCATATAACGAACATGCTGCCGATCTACACAAAACTGTAAGTACCTTGTTGGAATCTGTTGTAGGTGGTCGTGATAATAAAAAGGATGATCCACAATGATGTTGATACAGGTAACATTGTATTGTTCCCAGAAGCTGATACCATTTTCCTCAAAAAGCTGAGAGCCCTCACCGCAAAGTCCGATAAAGTTAAAGGTTATCAGGGTGCACTCGCCATTAGACAGAAAATTGCGAACTGACGCAATGGTGTCTTCATCTGTGAGAAAATTGTAGAGATGGACCGTATAGCCAAGCTCTGTAAATGCAGGCAGCATTTGCTCGGAAAAGAAGCCAAGTGTCTCGATATCTCCAGTGAATAAAAGCAACTTTTTCATCATAGGAATGTTCCTTTCGTTATGTTTTTTTAAGTATACTACTTGTGAGAAAAGGCGTCTACCGTTATAATGAAACAATAAGAGAAAAGGAACATCGGAGGGAATATGGCTAGAATATTATTTACTAGTGACATTCATCTAGGACATAAGGGTGTGCTAGATTTTGATCATAGGCCTTGGGACAATGTGGATGATATGAATGAAGGTTTGATTCAACGTTGGAATGACAAGGTTGGTAAAGGTGACCAGGTATATGTGTTGGGCGATTTATGTTGGTTGACTGGTGAACGGGCATGTGCATTAGTGGGGCGTCTCAATGGCAATTTGCATTTGATTCGTGGCAATCACGATCGTGTGAAGAAGTCGGTATATCGTGATTTGTTTGTCAGCATTAAGGATTATGAAGATATGAAGGTCCCATTGGCAGATGGAAGTCGCGTTCGCGTAGTACTTAGTCATTATCCAATTCCGTTATATCATGGTCACTATAACAAGGCAATTCATCTGTATGGTCACGTTCATAATACTTCGGAAGAGGGGTTGACGCGACAGATGGTTGAACTCCTTTGGCAGCAGGGGATTGAATGTGAGATGTATAATGTGTGGTGCGGATTTTATGATTGGGCTCCCGCAACATTAGATGAGATACTTGAGAAGAACCGAGAAAGGGGTCATGGAAATGTGGAATCGTAAGGAGTTAAAGAGACAGGGAAGAAGCGCATTCTTCCGAAACTTCTGGGCATGTGTAGCAGTATGCTTTTTAATTGCATTTTTAGTTGGCGAGTATGGAACTTCAACTTCTGCCATTCATGAGTATACAGAGGAATTTGCGCGTACAACGAATGCTGTTCATCAGATGATTTCGAATTCAAATGGTAACATTTTAGGGGATTTTTTAGCTTCGCTAACAAAGTCGGCACTGAGTCGTAATACAAATGCCCAATTTATTGTAGATATTGCCGTGAATAGTAAAACGTCCACAAATGACAATTTTACATTTCACTTGCTAGATGGAATTAGTACGATTGTTTTTGATCGAGATATTGCAGCTGGTGTGATACTTATTGTGTCTTCTTTAATTGCGATTGCCTATACGGTATTTGTTGCCAATATACTCGTAATTGGTTCGAAGCGGTTTTATCTTGAAAATCGTAGGTATCCGGGAACACGTGCATCGCGTTTTCTATATCTCTTCCGTATGAGAAAAATTATTCATCCAGCTAGTATCATGTTTTTTCGTTGGTTATATAATTTGCTTTGGAGCTTCACGATTATTGGCGGTATTATTAAATTCTATGAGTATCGTTTGATTCCATATATTTTAGCGGAAAATCCAGAGCTTAATCGACATAAAGCCTTTCAGTTATCAAAAGAGATGATGAAGGGTAACAAGTGGAAGACATTTTTGCTTGATTGTACTTTTCTAGGGTGGGATTTACTAACAATTTTGACATTGGGATTGTTAGGATTTCTTTATGTAAATCCCTACAAAGCAGCCACAGATGCTGAGTTGTATATGCTGTTACGGAATCAAGCAATTATAGATCAGGTGGACGACTATCAAGAACTCAAAGATGAATATCTATAGAAGGGAGAGAGCAGATGAGCCAATATCCGGGAGCGCGGTATCCCTTTCAAGATAAGATACAACTTAATATTAAGGCGATGGATTGTAATCGTAGATATTCCATTCTTACATATCTGATGTTCTTTTTTTCATTCTCTTTTGTAGGTTGGGTATGGGAAGTTGGTTATGGATTATATAAGAACGGTGTATTTATTAATCGAGGAGTGCTTTATGGTCCGTGGCTTCCCATTTATGGAACAGGTGGCATACTGATTTTGTTATTTCTACGTAAATTTTTTCAGCGACCAGTCCTCACCTTTTTTATGACGATGATAATATGTTCTGTTGTTGAATATGCAACAAGCTGGTACTTAGAGATGTGTCACGGTGTGAAATGGTGGGATTATTCAGGCTATTTTTTAAATATTAATGGTCGAATTTGTCTGGAAGGCTCAGTGGCTTTTGGTATTGGTGGGGTTGCTTTTATCTATATCTTTGCGCCGATGCTGGATAATCTTTTTGCGCGGATTCCCAAGTGGATTCGAATTCTTATTGTGATTGTTTTGACAGCTTTATTTCTGTTTGATCTGTGGTATTCACATGATCATGTACACGTAGGAGAAGGAATTACAACGACACATGTAAGTATGATTGGTTTCGTGCGTAATCTTCTGATTTAGCTGTTGACAGAGTCAAGGTAAGGCATTAGTATATAGATGTAGTATTGAAAACTACATATAGCAGTTATCATTAAAAGTAAAATCATGGAGGTAAGAAAATGAGTTCACAGTCGCTACGTAATGAAGAAAGAGAAAAAGAACACAAGATTCCTTTGCCAAATTATACGTTGGGTGAGGAATTGGTTAGCTCGATTTCTCATGGATTAGGAGCAGCTTTTGGAATTGTGGCACTCGTGTTGTGTGTTGTAAAATCGGTGGAGTCAGGAAGTGGGATTTCAGTTGTAAGTAGTGCACTTTATGGTTCTATGATGATTATTTTGTATACGATGTCTACGATTTACCATGCATTGAAGAGAAATGCAGCTAAGAGAGTATTTCGTGTATTTGACCATTGTTCTATCTATCTATTAATTGCAGGAACCTATATTCCGATTGTTTTAGTTGCCATTGGAGGAGCCTGGGGATGGTCATTCTTCGGTGTTATTGTTGGAACGGCAATACTTGGTATTGTTTTCAATGCAATTGATGTTGAACGCTTTAAGAAGTTCTCTGTTGTATGTTACATTGCAATGGGATGGGTGATTGTAATTGGTTTTCGTCCATTAGCAAATTCGATAGATCGAAATGGAATCATTCTGTTGCTTGCTGGCGGAGTGGTTTACACATTAGGTGCGATTTTATACGGTTTGGGTAAGAAGGCTAAGTATTTACATTCTATCTGGCATTTCTTTGTGCTTGGTGGTAGTGCATTGCATTTTGCAATGATATATTTGTATGTGCTATAGGCTTGCATTTCCCTGAATGAAAGTTTATAATGAATGGGTATACTTTTATTAGGAGGACATTATGTTAGACATTAAATTTTTGAGAGAGAATCCAGACATTGTTAAACAGAACATTAAGAATAAGTTTCAGGATCGTAAGCTTCCATTAGTGGATGAAGTGATTGAACTTGACTTAGAGAGTAGAAAGACTCAGCAGGAAGCAGATTCCCTGCGTGCAGATAGAAAGAAGATTTCAAAACAGATTGGTGCCTTGATGGCACAGGGTAAGAAGGAAGAGGCAGAGGAAGCGAAGAAGAAGGTTGCTCAGTTTGCAGACCGTCTTGCCGAGTTAGAAGGTATCGAGGCAGAAGTTGCCGAGAAGATTAAGAAGATTATGATGGTGATTCCTAACATCATTGATCCAAGCGTTCCAATTGGCAAGGATGATAGTGAGAATGTTGAGATTAAGCGTTACGGAGAGCCGGTTGTTCCTGATTACGAGATTCCATATCATGCAGAGATTATGGAGAACTTTGATGGACTTGATCTTGATGCGGCTAGAAGAGTTGCTGGTAATGGCTTTTATTATTTGATGGGTGATATAGCAAGACTTCATTCTGCTGTTATCTCCTATGCTAGAGACTTTATGATTAATCGAGGCTTTACTTATTGTGTTCCACCTTTTATGATTCGAAGCGATGTAGTTACAGGCGTTATGAGCTTTGACGAGATGGATGCGATGATGTATAAGATTGAGGGAGAGGATTTATACCTCATCGGTACAAGTGAGCATTCTATGATTGGTAAGTATATTGACACAATCGTTCAGGAAGATTCTCTTCCACATACGTTGACAAGCTATTCTCCATGTTTCCGTAAGGAAAAGGGTGCTCATGGTATTGAAGAACGTGGCGTGTATCGTATTCATCAGTTTGAGAAGCAAGAGATGATCGTTGTTTGTAAGCCAGAGGATAGTAAAGAGTGGTTTGATAAGTTATGGCAGAATACAGTTGATTTGTTCCGTTCGTTAGATGTACCAGTACGTACTTTAGAATGTTGCTCAGGTGATTTGGCCGATCTTAAGGTGAAGTCAATTGATGTTGAAGCATGGTCTCCTCGTCAGAAGAAGTATTTTGAGGTTGGCAGTTGTTCCAATCTAGGAGATGCACAAGCAAGACGATTGAAGATTCGTGTTGTTGGTGAAGGTGGCAAGTATTTTGCACATACACTGAATAACACAGTTGTAGCACCACCAAGAATGTTGATTGCATTCTTAGAGAACAATCTGAATGAAGATGGTTCTGTTAATATTCCAAAAGCATTGCAGCCATATATGGGCGGTATGACTAAGATTGAGAAGAAATAATTATTGTTGATAGTGAGAGCTATTGCGAAAGCAATGGCTCTTTTTTGTGCAATAAATGAAAAGTTGATATACTTGTTGCTGGTGTGGGAACTGGTGGTACCGTAACAGGTGTAGGAAAATACCTAAAGGATAAGAATCCGGCTGTGAAAGTGGTTGCTGTGGAGCCAGCAGGGTCCCCAGTTTTGAGTAAAGGAACACCGGGACCACACAAGATTCAAGGAATTGGAGCTGGATTTGTACCAGATACACTTGATCGAGATGTTCTTGATGAGATTATAGCAGTAGAAGACGAAGATGCTTTTAAGGCAGGCAGAGAAGTTGCAAAGCGTGAAGGTGTTCTTGTGGGAATATCATCTGGTGCGGCAGTATGGGCAGCAAGCGAATTGGCGAAGCGTCCAGAGAATGAGGGTAAGAATATTGTTATCATTTTACCGGATACAGGAGATCGATATCTCTCCACAGCTTTATTTCAATAAAGAGTACAAAAGAAGAACCCCAAAACTGAGGTTCTTCTTTTATATATCATAGTATTATATTATTTCTGAATACTGTTCCATGTCCAATCAGCAACTTCTGGAAGGTCAAGACCATAATCAGCAATGTACTGCTTGTGCTCAACAAGCTTGTCACGCATAAGCTGTGCAAGATATGCACCTTTGCTTCCAAGGCTTGGAATTGAGTTAACAGCTTCGATAACGATGTGGAAACGATCGATGTCGTTTTGTACACGCATGTCGAATGGAGTAGTGATTGTACCTTCTTCTTTGTATCCAAGTACTGTCATATTCTTGTTATGACGGTCATAAGTTAACTCATGGATCAATGTACGATAACCATGGAATGCAAAGATTACTGGTGTGTTCTTAGTGAACAATGAATCGTACTCAACATCGCTAAGACCATGTGGATGCTCGCTCTGTGGCTGAAGCTTCATAAGGTCAACTACGTTGATGACACGAATCTTGAGCTCTGGTAAGTGCTCATGAAGAATATTGGATGCAGCCATAATCTCCAATGTAGGAGTATCACCACAACATGCAAGAACTACATCTGGCTCGCAGCCCTGATCGTTACTTGCCCAATCCCAGATACCAATACCCTGAGTACAGTGCTTAACAGCCTGTTCCATAGTCAGCCACTGCTGACGAGGGTGTTTAGAAGCTACCATAACGTTTACATAGTTCTTACTTCTGATACAGTGATCGAAGCATGAAAGCAAACAGTTAGCATCTGGTGGAAGATACATACGAACTACATCTGCCTTCTTGTTAGCAACGTGATCTAAGAAACCTGGATCCTGATGTGTAAATCCGTTATGATCCTGCTGCCATACATTAGATGTAAGAATATAGTTCAAAGAAGCGATTTTCTGTCTCCAAGGAAGCTCAGATGTAACCTTCAGCCATTTTGCGTGCTGAGAGAACATAGAGTCAATCAAACGGATAAATGCTTCGTAACTAGCGAAGAAACCGTGACGTCCAGTTAAGAGGTAACCCTCTAACCAACCTTCACACATATGCTCGGAGAGCATACCATCCATAACACGACCATCGTGTGCAAGGAACTCATCGTTATCAACTAACTCAGCATTCCAATCACGGCTAGTTTCTTCAAATACCTTCATCAGACGGTTAGACATAGTCTCATCTGGTCCAAAGATACGGAAGTTTTTATTGTCTTCATTTAATTTGAAGATATCACGAACAAATCCACCTAATTCAATCATATCCTGTGCTTCAACAGAACCTGGAACAGGAACGTCTACAGCATAGTCACGGAAATCTGGAAGGCGAAGGTCGCGAAGTAGAAGACCACCGTTAGCATGTGGGTTAGCACCCATTCTGTGCTCACCAGTAGGAGCTAATTCAGCAAGTTCAGGGAAAATACGTCCGTTCTCATCGAATAACTCTTCTGGACGGTAGCTTAACATCCACTCTTTTAACATATCAAGGTGCTCAGGTTTCTCCATTGTCATAGGAACCTGGTGAGCACGGAATGTTCCCTCAATCTGCTTACCATCAACAAATTTAGGACCTGTCCATCCCTTAGGAGTACGAAGAACGATCATTGGCCAAACTGGACGACCAGTCTTACCATTTTCACGAGCATCCTTCTGGATTGCTTTGATCTTTTCAATACATGTATCAACGGTCTCAGCCATTGCTTTGTGCATTGTCATTGGGTCGTCACCTTCAACGAAGTGTGGCTCCCATCCACAACCCTGGAAGAAATTCGTTACTTCTTCTTTAGAAATACGAGAGAAGATAGTAGGGTTGCTGATTTTGTATCCATTTAAGTGCATGATAGGAAGTACAGCGCCATCAGATACAGGATTTAAGAATTTATTAGAGTGCCAAGCAGTAGCTAATGGACCTGTCTCAGCTTCTCCATCTCCAACAACACAAGTTGTGATTAAGTCTGGGTTATCAAATACAGCACCAAAACTATGTGCCAATGAATAACCAAGCTCACCACCCTCGTTGATTGAACCAGGAGTTTCTGGTGCAACGTGGCTAGAGATTCCGCCTGGGAATGAGAATTGCTTGAATAACTTCTTCATGCCTTCTACATCCTGGCTAATGTTAGGATATACTTCACTGTATGATCCTTCTAAGTAGGTATTAGCCACCATGAAGTTTCCGCCGTGTCCTGGTCCGGAAATATAGATCATATCAAGGTCATATTTTTTGATGGCACGGTTCATGTGTACATAAATAAAGTTCTGTCCTGGAACGGTACCCCAGTGTCCTACGATTTTCTTCTTTACCTGCTCCATTGTTAATGGCTCACGTAATAAAGGGTTGTCTAACAGATAGAGCTGTCCAGCTGCTAGATAATTGGTTGCACGCCAATATGCATCCATTTTTTCAAGGTACTCTTGGGTTAAAGGTCCTTTTTCAACGCAATTGTTCATTGTTGTCCTCCTAAATTAATTTTTATTATTACTCAAAGCGCCAAATCTATTGATACTTTTTTAACAATACCATCCTTTATAATATCTGAAAATGACAAAAAGTCAAGTAAAATCGCTCATTTAGATATTTTAAAAGTGAATTTCTCTGTTTTGTGAAA
>CAZUGH010000042.1:0-16172 GCA_964619785.1 uncultured Lachnospiraceae bacterium | reverse complement strand
AGAATATATCATTTTGAAAAACAAAAAATAATTGCCAACGATTACTTGACACAAACCCTGGATTTCCTAATTTGTCCACTTAGTCATTTTATGGTATAATATTACCATTAACTAGAGAGAGATACCATGTAATGAAAAGAAATTTGCAGTTGCTTGTTGTCATGCTTTGTCCTTATATCTTGTGTGCTCTGTGGCTGCTATTTCACAGTTTGTATTTTGCTTAGATGTGATTTTTGCCATTGTGTTATATGTGAAGTCTAGAAAAGAGGATTAGTATGCCAAGATTATCAAATCAGAAGTTAAAAATGCTTTATATACTCGATATGCTTATGAGAGAAACGGATGATGAGCATTCGATAGATGCAAAGGAGATTATTGCTCGGTTAGAGACGCAGGGGATTTCGGCGGAGCGTAAAAGTATTTATGATGATATTGAACAATTGCGGTTGTTCGGTTACGATATTTTACTGCGGCGTGAGGCTCCGAAGGGTTACTATATGGCGAGTCGGGAGTTTGAGTTGCCAGAGTTGAAGATTCTTGTGGATTCGGTGGCTTCGTCGAAGTTTATCACGGAACGAAAGTCCGAGGAGCTGATTAAGAAGCTTGAGAAGATGACAAGCAAATATGAGGCTGGGCGCTTACAACGTCAGGTGATTGTTAGCAATCGAATTAAGACTGTTAATGAGGCGATTTACTATAATGTCGATACCATTCATGAGGCGATGAACCAGGGACGGATGATTTCCTTTCAATATGGAGAGTGGAATATTGAGAAGAAGTTGCAACTGCGGCGAGATGGGCAGCGCTATACGGTAAGTCCTTGGGGTATGTGCTGGGATGATGAGAACTATTATATGATTGCATATGATGAGCAGGCGGATACGATTAAGCATTATCGCGTGGACAAGATGCTGAAACTGGAAGTGGAAAATGCAACACGCAAGGGCGGTCATGCATTTAAAGAGATTGATATGGCGACATATGCGAAGCGGATTTTTGGTATGTTTCGTGGCGAGAAGGAGACACTTCGAATACAGTTTGACAATGAATTGGTTGGCGTAGTGATTGATCGCTTTGGCCAGGATGTTACCATTATGAAGGCGGATGAGAATCATTTTGTGGCACGTATTAATATCGAGTTGAGTGGTCAATTCTTTGGTTGGTTAGCGGCACTTGGAACGAAGGCAAAGATTGTAGAACCGGCTCAAGCAGCCCGAACATTCGCTGATTATCTACATAAGATTGTGAACATCTACTAACAAATTAAACAAATTTATTACAAAACTTTTTCACCGATTAAACACATTTTCCCAATAAACTTAGGTTACCAAGTTGAAGGAGGAAATCAAATGGTGAAAAAGTTTTTTTGCTCTATCGGAAGATGGATAAAGCGCCATAAGGTAATAACCGTGCTGATTGTAATCATTCTCATTGCCGCTGTTATTGCCACATTTATTATTAGTAATCGGGCAAGTGGTGCCAAGGTGGCAGCGCAGGCAGTGAAGCAAAACACAGTTGAACTTACCAAGACGGATTTGACGAGTTCCGTAAGTGCAACAGGAACCATTGAGAGTGCAGATACAATGACAGTATCTACCTCAGTATCAAATGTGGAGATAACCGCAGTGAATGTCTCAGAAGGTGACACAGTAAATAAGGGTGATACGTTGGTGACTTTTGATCAGGAGGATTTGCAGGAATCCTATGATGATGCGGTTGAAACTTTGTCAGATACGAAGAGTCAGGCAGCTTCTGAATTAGAATCAGCGCAGAGTAAATTGACTGATGCCAAGGAGACCTACAGTACAGAGAAGACAAAGGCAGCCAGCAATGTGGCATCTGCCAAGTCGGAGTACACCTCGGCTAAATCCAAGGTTACCTCTCTTGAGAAACAAGTTAGTGCCGCCAAGGACTCGGATAGTAAAACGAAATTGCAGGAACAATTGACGCAGGCGCAGCAATCATTGACACAGGCTAAGAATAGTTATGAAAATGCAGTCAGCGAGCAGACCAATACGAATAAACAAAACAAGTCAAGTATTGACTCGGCGAAACAGTCTGTAACGACAACGAAAAACAACAACAAGAAAAGTATCAAGGAAGCGCAACGTTCTGTTGATGATGCGAAGGAAAGCTTAGATGCATGCTCCGTTACCGCACCGATGTCGGGAACGGTTACAGCAGTAGGCGTATCCGCAGGAGATACATATTCCGGTGGAGATATGTTTGAGATTAGTGATTGTACTCAATTGCAGGTTACAACTTCGGTTGATGAGTATGACATTAACAATGTAAAAAAGGGTCAGAAGGTAGTAATCCTCACAGATGCAACCGATGAGGATGAGATTGAAGGCGAGATAACATTTGTAGCACCGACTACCGGAAGCAGTTCGCTTAGTAGTTCTTCTGGTAGTGGGGCTTCCTCCTCAGCAGGTGGTACGACTGCAGCGGCAGGAACAACAAGTACCTCAAGTACGAGTGGCTACTCAGTTACAATTAAAATAAAAACGGCAGATGAGCGGCTTAAAGTTGGTATGACAGCCAAGTGCAGTATTATTCTAGAAGAAGTCTATGATGTATTTGCCGTGCCATATGATGCTGTTCATACAAACAACAATGGAGACTCGGTTATCTACGTGTCAGATGAAACGACCAAGAGCCAAAAGCAGATTGTCGTAACCAAAGGTATGGAGAGCGATTACTACATCGAGGTTCAAGGTGATGAATTAACAGAGGGTCTCAACGTCATCATTCCAACAGATGATACAAGTACGACGACGACCGAATCCTCAGATTCTGCATTAGCAGGAATGATGGGTGGCATGTCGGGTGGCAATCGAGGTAACAAGATGGCAGGTGGCGATATGGGAGCGAGACCAGGAAACTAGGAGGTGCCGAATGGAAAAGGAAAATATAATCGATTTGCAAGGCATCATCAAACGTTTCTATATTGGTCAGCCAAATGAACTTGAGATTTTACATGGAATTGATCTTCAGGTGAAACGTGGAGAATTTATCTCTATTGTAGGTGAATCTGGTTCCGGTAAATCAACTTTGATGAATATCATCGGAGCGCTAGATCGACCCACGGAGGGTGGTTATATATTAGATGGTGTGGATGTCTGCCATGCCAAGGATAAACGATTATCAGAAATACGAAATCAACAGATTGGGTTTGTATTTCAGACCTATAATCTGATTGCGAGAACATCCGCATTGAGTAATGTGGAACTGCCTATGTTATATGGTGGCGTTCCCAAACATACACGAACGGATCGTGCGAAGGAACTTCTTGAGTTGGTCGAAATGACAGACCGAATGACACACCAGCCAGATGAGTTGTCTGGTGGACAGAAGCAGAGGGTAGCGATTGCGCGCGCCATGGCCAATGACCCATCAATCATCCTAGCAGATGAGCCAACCGGAGCACTTGACTCTAAGACAGGACGGCTGATTATGGACATTTTCCATAAACTTCATAAGGAGCAGGGTAAAACGATTGTGTTGATTACCCACTCGGTTGAGCTGGCGGAGGAAACCGAACGTATTGTTACATTGAAAGACGGTGAAATCATCAGCGAGAGAGGAGGTAGTCTACATGCTTCTAATTGAAAATATTAAGCTGGCGCTGAGTGGCCTGCTTGCGAATAAGATGCGTGCACTCCTGACGATGCTTGGAATCATTATCGGTATTGGTTCTGTGATTGCGATTATGACAGTGAGTACTTCCTTGACAAATTCGATCACTGATACCTTCGCAGAACTCGGTGCTAATAATGTAACCGTTGGTCTGAAGCAGAAGTCTGAGGAACAGGTGACGCGAACCAATGGTATGACTTTTGGTACGTCCAATCGTATGATTGAGATGGATGAAGAGGATCGCATTACCGATGAGATGCTGACAGATTTGAAGAAAGAATTTTCCTCAGATATCGATGCAATCTCGATTGAAGAGTCATTGGGAAGTGGAACGGTAGAGGCTGGTGAGAATTCCGCCAATATCAATCTAAGTGGAATTACGACAGGCTATTATGATGCCAATGATGTAACGCTGTTGGCTGGACGCAATATATCCGAGAAGGATGTAAGTGGTAGCAAGAGTGTCATTATGGTTTCAAATAAAGTGGTTGAGTATGCTTTTGATGGCGACAATTCGGCGGCACTTAATTCTAAGATTCATGTGGATATCGATGGCGTATACTATTCGTTCTACATTGTTGGAATTTACGAGTATGAGGAAAACTCAACATTTTCCTCGAGCTCGGATGAGGAAGTGACGACCTCGGCGTATATCCCGGTTACAACGGGTAAAGATAAACTTCACACAGATGCAGGCTACGAACAATTTACGATTGTAACGAATGCGGGTGTGACAAGCGTTACGGACTTTGCCACAGAGGTGAAGACCTATTTTAACAATAATGCGTACAAGAACAATGAAGATTATGAAATCAGTACAACGACGATGAGTTCGATGACAAGTTCGATGAATGACATGATTAATACCGTGTCAATTGCGATTGCTTTTATCGCAGGAATATCTTTACTTGTAGGTGGTATCGGTGTTATGAATATTATGCTGGTATCCATCACCGAGCGTACTCGAGAAATTGGTACACGAAAGGCGTTAGGAGCCAAGAATAGTTCCATTCGTCTTCAGTTTATCATTGAATCCGTCATACTTTGCCTGATTGGAGGTTTGCTAGGTATCATCCTGGGATTTGTCCTGGGCGCGGTCGCAGCATCCGTTATGGGCTATGGAGCATCTGCTCCGATATTCGCAATTGTTATATCCGTTGCATTTTCTATGGTAATCGGTGTATTTTTCGGATATTATCCTGCGAATAAAGCAGCGAAGCTCGATCCAATCGAGGCGTTAAGATATGAATAAATCAACTCCCCCTTATTGAGAGAAATCCAGTCTGGAAAGCATTTTCCGGCTGGGTTTCTTTTCTATTATTTCTGGCTTATTGGTTGTAAATTCGCTATTTGTGTGATATATTTAATTAACTAGGAAGTCAGTGAGGGAGATTAGAATGAAAAAGAACAAACAAAAGAAGAACAAGGTGATGATACTTTATCTTCTATTATTTATATTGGTAGCAGCTGTCGTGGTTTTTTTCTTGGTTATGCAAGGCAAAGAGAAGTCTTCAAAAGATGAGAATAAGGCTGTTGCAGTTGATAGCAAACCAAAGGATCCGATGGAATCGAAGGAGTCTAGGGCACAGTTGATTGCACAGGCTGATGCGTTGGCTGTTGGCTATGATTATGATGGCGCGATTGCATTTTTGCAACAACAGGCGGGTTATGAGAAGCAGCAGGATATTCAGGCAGCGATTGCGGGTTATGAGAATGCCAAGGCGAATCTTGTTGAAGTTGACATCACTGACATTCCGCACTTTTTCACGCATCCGCTTATCTATGATTCCAAGGAAGCATTTGCTTCGGATATGGCAACTGGTTATCAGCAAGAGAGCCTGACTGTCGATGAGTTCAATAGTTTCTTGCAGCAAATGTACGATAATGATTATGTGCTTGTCAGTATTCATGATGTCGCTCCTTCTTATAAGGGTAAGGATGGCAAGAAAAAAGTGAAGGCTGGGAAGATTTATCTGCCACAGGGCAAAAAAGCATTTATGTTCTCGGAAGATGACACAAATTATTATGCGAGATGGCAGCAAAAAGGTGTTGGCTCCCGATTGGTTGTTGGCGAAGATGGCAAGCCAACATGCGAAGTGGATTTGAAGGATGGCACGAAGATTCAAGGTGATTATGATGTAATACCTTGTCTGGATACATTTATTGAAGCACATCCGGATTTCTCATATCGTGGTGCCAAAGCGATGATTGGTGTCACCGGAATCGAGGGTGTATTTGGCTATCGTACTTCGAAGTACATATTAGGCGAGTACAATAAGTCCAATGTTTCTTCCGAGAAGGACTTTGACCCAGATAGCGAAGATGCCAAGAAGGTAAAGACAGTAGCGCAGGCGATAAAGGACGATGGCTTTATTATATCAAGCCACAGCTTTGTTCACGGAGCATTTTACAGCAATGGTCAATATTGTTCACAACAGTATCTCAAGTATGATATTTCTCGTTTTAAAAATGAAATTTCCTCTCTTGTAGGCAAACCGGATGTGATTCTCTATCCAAATGGTGCAGATATTGAACATGGTGAAGATGGTTGGACATATAAGAAATCAAATCCAAGATTTAAGAGCTTATACAACTCAGGTCTTCTCTATTACTTTAATGTAGATACCAATGATGACTCTCCATGGGGACGAATCGGCAAGAATTATTATCGTGGAAGAAGAGTTGGTCTAATCGGATATACGGTCCTTTGCAAGAAGGATTACATGAAAAAATTTGGCGTCAGTACTTCGGAGATGGTTGACAAGAACCGCCCATTGCCAAAAACATTGAATTATTATGGAACCAAGGTAAAAGTCGATTGTAGATAGTGAATGTCTAGGAGGAAGCAGCATATGAGGATGTATCCGTATATGGTAATGAAAGATAAAACGGGGGTTCTTCATTCGGAGGTTTACGAAGAAGATGGAGATAAGAAAGTAGAAATTCATTTTCAGAGACCGAAAGATGATGGCTATGATGTTGCATATTGCATAATTCCTGAATTTAAATGGATTAAGCGTGAAGGATTCACGAGAGAAGAAATAAGAAATTTTGAAGTGTTTCTACGAGATAATGTGTATTGGATTTATGAGTATGCAAAGGAAACAACATAAAAATCAAAACAGGGTATATGCGTAAAGAAAACTTGCGCGATACCCTGTTTTTTGGTTTGGTGAATGAATGGTGGTGTTGGCAACGAAATTTTTTGGTTTGCTGAAGAGCTGGCTTGTCAAACAGTAGCGCTAACAACGAAATTTCTTGGTTTGCTGGTAGGTAGAGCTTGCACGCGTGGCAGTAAATTCGCTTTTTTGTTGATTTATACCCCGCCCCCATAAAATGGATACTGGAAACGGCGCAATTACGTTCTGTCAGAAAAACCCATTTTGTAAAAAGGGATAAAATTTTGCAAAATGCATGTGCTATACCCCGGTTCAATAAAAAATCGGGGTATAGCGCAGAAAAAAGTCTCATATGTACCCCAAGAGCGAAAATGTAAAAATCTGCCACAACGTAAATGCGTTGTTTGACGAGGGTGCCAAATTAGGTGCGGGGTATAAATCGCAAAAAAATGCCATTTATACCCCGCAGAGGTACAATGCCATCGCCATCGCCAAGTGGGCTCTCTTAAATAGTAGTGCTAACAACGAAATTTTTCAGCCTGGTTAGCGGAATTAAAGGAAAAAGCAAGTTATTTAAACTTGCTAAAATTATTCCCCCTTCGCGGAAGCGAAGTTTGCCACTGGCAAACTTCCAATGCGTTGGATTCTCACAACGCTATTTTACTAATCTTGCCAATAATAATTATACTCTAACATGGTGCTTATAAGTTTTGAGTTGACAAAAAATGACAAGAATAATAGAATGAATATAGTATCAAGAAAGGGGGATATATATGGAACAACAAAAAGTGGATATGTACTTGATAACGAATCAGAAGTATTTTCCAACAGAGAAGATTGTGTATTTAAAAGATAAACTGTTATCCGTGGACGACCAGAGATTTTCGATGCTTTCGGCTGTGAGTCTTCAGGATCCATCGATTTTATTAGTCGTATCAATCATTGTAGGCTCTTGGGGGATTGATCGATTTCTGTTAGGCGATGTGGGAATGGGTATCTTGAAACTGTTGACAGGTGGTCTGTGTGGAATCTTGACGATATATGATTGGATTACAGTTATGGGTAGAACAAAGGAAGATAATTTTCAGAAAATTATGACAGTATTATAAAGGGGAAAAACGATGAAGATGCAAAAGAAATTAGTGGAAGGTATTATTGGTAGCGAGCATTTGCAACAGGAGCCAAAAGGGATTATTCAAGGGACTGTAAGGGGATATCAGACATTGGTGGAATGCCCGGGAAAATATTTTCGTATTGTGATATGTGGTAAATCATTGGTTGACGAATCCGGAATTAGCACATTGCTTGCCAATATGAATGGAGAGAACAAGTTGATTCAGTCTGCGAAGTATTCGAATTACAAGGTTGAGATAATCGGACTTGGTAATGCAACTGCGAGTAAGCTTGGCATTCAGATTAACGAGATGATACGAAAGATTACAAGTTTTATGTCGGATAATCGCTTTGTAAATTGCTGTAGTCACTGTGGCGAAGAGATTCCTACAAGAATGAGTCAAGTAAATGGGAACAATATATTCTTGTGTGATGCATGCCATACGGAATTGGTTGCGGAAGTGGCACAACTCAATCAGCAGAAGGCTCGCAAGAAAGGAAATATGGTTTCTGGTATTGTGGGTTCATTCCTTGGTTCCTTAATCGGTGTCGCACTGTGGATCGTGATTTATCAGATGGGCTACATTGCAGGAATCGCAGGTATGGTTACTGTGGTATGCGGACTAAAAGGGTACGAGAAATTTGGTGGCAAGGTTAATGTTGTAGGAATCATCATTTCGTTGGCACTCTCGGTTGGAATGATATATGTTGCGAATATGTCAGCGATGGCATGGTCCTTATATTTAGAAGTGAAGGACACATATAGTATTACGTTCTTTGAGGCCTTCAAGGCAGTACCTCAATTTGTTCGTACAAGTAAAGAAGTGGCAGAAGCCTATTATCATGATTTGGGCGTTGGTTACTTATTAACAGCTGTAGCGGCAGTTCCTACTATTATCGGAATGATGGTAGATAGTGTAAAAGGCACCAGCGTGAAACGTCTGTAATAAAATAAGGGTGTTGCGAATAGTTAAGTATCAACTATTTACAACACCCTTTTTATTATATTTCGTTAGGCATTCTTGGCGATACCGTGATACATCTGATAAGCAAAGTATACGATGGCGACAAGCACAATCAACATCAATGTTTCCGCAACGAACATATTTGTAAATACTTCTTTACGCACTAGATAGAGTGGAAGAAGAAGTACAAAATGCATCAGCATAGCGACTGGGAACAGGAACTTCTTTCGTTGGTCTGAGATTGCGACAAAGACGATGAAAGAGAGTGCCACTTGTCCAATCATAATCAGGATTGGAATACTTCCATCGAAGAAATGCTGCATCACAGGAATCTGTCCAAATTCAATTAGTCCCTTGCGTGTTGTCTCAAGCTCTTCACCTTTCAGTCCAAGCTTGGTCACATACTCTTCGGCACCAAAGGAATTAATGGCGAAAGCCAGTATAGCATTGCTCATCATCACGGAACTACCAGTGAGCATCGACTGGATACCACCATGACCAACACCCATCATAAGGGCTTCATTTTTATTCATTCGATTCTTCATCATAAACTTAAACGTGAAGAGTCGTCCAAACTCTTCCATTAACACAGTAATGATAGGAAAATACAGTGCACCAACGAGAGCATTATCCTTCACTAAGTTAGCAAAGGGCTTGATACTTCCACGAATCAGAATGTCGGGAATTTGTACTAAAAGCATAGCAAAAGCGACATATGTAAATAGCCCAATAAAAAACGTGGATATCTTCACATCAAATCTCTTTTTATAATGATAGGCAATGATAATAGGAATGACTGTATTCATCAGTGCCAAAGTTACCATAAGAATTGCAGTGCTTGTCGGAATTGAAATATTCATAGGAACCTCCATAGATTTGTATTATTACGATTCTAACTACCGTATCATGAATTGACGAAAAATACAAATTTTTGTGGGGTAAATGTTGATGAATGGTGAATTGACGGATATATGTTTATGTATTAGAATTTAGTAAGAAAGTTTTTGATATGAGAGGGGGACTTCAAGTGGAAAATCTATATCAGCGTCTGATTCATTACAGCAATTCGGATATGATACCGATGCACATGCCTGGGCATAAGAGAAATCCTGGATTTTCCATGGAAAATCCCTATTCTTTTGATGTGACGGAAGTGGATGGAACGGATGACCTTCATCATCCACAAGAGATATTGAAGCGGGAGATGGAACGTGCTGCAAGGCTATATGGCGCGGAGCATACCATTTTCCTAGTGAATGGAAGTACCGGAGGTATCTTGACTGCGATATCTGCGTGTTGTCGTAGGAATGGGAAAATTCTGATGGCGCGAAACTGTCATAAGTCGGTGTATCATGCGGCATTTCTATTAAATCTACATACAGAATATCTGATGCCGGAGATGGGTGCATCGACAGGTATTTTGGGTGGCATTTCTCTTGAGAGCGTGAAGGAAGCGGTTGAACGGGGAGAGAAACCGGATTGTGTCATGATTACTTCACCGACTTATGAAGGGGTTGCGTCACCGATTCGTGAGATTGCGGCATATCTTCATGAGAGAAATATACCATTGGTGGTAGATGGAGCGCATGGGGCGCATTTTCCTTTTCAAATAGGAACACCGGAGTCTGCGGTGGAGGCGGGTGCGGATTTGGTGATTCAAAGCTTGCATAAGACATTGCCAGCATTGACACAGACCGGCCTTCTTCATCGTGGGGGCAATCTAGTATCAGCTGAGACCGTGAGAATGTATGAACAGATCTATCAGACAAGCAGTCCTTCCTATGTATTGATGGGGAGTATTAGTCAGTGTTTGGACTTTTTAGAGGATTCCGAAACGGCTTTTGCACAATATAACGTGCGTCTTGGCGAGTTTTATGATAAACTAGAGGAGTTAGAAAAACTTCGTGCCTATACATGTGAGAATAGGGATTTGGGGAAAGTTGTGATTACGACTGAGCGAACGAATCTAAGTGGCATTGAATTAGAAGAGCAGTTGCGACAGGAGTTTCATATTGAGCTTGAGATGAGTCAGGCAAGATATGGGGTTGCGATGACTTCTGTGGCTGATTCTGAGGATAATCTTGCATGCTTAGCGGAGGCTTTGTTGACGATTGACCAGAGGGCGGAGCTAGTTACGACTGAACCAGTACAGATTGAGTGGATGCTTCCCACTGCTTGCGATACTGCATATAATGCATATCATAGACCTCATCGGTCAGTGGCGCTTGCTGATGCGACCAATCATGTGGCGGGCGAGTATGTATATCTATATCCACCGGGAATTCCATATTTGGTTCCGGGTGAGTTGATAAGCCAGGAGATGGCGGATTTATTGAGTTATTACCAAAGCAGAGGCTTTTCCCTGAAGGGAATGGCAGATGAAGATGGACATTATATACAAGTTGTTGTTTAGAAAGGACAGTGAGTTGAATGGGTAAGCTATATGTCATTATGGGAAAAAGTGCAACAGGTAAGGATACACTATTTCATTTATTGCTAAATCAAAAAGAGCTTACTGTAAAGGAAGTGATTCCTTATACGACAAGACCGATTCGGTCGGGGGAGACAGATGGTAAGGAATACTATTTTGTGACGCCAGAAGAGATGTATGAGATGGAGGAGCAAGGTAAGATTGTAGAGTGTCGCGAATATGACACGGTACATGGACCATGGTTTTACTTCACGGCAGATGATGGACAGATTGACCTTGAACATTCGGATTATGCGATGATTTCAACACTTGAGGGTTTTGAGAAGCTGCGACGTCATTTCGGCAGGGAAAATGTAGAGCCGATTTACATTGTTGTTGAGGATTGTGCGCGGTTAGAGCGTGCGCTTGAGAGAGAGAGAAGACAGAAGGTTCCATGTGTGGCAGAGGTATGCCGACGCTTTCTCGCGGATGAAACGGATTTCTCTGATGAGAGATTGGCAGAGGCAGAGATATCGGTATCAATTATTAACGATAGTGTAGAACATGGGCTTGAACAGTTGATGGAAGTGCTAGATAAGAAAAATGTCTAGAATCTCTCCCTTACCTTATGGTATAATAAGTGCGGATTGGAGGTGTGGTTCATGGAGATTAAGGTAAATGATCTTCAGCAAGTGAATACAACCAGTCCCCAGGCACCCACTCCAGAGACTAGCGATGATTTTAAGTTTCGCTTGATGAGTTCGATTGAAGAGGCGGGATTGTCAGAGAGACTTACCTTGATGATGGAGGACATCACCATGCAAGGTAAGAAGCTGGGGAAACGTATGGATGTCCGGGATATGAAGCATTATCGTGGCTTGATTAAGGAGTTCATGAATGAGATTGTGAACCGGTCACATAAGTTTAGCCGTGAGAATTTTCTGGATAAGCGAGGCAGACACCGCGTGTATGGAATGATTAAGCAGGTGGATGATGCCCTAGACGAACTGGCGGGAGAACTGCTAAAGGAAGAGAAGGATCATCTTGCGATTCTTGGCAAGATTGATGAGATACGAGGATTACTTTTAGATATTATTACGTAATAGAGAGGGCGATGAGATGAACTTATTTTCACAAATTGTTGGTCATGAACAGGTGAAAGAACATCTGCTCATGGCGATTCAGGATGATAAGGCCTTTCATGCCTACATTTTCCAAGGAGAACAGGGTACTGGCAAGAAGATGATGGCGAGGGCACTCGCTGCTGGATTGCAATGTAGTAGTGAAGGAGAAAAGCCATGTGGTGAATGCCAGTCTTGTAAGCAGCAGGCTTCTGGTAATCATCCAGATATTATCTGGGTTACTCATGAGAAAAGTGGAATCGGTGTAGATGATATACGAGACCAGCTGAATCATACGATGGACATTAAGCCATATTCTAGTCCATATAAAATATATATTGTTCCGGATGCAGAGAAGATGACGGAGGCGGCGCAAAATGCGCTTCTTAAGACAATTGAGGAGCCGCCAGCATATGGCGTTGTGATTCTGTTGACGACGAATATGAATGCTTTATTGCCAACGATACAATCACGTTGTTTGAAGCTGGAGCTTCGGCCATTGTCGGACACCGCAGTAGAGCAATATTTGATTACGCATTGTCAGGTGCCAGATTATCTCGCGAAGACGGGAGCGATGTTTGCACAGGGAAACCTCGGTAAAGCGATTCGGTATGTTCGTAGCGAGGATTTTATCGAGAAGAAGGATAAGGTGTTGTATCTGTTGAAGAACAAACAGGAGATGACCACCTATGAGATGATGTGTATTATGAAGGAGATTGGTGAAAACAAGGATGATGTGGGAGACTACATTGACTTAATGGTTTTGTGGTATCGTGACGTGCTTTTATACAAAGCAACAAAGGATATCAACCAATTGATGTTTCGCGAGAATTACTCAGATATTTCGCGTGAGGCAACTCGCAAAGGATATTTGAAGTTGGAAAATATATTACAGGCTTTTGATAAGGCCAAAATTCGTCTGAGAGCAAATGTAAATTTTGATGTTGCAATGGAATTGATGCTTCTGACGATGACAGAATAGATGGAGGATTAAGATGGTTAATATTATTGGAGTTCGTTTTCGCCAGGCAGGCAAGGTTTATTATTTTGACCCAGCCAAGAAAGATGTGAAGCGAGGCGATCATGTAGTAGTAGAGACAGCGAAGGGAATCGAGTATGGTTTTGTTGTGTTAGGACCAACCGATGTACCGGAAGAGAAGGTGGTTGCGCCGTTGAAGGGAATTCTTCGCGTTGCCAATGAGAAGGATGCAGCTCAGGAAGCGAAGAATCGCGAGAAGGAAAAAGAAGCATTCAAGATTTGCCTTGAGAAGATTCATAAGCACAATTTGGAGATGAAGCTGATTGAAGCAGAGTATACCTTTGATAATAATAAATTATTGTTCTATTTTACTGCGGATGGACGAATTGATTTCCGTGAACTTGTTAAAGATTTGGCTTCTGTTTTCCGTACAAGAATTGAGTTGAGACAGATTGGCGTTCGAGACGAAACGAAGATTTGTGGTGGTATCGGAATCTGCGGCAGACCGCTGTGTTGCCATAGTTACCTGTCTGAATTTGCGCCGGTATCGATTAAGATGGCGAAGGAACAGAACTTATCACTGAATCCAACGAAGATATCTGGTGTATGTGGAAGACTGATGTGTTGTCTGAAGAATGAAGAGGCTGCATATGAGATGCTTAACAGCAATCTTCCTGATGTGGGAAGCAGAGTGAAGACACCGGAGGGACTTCAGGGTGAAGTTCAAAGTATTGCTGTGCTCAAACAGAAAGTGAAAGTAATTGTAACATTAGAAAATGATGAGAAGGAAGTTCGCGAGTATAAGGTCGAAGAATTGAAATTCCGTCGTGAGAAGAAACGTGATAATCATAAAGTGGACCGTGAATTGAAGGAACTTGAGCGTTTGGAGAAACAGGAAGGAAAATCTAAGCTCGATGGAGAATAAATGGTTACATCCGGGTGAACGTTTAGACAATCTACAACGAGATGGATTGCAACTTATACAGAATCCGGACAAATTTTGCTTTGGAATGGATGCGGTGCTTCTTGCACGCTTCGCTAAGACGCGCCCGGAGGACAAGGTATTAGACCTGTGCTGTGGTAATGGCATCATTCCTATTTTGATGAGCAGTATTTGCTCGGCGGCTAGTTTTACGGGACTCGAGATACAGAGTGACGTGGTTTCGATGGCGAATCGAAGTGTTTTGTTTAATCAGTTACAAGATAAGGTGCAGATGATACAGGGTGATGTTAAGGAAGCTTCCTCGCTTTTGGGGGCGGCTTCCTTTGATGTTGTCACCTGTAATCCGCCTTATATGACGGGTTGCCATGGACTAACCAACAAAGAGGAACCGAAAGCAATTGCACGTCATGAGATATTGTGCACTCTTGAAGATGTGATAGCAGAGGGAACGAAAATGTTGCGCCCAGGCGGACATTTCTACATGGTTCATCGTCCGTTTCGTTTGGCAGAGATTTTTGCAACGATGATGGCACATCGTCTCGAACCCAAACGGATGCGACTTGTCTATCCATATATTGATCGCGAACCCAACATGGTACTGATTGAAGGGGTACGTGGTGGTAATTCACGAATCACGGTTGAGAAACCGTTAATCATCTATGAGAAACCAGGAGAATATACGCAGGAAGTTTATGAGATATATCAAAATGGAGGAGAAAATGAGCGGTAAATTGTATTTATGTGCAACTCCCATCGGCAATCTTGAAGATGTGACACTTCGTGTGCTCCGTATTCTTAAGGAAGCGGATGTTGTGGCAGCAGAGGATACGAGGCAAACAATCAAGCTGTTGAATCATTATGATATCAAGACACCCCTAGTGAGCTATCATGAACATAACAAGATGACGAAGACAGATGTCTTGGTTAAGCAGATGCTAGAGGGAAAAACGATTGCTCAGGTGTCAGACGCTGGAACACCGGGTATCTCAGATCCTGGTGAGGAACTTGGACGCGCTGCCTATGAAGCGGGAATTGAAGTGACTTCTCTGCCAGGAGCAACAGCTGTCATAACGGCAGTAGTCTTGTCAGGATTATCAACAAGAAGATTTGCATTTGAGGGCTTCTTGCCGACAAACAAGAAAGAACGCGAAGCGGTCAAAGAGGACTTGCGTCGGGCAACTAGACTGACGGTATTTTATGAGGCACCACACCGACTGCGTAAGACACTCGAAGAATTGTCGCAAGTCGTAGGGGGCCAACGCCATATCTCAATCTGTAAAGAATTGACCAAGAAGCATGAGACCATTTTCCAGACAACAATGGACGAGGCAATTGCATTCTACGAGAAGCAAGAACCGCGCGGAGAATATGTATTAGTAGTTGATGGGAAAAAGCTAGAAGACGTGGCGCAAGAAGAGCAGAGTAAATGGTCTGAGATGTCAATCCCAGACCATATGGAAGTATATTTATCTCAGGGCATGGATAAAAAAGAGGCCATGAAAAAAGTGGCAAAAGATCGTGGCGTGTCCAAGAGAGATATCTACCAGAGTTTGCTGTAGAAGCTATTATCCAAATTCTAATTCGCCTTCATGCATTGTCAAAATATGATCAAAATGACTCAACATATCTGCATCTAGTGAATGCGCAGCAATAATAATGATTTTCCCTTTTTCTTTTTCGAAATCCAATATATCCCAAACGCACTTTATGTTTTTTTCGTCAAGGGCGTTAAGGGGTTCGTCTAATAAAAGCACATCTGGGTTTTCTATAATCGCTTGGCAGATGCTGAGTCGTTGTTTCATGCCGAGTGAAAAAGTTTTAACCTTTTCGTTGGCGTGGTTATCGAGGTTTAATTGGGCTAGACTATTCATGATGTCATCTCT
>CAZUGH010000041.1:0-16240 GCA_964619785.1 uncultured Lachnospiraceae bacterium | reverse complement strand
CATAGTAGGCTCTCACATTCTTAAGCTGTGTCCACTTGTTTCTCGCTGCTGGTCTACTGTCAAGGTCGTATAAAGTCGCACCTGCCATCGATAACACGAATGGTGAATGTGTTGCTATGATAAATTGACAGTTATAGAATCTCGCTGAGTTTTCAATGAATTGCACTAGTTCAATCTGCTTTTCTGGGGAGAGGCTGTTCTCTGGCTCGTCAAGCAGGAAGAGGCCGCTCTCATCGATTTTTCTCACAAAATACTGAAATGCGCTTTCTCCATTTGAAAATTCTCGCACGTTATCTACAAGCTCGTGTCGTATAAATTTGGATTGTGTCTTGCTCCTGGCAAGATTGACTTTCTTTAATGTCTCATAGTCGTCCATTGTTCTGAATTTGAAGTCACTATGCTTCAATTCCATGTATTCTTCAAACATCTCATCACGTTTTACATCGATGTTTTGGTTCATATGCCTGACATCTAGCATATAATCAAACACATCATCGCTTGTGATGATGTGACAGTTGTCGATATTCGGGTTTAGAAACTCCAACTCGCATCGTTCTACAAAGTCCATGAAGAAATTGGACCGGTTGTAAGCCGTCTGACGTTTTGCCCGCAGCTTATCTGCGATGACGTTAAGCAAAGTTGTCTTGCCAGAACCATTACCACCATACAATATGCTCACCTCGGTAAACCGAAGTTGATCTAGACCCATCTCAGGGAAAATCTGAAATGGATAGTAACTATTATAGCAAGTTCGCTTGATATCGTGGAGAAAACGTTCCTCCGCGGATTGACCAGGCAGATAGATTTCACTCAGATAAACCATAATCACCTTCCTACTTCTGTGTATGCAGATCCAGTGTTTCTTTCCAATACAAAACATTTTCCTTGTGACCGGCACATAACTTCTTCAGCTTCTTATTCATCGCTGCCATCACAAGTTTATTCACCATTCTGGCTCCTACCGGACATTCCTTTACGCATCGCATACAGGAGATACAACGATTATTATCTGTGTTGATGTGCTTGTCATCTTTTGTAATGGCACCAACTGGGCATAGATTGACGCAGGTACCACAATGCGTACATCCTTTTCCTGATTTAGGTTTTGCAGGAACACCATTGTATTCACGATACGGCTCATTACCAGGTACATTTACAGCCTCTAGCCGTTCACCATTTTTCATCGCATCCCACAAGAGATTGCCATATGTCTTGAGTTCTATGATGTCTCTCTCGTCTGGTCTTCCGGCACCATATGTACGCACGATGGAATGTTCCGTCACGGCTTCTAACCCTGCCACTACATGGAATCCTATCATCGTTAATTCATTACGCAGTTCTAACATCGCATCATCAATAGCTCGATTGCCATAAGCAATTACGACGATTGCCTGTGCTCCATCGGCCTTCATCTGACGAAGTCTTGAGAGCATAATGTCTGGAATACGTCCACCATAGGCTGGTGCTCCGATGATACAGATATCCTCTTTGGCAAACTCATATTTCTGATATTGTCCTTCTTTTGTCAAGTCTACACTCTCATGATGTCCAAATTCACGAGCAATCAACTCGGTTACCTTCTTTGTACCCCCAGTTGGGCTAAAATATAATGAAAATATATCCACATGAATCCCCATTTCCTAGCTAATCGCTATTACTCTACTGTCTTCTCCATCACATAGTCATTCATAACAAATCCCTTGCCAATCGGTGTGTCCTCTTCCCGAACGGTTTCATATCCCTCATGACGATACACGGCTACACTATCGATATTCTGTCGATTAACAGTCAACCATAAGGTTGTAAGTCCCTCATTTTTCGCGATTTCATTCGCCAATTCAAAGAATCGACTTGCAATCCCTAATCCACGATATTCCTTTAAAACGTATACCTTTCTGATAAACATTTTCCCATCCTCGCGTTGTGGCTGCATACCAATATATCCTACATATTCTCCATCCACTTCTGCCAGGTAGTACTTGTATCCATCGATAATCTGACTACCAATTGCTTCCTCAGACTGATACTTCTCAACCATATAATCAATCTGGTCACTAGCTAAAATCATGGAATAGTGTTCATGCCATATTTCATTCGCTAGGTCTGCTACAACCATAATCAAATCCTTAGAAAATACCTCATCCACCTTTATCATCTTCATAGATTACTCAATCCTTTCTATCATCTATGTCTGTATATATTCACATATACTAATATATCATTTTCTTTTTCCTTTGGCAACTCTAGCGATAATGTTATTGATTCATCTGGTTTTGTGGTATAATACTAGGTAAGAAAGGTGGTAGTTCAATGTTAAATCAATTAAGGAAATGGATTGAAGAATGTAACAATATTGTATTCTTTGGTGGGGCTGGTGTCTCGACTGAGAGCAAGATTCCAGATTTTCGTAGTGTGGACGGATTATATAATCAGGAGTACGATTATCCACCTGAGACAATTCTAAGTCATTCGTTTTTTATGAAGAATACGGAAGAATTCTATCGCTTCTATCGCGATCGGATGATTTTCCCTGATGCAAATCCCAATAAAGCTCACCTCGCGCTGGCAAAATTAGAGCAAGCAGGTAAGCTTAAAGCTGTTATTACGCAGAACATTGATGGGCTTCACCAAAAAGCAGGTAGTAAGAAAGTCCTTGAATTGCATGGTTCTGTCTTACGCAATTACTGTATGAAGTGTCACAAATTTCATTCTTTAGAGGATGTGATGTCTCAAACGGGTCTTCCCACCTGTGAATGCGGTGGAGTAATCAAGCCCGATGTTGTCTTATATGAAGAGGGTCTCGACCAGGATATCTTATCTGAGTCCGTTCACTACATTGAAAATGCTGATATGCTCATCATCGGAGGAACTTCTCTTGCTGTCTATCCAGCCGCCGGATTGATTGATTACTATCATGGCAACAAGCTAGTCCTCATCAACAAGTCTTCTACAAGTCGTGATTCACATGCCAACCTCGTGATATCTGAATCAATTGGCGAGGTGCTTGATGCTGCTGTAAATATTTTCTAAAGTTATGTAACGTGAGCTCTTTGCAAAAAAATAAACCGCAGCAAATTGCGGTTTATAAGTAACGGAGACGATGGGATTCGAACCCATGTGCCCCGGAGGACAAAACGATTTCGAGTCGTTCTCGTTATGACCACTTCGATACGTCTCCATGTAAATCATACTTTTAATTTATACCATTTTTCAGCCATTTTGTCAACTAATTTCCCATGATAAATAGTTCGACTGCCAACTGGTCTGTCAATCGACCTGTCTTGACGGATTCTTCTAACTCGACACAATGATTTAGCATTCGTATGAGCCCTTCTCTACCAAAATTCTTCCCTTGATTCTGATATTTATTCACTGCAAATGGTGGTATTCCACATTTTTTTGCAATATCATCACGTGCGTTTCCCTTTTTCTGAAGTTCAATTACCTGTAACATAATATTGACCTGTCTTGTGAATAGGAATAGAATTCGCATCGGTGGTTCTTTCAGTTCTAACAAATCATGATAGAGTTCCAATGCTCTCTTCGTATTCTGCGACGATACCGCATCTACCATATCAAATATTTTCCCCGTTATTTGTGCTGTGCACACCGCATCAATATCTTCTAATTCTATCGTATCACGCCCGTCTGTATAAGCAATCAGCTTCTCCATCTCGTTCATTAGAACTTCCATGCTATTGCCAACTTTCATAAGAAATGTTTGCACGGTATTCTTAGAAATCGACCTGCCCGCTTTCTTCAGATAACCAGCTACCCAGTTCATCAGTCTCGGCTGGCTCTCCTCCTTCGCTTCCGTCACGCATCCGTTCTTTTGAACATACTTATACAACCGGTTACGCTTGTCAACTTCCTTCTCGACGAACACAACATAAGTCACCTCTGACATCGCTGGCAACATGTCCGCCATATCATTCGACGACTTGAACAGTCCACTATCTTGAATCACAATCAAACGTTTCTCTGCAAAAAAGGGAAGAGTCTGTCCTACATCCATAATCTCCGATAGATTCACGTCATCGCCTTCATAGCGAGAGCAATTCATCTCATCCTCTTCCATTCTAAGAGCCTTCACAAGCGCATTGCGATAATGCCTCACCATAAAACGTTCTTCGCCATATATCAAATGAAACCGGGATATCTGTCCCGTGTCTAATTCTGCATCTATTGTCTGCATAAGCTACCTCTGTCAATCAATTTTATACTAATTATATCACGTTCGCCGTATATTTATCAATCATTTCTACACTTATACTTTTCCCCATCACTTGTCACTGTGATTGCACCCACATCTTTCGTACACCACATTTTGGTTTGTGACTCCCGAAGTCGCTCCATTGTCTCCTTACTTGGATGTCCATATCTATTTTTGAGTCCTACAGATACAATAGCTATCTCTGGGTCTATCTCCTCTAATAAATCTGTCGATGTAGAATTCTTAGAGCCGTGATGTCCCACCTTCAACACATCAATATGCCCCAATTCCGGTATGATCATTTTCTCGCCTTCAACCCCAAGGTCGCCGGTTAATAAAAGCGAAAAATTCTTCATCACTCCCTCTAGTACCATCGAATACTCATTCGGATCTTCACAAGATGTGTCCGGTGTAGGATACACGCACCGAAATGACATGGACCCACAGGAAAATGTATCGCCAGCACATATTTTCAAGATTGGGACTCCTGCTTTTTGAATCTTCTTCTCCAATTCCAAATATGCCTGATCCGGTTTTTCAATACCTGGAAGCAGCACCTTGCCAATATCTAATCCAAACGCATCCGCATTCTCAATTAATTCCAACAGGCCGCTAACATGGTCGCTATCTGGATGGCTGATACATATCACATCAATTTTACTTGTCCCATGCCACTTAAGGAAAGGTCGAATTCTATATTTGCCAACTTCTTTTACATCGGAACTCCCTCCATCCATTAGCATCGTTTGCCCACCCGAGCGAGTGAACAGGCCGTCTCCTTGCCCTACATCTAGCATTGTAAATTCCATCGCAGGTTCTGTTCGAGGCACCAATAACACGAGCAGAAGCAACAGACTGTAGACACCTCTTCTCCTCCGCCACAATATAATAAATAGACCCAGCCCCACGTAATATATAAGAAGCTGCCATCCTAACGGCTGTCCTGGATTCCAGCTTGCACCTGGCAATTGTGCATTCAATCCACACAGCACCTCATAGTACTGCAAGACATAATGCACAGTCCCCATAAAAAACTGTCCAAATGGTGTCCAAACCATTCCAAGAAGTGCTCCCATGAATCCAAAACCGACGACTACTGTCACAAATGGCATAACCAATAGATTCAGTAAACAGCTATACGTCGGAACCTCATAATAGCTCCATAAGACAATTGGTAATGTCGTGATGGTTGCACTAAAGCTCGCAAGAAAAGTCCGTAGTATGTTCACAATTGATTTGCCCCATATATCCTCCTTCTGTCCTAAATTTAACTTTTCTTCGAAGATTGGGGTCAAAAAGTAAATACCTAACACAGTTCCATAAGACAGCAACATACCCGGTTGAAACAGGGAAAATGGTTGCTGCAGCAAAGTTATGATTGCCGCAAGGCACATCGCAGATATCACATCATAGGAACGGCCTAATACTCGAGCTGACAACATACAAATCATCATGATAACCGCTCGACTAGTAGCAATACTAAAACCCGTGAGTTCCCCATATAAGATAAGTATTAGAATGGTAAACAATGCGGCCCATTGCATTTTCATGATGTATTTCCTAAGAAAGAAGAACAATGCCCCACCTAGAATTGTTACATGAAGTCCCGATATCGCCAGCAAATGCGAAATCCCACTTCTTTGATATAACAATTTTGTATCTTCTGGCAGCGCCGACTTTTCCCCGAATAACATAGCACTTAGTATTCCGGCATCGTTTTCTGGCAATGTCTCTTCTACCACCTGACATAGCTTTTTCCTGCATTCCCACAACCATTGGCTCACCTTATCATACCCAGGGTTAACAACCCTGATTTGTTCTGGAAAAATCTTGTAATCAATATTTAATTGTCTGTAATACTCATATTCATTGAATTGTCCGGGATTTCCCGGTATAGAGAGGGAACTGACCGTTCCCTCTAGATGTATGATATTACCCAACTTAACTTGGGTAAAAAGTGTACCTTCTGAATTGTTGTACACAATTACTTGATGGCAGCGAATCTGCCTGGCATCCTGCTTGTCCGTTGTTTCGATTACGACATCTTCTAGAATAAGCCGTTCACTAGAAGAACCCGTCTGGATTGCATCAACAGCACCAGTGATAACACCCTGATCAATCTCTAACTTCTGATAGGGTGGCCTACCCCAGTGCCACCATGCTATGATAATCACAAGAAACAATGCAAGCACGCCAATCATAGGACGTCTTCTCATCTATTCCTCGGTTTCTAACTCTGCATCAGCATCAATTGTAACACTTGTATTGACGTTGGTATTCTGTGTCTCTACTACATCTAAATTACGTTCAAATGCCTGGCTAAAATCCATATCACCAAACTTACTAATCTGCTCTCCCTCAATTGTAAACTGCACCTTATTTACATTTGGTAATTCAACAAGCAAATTTACAACCGAATATACGGTCACTTCACTTGATATACTAGGTAGCACATTGGTAAATTCCTTACTCAAATCAACATAACACACATTATCACGGATTGTCATACCGTTTAACACGGTGTTCTCTGGAATTGTCTTCTGTAGTCCCTTAACTGACAGATTTTTAACACCCTCTGGACCCTTCATCAATTCCTCAACCATCAGCTGCCCTAGTGGAATCGTCGAGTCATAGGTAATCTTAGAAGGTACCTCAACTAATTTTGAGCCATCTGCATTCGAATAATACATCGAAACAGATGTTGTCTTACTCGTTCCATTGCCACCGATGTTCTCGATAAAGTCTTCACTCGTCATATAGCCAACGGCATTCTTGTTAATCAAAAGTGGTTGGTCATCCACCAAAAATTCTATCGCTTCAACCGCTGGCACCTGTGTCAGCGTCTTAACGATAGCAGCCCGATGCATGATTTCCTCTACTCCAATTAAACTACTATAATTCACATCAAAATTAATGGACATCTTGCCCTCAATAATCTGATAATCAACAATTTTGCAATCATCGCCAAGTGCTGCATGAAGGCTGCTGTCGCCAACTGGCTTTTTCAGTGCAGCGATAAGTTCATCAACAAGCGCCTCCGTATGGTCCTTCTGCGTCTTCGCTTTGTGCTTCTCTTTGATTAACTCAGAGAAATCATTCTTGGTATAATATATATAGTATTCATTTGCTCCTAGCTTCTCTTCTTTCTGGCCGCAACCAGTCAGACTACATGCTAGAAATATAAATAGCAATAATAGGATACGTTTCATCTCTACCTCCTATTCCAAATAAGACAAAGGAATTCGTATATTAAATGTAGTTCCCTGGCCTTCTACGCTGTGCACCTTAATCGAACCTCGATGAAGAAGGATTGCATTACGAGTAATTGCCAATCCCAAACCATTCCCTCCTGTATCACGAGAACGTGCTTTGTCAACACGATAAAAGCGTTCGAAAATATGGTCCTGCAAATCCTCAGGAATACCCACTCCAGAATCAGATACCTTAAGATAGAAAAATTTATGGTCCGCATTTAATGATACTCTTACCCATCCATCATCAAAATTGTATTTGATAGCATTTTCTATTAAATTAGAAAATGCCATGCTCATCTTAACTGGGTCAATCTGCGCATTTACTGGTCGCAGACTCTCATATGTCAACTCAATATTACGCATATCTGCAATTGGTCTTAATCGCTTTAAAATCGTCTCTAAGAACTCGTTGACATTGACCTCTTCCACCGCCATGGTCGACGCATTCTTATCCATCTTAACGAGAGAAAGTAAATCATTGATAATCTTCGTTAATCGTTCCAACTCATCATTAATATCTCCCATGAACTCGCGATACATCTCAACCGGAGCTTCATCCTGCATAATCAGACTATCTGCAAGAACTTTAATCGAGGTAATCGGAGTCTTCAACTCATGCGACACATTGGATACAAATTCCTGCCTGGCATCTTCTAGATTATGCAACATGGCTGTCATCTGATTAAAGGATTCGGATATATCCTCCAACTCGTTAAATCCCGCCAGTTCAACCGTATCATCTAGATAACCATCTGTAATATGATCAATCGCCACATTTACCTTCTTTAGAGGAACGACAACTTGTTTACTATAAAAAATCGCCACTACTAAAATCACGATACCTAATACAACAAGCATCGTCTGCGACACACTAGCCATCTCATCGAACATTTTCACCAGATTGGTAGAAGAAAAATTCATCACAATAACACCAGACACTGTCTTCTTCGCACTACTCAGTAATGGCATAATAATCTCTATATTGTTCGCGGTCTGGTTCACGATGCGAATCTCTTTGCCTTCAATACACTTAATCACATCCGGTGCAACCATGACCTTGCCTTCTTCAAGTCCATACGTATCTCTCATAATGTAGAGGTCAGAATTCAAAATCATAATTCGACCACCATAAATATCAGAAATCTGCGTCATCTCAGACTCTACCTCTGCCGTATCTTCATTGGTCAGAAACCCTGAGGATAACACAAGATTAGAGAGCACCGCTCCTCTCGCCTGGAGATCCGATACTCTCTGTGATATTGCTTTCTGACGATATGTCGTAGAGACAATCACCGTCAGTATCATAATTGGAATCATACCAATCAATATCAATACAACTAAACTCTGAATACGAAGGCTATGAATTTTCTTAAGCTCAGCTTCTATTCTGGAAATAATAACCAACACCCCATTTTGTATGTATATAATTCGGTTCACTTGGGTTCGATTCAATCTTCTCGCGCAGACGACGAATGTGTACATCTACCGTACGCACATCACCTGGATACTCGTATCCCCACACGTCATTTAACAATTTCTCTCTTCCATATACCTTATTAGGATGATTCATCAATAATTCAAGAAGATCAAACTCTTTGGCAGTAAGATTTACTTCCTTCTCTTCAAGAAAAACTCTTCTACTATCTACATCTACTTTCATAATACCAAAGGTGAGAATTGGATTCTCTTCCTTCTCTAAATCAGACTTTGAAGAGCTACGACGAATAATCGCTTTAATTCTTGCTTTAACCTCAAGGATATTAAATGGCTTCGTAATATAGTCATCAGCACCATACTCTAACCCAAGTATCTTGTCCATGTCATCCCCTTTAGCCGTCAGCATGATGATAGGCACCTGTGAGAACTCACGAATCTGCTGACAAACCTCAAACCCTGTCATCTTAGGAAGCATAACATCGAGTAAAATCAAATCATAATGATTTGCTTTCGCTGCTTCAAAAGCCTCTTCTCCATCATAAGCACAATCAACTTCCATGCCATCCTGCTCTAAACTAAAACGAATTCCCTTAACAATCAACTTCTCATCATCGACAACTAATACTCTCTTAGCCATATCGCCATTTCCATCCCTTCACATAATCTCTATACTTTAATCAAATCTTTTATTTGGTTATAGACGCCATCCTTAATCCCACTAATCTTCTTAATCTCTTCCGTAGTGGCAAAACTCCCATGGTCTTCACGATAAGCAATAATCTGATTTGCTTTCGCTTCACCAATACCTGATAACGTCATCAACTGTTCTTTTGTAGCTTGATTGATATTCACTTTTCCATCCGATGAATCGGTCGACTCAGCACCAGCTTTCGATGCTCTCTTCCCCTGCTTCGCTTCAATTACAAGCTGGCTTCCATCTTCGACTGTCTGTGCCTGATTCACACAAGCCTGGTCCGCTTTCTTCGTAAATCCGCCTGCTTTCTCTATCACTTCTACCACACGCGGCTTCTGAGTAAATTCATACACACCTGGCGACTTCACCTCACCACATATATGAATGTAATACTTGCTCGGACTGCTCGAGCGAACTGGCTCACTCGAATGATTCGTCTGGGTCACTTCAACAGGTTTCGTCTGATTCATACTCGACATATAGATAAAGCCAAGTGACACTACAATCAATACTCCTGCGACTATCTTCTTAAATGATAATTGCTTCAAAACGTCTCTCCTTACCCCGGTCGGTTAAGGACTAAGATGCATATACCCATTGTAACAATTCGTACCCTTTTTTACAATAACTAATTTTGATTTATTCCCATTTAAATGTAATAATTCCAATTATCATCACAAGTAGTCCAATCAACTTCTGTAACTGAAATTCCACCTTCTCCATACCAAACATGCCAAACAATTCAATTAAGTAAGCGATAATAAGCTGGGCAGCCACGATAAACATGACAGAGCGCGCAGGTCCAATCTGTTTCATACTAAATACAACCGTATATGTGATAAAGGCACCGATGGCACCCCCAAGCAGAATATATTTTGGCTGTATGTGCCACAACGCAGATACACTTCCATCCCGTCCAGTAACTAGCCAAGCTATAATACATATAAGCAATGCTGTCAACTGAACAAAGCCGGCAGTCACCCATAACCCCGCTTGTTTCGTCACTCCTGTATTGAATACACCCTGGATACTCATCAATGCACCAGATATAACACCCACAATCATTCCCCACATAAAAATGCCTCCATTCATGATTTCAACTAATAGGATTCCCTATTTTCGTTCCATCATTCATGGAGACATATAATTTATTCTAATATTTCATCAAGAACCCGAATCAATTCATCCACATGTTCTTTTTCAATAACTAGTGGTGGAAGGATACGAATCACATTAGCACCGGCACTCATCAGGATGACTCCCTGCTCCATTGCCTTCCCAATATAAGATGCTACTGCTTCCTTACACTCGATTCCCTGCATCAATCCATTGCCCCGGTGGTCGACGATAACATCTTTACGAGCCATTAACTGATCTAGCTGATCACTTAAATATGCACCTACCACCTTAACATGGTCAACGATGTTCCGATTACGGAAAATATCAATTGTCTTCGATACTGCTGTCATCACAAGTGGATTTCCTCCAAATGTTGTTCCATGATCACCAGCCTCAAGACCAATCATCGCCTTCTCATTCATTGCAAAGGCACCGACAGGAACACCGGAACCAATTCCTTTTGCCATGGTTACCACATCTGGCTTAATGCCATATTGTTCATAAGCAAAAAATGTACCCGTACGTCCCATACCACATTGTATCTCATCACAAATCATAATCATATCGTGTTCATCACACAACTGACGCACACCTTTGATAAATTCAGAATCTGCTTTATAGATTCCACCTTCACCTTGAAGTGTCTCCATAATGATAGCACAAGTCTTATCCGATACGGCAGCCTTTACACTTTCTAGATCATTATATGTAGCAAATGTAACACCTGAGATTAATGGTTCAAATGGAGAACGATATTTCTCAGTTCCTGTCACTGACAGGGCTCCCATGCTTCGTCCATGAAATGCTTTATTCATCGACACAATCTCAGTACGATTATGATAACCCTTTTTCAATGCATATTTACGGGCCAGCTTCAAAGCACCTTCAATTGCTTCTGTTCCACTATTTGTCATAAACACACGATCCATACCTGTGATTTCACATAGCTTTGTCGCTGCATTTACTAATGGTTCTGTATAAAATAGGTTAGAAGTATGCAACAGCTTATCAACTTGATTCTTAATTGCATCGCATAATTCTTCGTCTCCATATCCTAACGCACATACACCAATCCCGGAACCAAAGTCCAGATATTTTTTCCCATCTGTATCATACAGATATACACCTTCTCCGTGATCTAACACGATTTGATACCGATTATATGTATGTAACAGGTGCTTTTCTGCTTTTTCTATCATTTCTTTCATATCAAATTCACCCCTCTATCTCATGATCATACATCTTACGATGATTATCAATAATTGCTGTTCCAATACCTTTCTTGGTAAAGAACTCAAGTAACAAGCAATGCTCTTTTCTTCCATCTAAAATATGGACTCTGCTAACGCCGCCTTTGACAGCATCTACGCAATTCTTAATCTTCGGAATCATACCGCCACCGATGATTCCTGTGTCGATTAACTCATCTGCGTCATCAAGTGTCAATACCGAGATTAATGATTCCTTATCATCAACATCTCTTCGCACACCTTCAATATCTGTTAGGAAGGCAAGTTTTTCTGCCTGAATTGCTTTTGCTACTGCACAAGCTGCGTCATCTGCATTGATGTTATATGGCTCATAATTCTCATCCATACCAATAGGTGCAATGATAGGGATAAAGTCATTTTCAAGCAATGTATCAATCAAATCAGAGTTGACTGATTTAACATCACCTACAAATCCAATGTCCTTACCATTTGGCATCTTCTTCTCACAGAATAATGTTCCGCCATCCTTGCCACTTATACCGACCGCTTTCACACCAAGTTTTTCAACCATCTGTACAAGGTCTTTGTTTACTTTATTTAGAACCATCTCCGCGATTTCCATTGTCTCTTTGTCTGTTACACGAAGTCCCTCAACAAATTTGGTTTCCTTACCAACAATATCAATCCATTTGCTGATTTCTTTTCCTCCACCATGAACAATGATGGGTTTCATACCAACCAATTTAAGCAACGCAACATCTTTAATTACACTCTGCTGCAATTTTTCATCAAGCATAGCACTTCCACCATACTTCACGACAACCTTTTTATTATTAAAATCACGAATGTATGGCAAGGCCTCAATCAGTGTCTCTGCCTTTACTAAGATTTGATCCATTGTCTGTTGTTCCATGTCCTCTATTCTCCTTTTTTCTCTTAACTCCGGTAATCACCATTGATCTTCACATAATCATAAGTCAAGTCACATCCCCAGGCAGTTGCCTCGGCCAAACCTTCCTTCATATCACCTACAATCGTTACTTCCTTCTGACTTAGAAGTTCCGTTGCTTTTTCTTCACTATATCCTGTTGCCACGCCATTTTCAACGATTACCAAATTCTCGCCCTTTGCGGATATAGTCAAGTCGATGATTTCCGGATCAAAATCAACACCTGCATAACCCATTGCGCATAGGATTCGTCCCCAGTTTGCATCGCTGCCAAACATTGCTGTCTTGACAAGATTTGAAGTAATAACTGACTTAGCAAGCTTGATTGCATTTTCCTTAGACTTACAATTCTTCACAGTAACCTCGATTAACTTGGTTGCGCCCTCGCCATCACTCGCCTGCATCTTTGCAAGTGCCTTAGTTACTTCACCAAATGCTGCTTTGAAATCTTCTAGTTCTTTTGAACCCTTTTCAATCACCGCATTGCCTGCCAATCCATTCGCCAGCACAACGCAGGTATCATTCGTTGATGTGTCACGGTCAACGGATATCATATTGAACGACTCTTTCACATCTTCGCTTAATAGTTCCTGCAATAATGCTTTCTCAATCACGGCATCAGTTGTAATAACACTCAACATCGTTGCCATATTCGGATGTATCATTCCCGAGCCCTTGCTCATTCCGCCAATATGAACTTCAACGCCACCAATCATGACAGACAGTGCATATTCTTTGGAAAATGTATCCGTCGTCATAATTGCTTTCGCTGCCTGGTGTCCTGCTTCTACTGTATCAGCCATCGACTCTTTGAGAAGCTTAGCGCCTTTTACAAGTGGCTCCTTCTTAATCTGTGCACCAATTACACCTGTCGATGCCGTCAATACACTCGTAGCATTGACACCTAACTCTTTGCCAATAGACTCTGCCATAAAGAAGTTGATTTGCTTACCCTCTTCTCCTGTACAAGCATTCGCAATACCACTGTTTAATACAACAGCAGATACTTTGTCGCCACTAGCTACTACTTCTTGGTCCCATGTTACTGGCGCTGCTTTCACAACATTGGTTGTAAATACACCTGCGCACACAGCAGGCTCCTTCGTATATACAAGTGCCATATCAGAACGATTCTGATACTTAATTCCTGCCTCTGCACTTGCTGCATAAAATCCTTTTGCTGCGGTTACTCCGCCTTCGATTTTCTTCATTCTATCGGTCCTTTCTCATCAAGGGAACATCGGAACTAGCTGTAGTCCTTCGTTCTCTGCCAATCCAAACATCAAGTTCATATTCTGCACTGCCTGACCTGCAGCACCTTTTACTACATTATCAATCGCTCCCATCATAATGGCACGATTGGTTCTATCATCTACAATACAATTCACATCAACGAAGTTGCTTCCTTCCACCCACTTTGTCTCTGGTGGCACACCTTCTTCTAGTACACGAACAAAATATTCATCCTTATAGGTATCGACATATGCCTGTCGAACTTGCTCCTTTGTCACACCCGGTTTCAAACTTGCATAGGATGTAGCCTCGATTCCACGATTCATCGGTGCTAGATGCGGTGTGAAGTTAATCACAACCTTTTCTCCTGCAGCATATCCAAGCTGTTCCTCAATCTCGGGAGTATGACGATGACTCGTCACACCATATGCCTTCATATTTTCATTCACCTCACAATAGAGGTTGTTCACTTTGGCGCCTCGCCCCGCACCTGATACACCCGACTTTGCATCAACAATCAGGGTACTCATATCAATCAGGCCATTCTTGGCCAATGGATAGATGGATAAGAAGGTACATGTTGGAAAACATCCTGGATTTGCAATCAATCTTGCATTCTTCACCTTGGCACGATTAATCTCTGGCAATCCATAGACCGCCTCTTCGATAAACTGTGGACTCTTATGTGTCATGCCATACCACTTCTCATAGGTAGCAACATCTTTGATTCGGTAATCGGCACTCAAGTCAATCACCTTGCAGTTTTGAAGAATCTCTTCCGTCAACACGCCAGCTAGATAGCCCTGTGGTGTTGCTGTGAAAATGACATCAGCCTCCTTACAAAGTGTTGCTAGGTCGTCTCCCTGACATACATTTTCCACGATTTGAAACATATTGCCAAACACAGAACTAAACTTTTTATCTACATAGCTTCTAGAACCATACCATATTATCTCTGTTTCTTTATGCTGTAATAATATTCGCACCAATTCCTGTCCTGCGTAACCGGTGGAACCAATAATACCAACTTTAATCATTGTTATCTCCATCCTTTCGTTCTCATACATCCCACTTATACTTATGCATAAATAATGTATTTTTATTCATCATTTCCGAAAAACATTTATAATTATACACCCAAGACTATAATTATGCAATACCAATATTTCAAATACTTTCACAAACTGTTACTTCCCCCAAAATACCTCTTGCATATTATGCATATTTGTTGTATATTTATAAAAGAACGTTGTTCAAAATACAATATAAATCATTTTGGAGGTCTTTTATTATGAAAGAAAAAGTTATACTTGCTTACTCCGGTGGCCTTGATACAACTGCTATCATTCCATGGCTGAAGGAAAATTTTAATTATGATGTTATCTGTGTATGTGTTGACTGTGGTCAGGGTGAAGAGCTCGATGGTTTGGAAGAAAGAGCTAAATTCTGTGGTGCAGAAAAACTTTACATCGAAGATATTACAGATGAATTCTGTGATGATTATATCGTTCCATGTGTTATGGCCAATGCCATCTATGAGAACAAGTACTTATTAGGAACTTCTATGGCTCGTCCTGGTATTGCAAAACGCTTAGTTGAAATTGCTCGTAAAGAAGGCGCTGTTGCAATTTGCCATGGTGCAACTGGTAAAGGTAACGACCAGATTCGTTTCGAGCTCGGTATCAAAGCTCTTGCTCCAGACATCCAGATCATCGCAGCTTGGAGAAGCAACCTGTGGACAATGGATTCTCGTGAAAAAGAGATTGAATATTGCAAAGCACATGGTATTGATCTTCCATTCTCTGCTGATACTAGTTACAGCCGTGACCGTAACCTTTGGCACATCAGCCATGAAGGTCTCGAATTAGAAGACCCATCGAATGAGCCAAACTTCGATCATCTTCTCGTACTTGGAACCACTCCAGAAAAAGCTCCTGATGAGGGTGAATATGTAACCATGACATTTGAAGCTGGTGTTCCTAAAACTGTAAATGGTAAAGCAATGAAGGTTTCAGACATCATCCGTACATTAAATGAACTTGGTGGCAAGCATGGCATAGGTATCGTAGATATCGTTGAGAACCGTGTTGTTGGTATGAAATCCCGTGGTGTATATGAAACTCCAGGTGG
>CAZUGH010000040.1:13087-16332 GCA_964619785.1 uncultured Lachnospiraceae bacterium | reverse complement strand
CATATCACGCAGACTTTCAATTGTCAATGCTTTTTTTATTAAAGTATTCCCCATTCAATCACAGTGGGAATCCCATATTTTTCAAAATAGCAGGAATTGGGTCCCATGCATACAGCTGACTCAAGAACGGACTGTTCTTAATATATCCCGCCATCTGGGCATACCATGGTGCCTCTGTCAGCATCATAATAAGAAATAGACCCAGCCAGACGATGAGAAGACCTCGAATCAATCCAGCCACCGCACCCAAGCCCTTATTTACCTGACGAACCACCGGCACATGATCAATAAGACTCAATGCGTAATCCAAAACGCCCAGCAAAATATTTACTATAATAAAGGAAACAATATAAGCGATTGCGCTAGGCATTGGCACAGTCTCTGGCAAGCAGCTTGCAATCAGTGGCGTGAGCAGTGATGCTAGTAGCAGCGCCAAGGCAAACTTGATAATGCCATAAATCGTTCGAACGAAGCCACGATGTATACCAGCCCAAATACTTAGAACCAGAATGCCCGCCACGACAATCTCGGTCAATAATTGATTCTCCATCTCATCCTCCTTGGTATATCAGTTGCCAGATAACTTAATCTGTTCAATGGTATTATCATCAATCAGAAAATACTTGCTGTTACCGAGTGACGGTAAAAAGAATTCCACTCTACGATCAAATGTAAAATCGAATTTCTCACGACCATTGATTCTAAGTACATTACACTTTTGATTGCTTGAGAAGATTAGTTCTCCATCATATAAAGATAAACTATCATACTCATAATCAATATCTGTTGATAAGGATTCATGCCCGCTCAAATCATAGATGTGCAACGGATTCTTCTCACCATTTTTGCTCTCAACGACCGCTATATTGCTCTCATTATATGCAACGCTCTTAATCTCGTTTTTGAAGGTCTGCTTACATATCTCCTCAGGTTGTTTCATATCTTTATAGATAGAAAAACCATTTTGGTAAAATATAGCTACTTTATCATCTGTCAAAAATGCAATATTAGCAATCATACTTTCTCCAAGCTTTTTGCCGCCTACCAGTCGATTCTTATCTTGTCCAACATCTGTGAAATTGTAAAAGCTCACCTTATTATCAATCGCGCCGTTAGCCACGGCAAGATTCGAAGTTACCAGACTATACCCATCTGCACTGATATCAAAATCCATCGGATACCCATCATCGGATATATTGGTTGGCACCTCTACTAACAGTGGGTCTGCGCTGCTGTATGGATTGTAAATATTGATTACATCGGATTCCTCTTCCTTCATTAGAACAGCAACCACTCCCTGGGATGCCACACGTACTTTCTCGATTGGCAGTGCCATCTCCATCTTAGTCCCCGAATCACTACCATTATATACGTAGAGATCCTTACCACCAATATCTGCAATCACCACATAGTCACCACAGATATCCACCTGCGGACGCTCCATCTCGTAACCGCCAGTCCATATAACTTCCCCTGCCGCATTTAACGCCGAAGCCCCATCACGACTATACTTGAGCAGATTACCATTATAGCTGATATATTTTGCTGTATTACTATCATTTCTCTTTGTCTCACTCATCACATTGTATCCTGTAAAGCAGCGATTACTATATCGATACACCACAATAGCAAATACGATCACAACCAGCATAACGCTAATGATTGCTACAAGTATTGGCGATAATCTTCTTTTATGTTCCATTTCCATGTTCTCCAATTTATCAACTCCTCAGAGTTATTATATATGTTTTTGGAGAAATAAGAAAGTCTAATTTAGAGGTAATTTAAGTTTTTGTCCAACCAAAATGACACTATCCTTCTTAAGCCCATTATATCGACGGATTTTCTCTGCCAAGTTAATATCCGAATAATATTTTCCTGCAATCGACGACAGTGTATCCCCTTTTTTTACTTGGTAGATATCGTACTCCTTCACAATCTTGATTGGCGTAGGAGAAGGGGAAATGGCGGCAGGTGTCGCCGTCATCGCCGCCGGTGTAATCGTAGCCACATTAGCCGAAAGTGTCTCTACTGTTGTCTGAGATGGTTTCTGTGTCTGTTCAGATAACGACTGGCGAAGTGTCGTCATCTGATTCTCCACTTTCGTTAGCGCATCCTGATTCCTAAGTGCTAACCAGCCACACAAAATTGCCAATGCCGCCAGCCCAACCATCAGTCCACGCGCGCCCCGCTCCTGTTTCTCTTCTTTCTCTTGTTGTTTCTTCTCTAGAATCCCCCGCATATCCCCTAACGCTTTCTCCTCTAGATGATCATCAATGCGTGAATGTTTCTTATGTGTCACCATGTATTCCTGCATCTCGGGATTTTTCTCATAATATATGTAATACCCTGGCTGACGCTCCATTTTCCCGGATTGCATTGCAAAAAATGCATCCTCACCCTCGCCATCTTCATATAGGAAGAGGAGCTTATCATTTTCCTTGATGCCACTATAGATGCTCGTCCACATCTCCTGGCTAAATTCTTCGCTCGTTCGAAGCATGAAGTCCTCAATCTCCACCATTCCAGAGATAAATAGATAGCGCTCGCCCTTCTTGATAACCGTCTTGCCAAGCAGCACCCCCGCTGCCTCGGCTTCTCCTGCCTGTCTCGCCATTTGTCTGGAAAATGTCCACACATAATCCTCTATGTAAATCCGCCTGCTACCTCGAGCCCTTCCAATCTGGCGTACACTTTTAGGTATTTCCCCCATCATAACCAGAACCTCCTTCTGACATTGTTAAGAAAACTATATCAGAACCTCTGGGAAAATTATGTCGCATTCTGGTGTTTCATTTGCACTTCTATTCGGGAAAAAGTGACGCACTTCGTCCGCATTCGGTAGCTTGTCCCAAAATGTACAAAAAAAGCAGGACATCCTCCCCGCTTTTTAACGAAACTTGCGATATTTTCTTTTGGAAAATTGAGTAAATTCAACGACCTCGTGAATACTCTATGTAAAGACATTCTTTATGGAGGTATCTATGGTTTACTATTTCAACCCACTAGAGCAAAGCGCATTGACACATTTCTGTCAGTCACTTGAACAAATGATTATCAAATATGGACGGAATTATGACGAGCTCGTTCTCGTTTGTATTGGCTCAGACCGCGCTACGGGCGACTGTCTTGGCCCGATTGTGGGACATCGTCTCTCCCGTGTTTCGAGAAAAAGCATCATCATCTATGGCACCTTGGACAAACCCGTTCACGCCAAGAATCTCACGCAGATTCAAGAGTGCATT
>CAZUGH010000040.1:2267-12987 GCA_964619785.1 uncultured Lachnospiraceae bacterium | reverse complement strand
CACCTTGGACAAACCCGTTCACGCCAAGAATCTCACGCAGATTCAAGAGTGCATTCAAAAGAATCACCAAAATGCCCTCGTCATTGCCATTGACGCTTCTCTGGGTGTCACGGAACATGTGGGCTATATCACACTTGGTGAAGGCTCCCTCTCGCCTGGTATCGGAGTCAACAAAGAACTCCCTCAGATTGGCGACTTGTTCATCACCGGCATCGTAAATATAGCCGGGTTGGGTGGACAAATGCTGCTCCAGACAACTCGGCTAAGTATTGTTATGAAATTGGCTGACTTCATTGCCACCGGTATCTACTGCTGCCTAAGTGGTTCAAAGAGCCGTTCGGCCCTCCAACGCACGAAGCAACGTAACTTCATCGATGTACTCTAAATCTCCACCTACTGGAACGCCACTGGCAATTCGCGAAACCTTTATTCCTGTCGGCTTAATCAACTTGCTAATATACATGGCAGTTGTCTCGCCCTCAAGTGTCGAATTGGTTGCGATAATCACTTCATCCACATCTGCTTGCAATCGTTCCATCAATTCTTTTAGTTTAATATCCGCTGGACCGATTCCTAACATTGGCGAGATTGCACCGTGGAGGACATGATAGACTCCCTGGTACTTCCCGGTCTTCTCATATGCCATCAAATCCCTGGTGTCTTCCACTACCATAATTGTCTTCTTGTCTCTTTTTTCACTGCTGCAGATTGGACATAACTCCTTATCTGTAAGTGTGTAACATTCCTTACAAAATCCCACATTTGTCCTGGCTTTCGTCAGACTGTCTGCCAGATTTTGAACGCGGTCCTTGGGCATGTTAAGAATATGAAATGCCAATCGCTGCGCCGTCTTACCACCAATACCTGGTAGACCGGATAATTCCTCAATCAACTTATTAATTGAATCACTGTAAAAATCCATTAGAACGGAAATCCTCCACCTAATCCAAGGCCACCTGTCAGAGATTCCATCGCTTTCGCGGATTCTTCCTCTGCTTTGCGAAGTGCCTCATTGGTTGCTGCTACGATCAAATCCTCAAGCATCTCGATGTCGTCTGGATCTACTACTTCTTCCGTTAGCTTCACCGACATAACTTCCTTCTTGCCTGAAATCTTCACTGTCACGGCACCGCCACCTGCAGTTGCCTCAAACTCTTTTTCTTCCATTTCCTTCTGCTGGGTCTCCATCTGACGCTGCATCTTCTGTGCCTGCTTCATAAGGTTATTCATGTTACCAGGCATACCACCCTGGAATCCTCCGCCTCTTTTAGCCATTTTACTTTCTCCTTTACTAATCAATAATTTCTATATCTACTTTATCACTTATCTGAAATACATCACGTAGCTCTGGCACCTCATCGTGTTCTTCCCGACTAGCCGCACCACGTATATCAACTTGAACCTGTTTACCTATCTGGTTCCCTATCAATGTCTCAATCTGTTCTTTGCATTCATTTACGCAGCCCGCTGATACTTCATCTGGAAACATCATAAGCAAATGATTCTCATTTCCTACCGTAAGCTTCACGCCTGACATGATAGATTGAAGCCCAATATCAAACTGACGAAAAATCTGGTCCCAATCTCTTGCCACCTGTTGTAACTCTTCCGGAACAGCCTTCGGCAGTTCCCTTTTGACTACATTTTCCTTGACAGGTGTCGCTGGTGCTGCTACCGCTGTCGTAGTGAATTGTCCTTTTTCAATCTTCTCTTCTAGATTGTGAAGTCGATTGACAAGCGAATCATAATCTGTCTCCATCTCTGGTCGACACAACTTAATCAATGTCACTTCAAGCAGCACTCGTTTCTGTGTTGCGTAGCGAAGCTGATTACATACATCCGACAGAATGCGAATATATCGATAAATCATCTCTGCCTCAAGCTCTGCTGCTAGCGCTGTCAACTCCTGAAGATTCTCTGCTGATGTATCAATAATATCACCAGCTTCTTCGGACGTCTTCACCAATAAGAGATTACGCAAATACCAGACAAATTCGTTCGTAAACTGCGTCAAATCCTTGCCTTGAAGTACGACATCATCTAGGACATGAATCACTTCATTCACATGGTTATCACTGATACCTTTTACCAACCTGTGATATGTCGTCTGGTCTACTGCGCCAAGAATCTTAAGCACATTATCATAAGTCAACTTCTCGCCAAAGTAAAAAGATACACATTGCTCTAGTAGACTAAGTCCATCTCGCATGGCTCCATCCGCTGATTTCGCTATATACGTAAGTGCTCGATCTTCAGCTTCAATACCTTCTTTATCCAACAGTTCACGCAGCCTAGCTGCAATCGTGTCTACGCTAATTCGTTTAAAATCATACCGCTGACATCTTGACAGAATCGTCAATGGAATCTTATGCACTTCTGTCGTCGCCAATATAAATATCAGATAAGATGGTGGTTCCTCTAGGGTCTTTAGCAACGCATTAAATGCACTCGTTGAAAGCATATGAACCTCGTCAATGATGTAGACTTTGTATTTTCCTTCTGAAGGAGAATATTGCACCTCTTCTATAACCGTTCGGATATCATCAACACGGTTATTCGAAGCCGCATCAATCTCTACCACATTCATGGAATTACCTGAATTAATCGCCTTACACATGGCGCATTCATTACATGGACCATCTTCTCCAGGATTCTCACAGTTAACCAATTTTGCGAAAATCTTAGCAATCGTCGTCTTACCTGTACCCCTTGTTCCACAAAACAGATACGCGTGACCGATACGTCCAGACTTTATCTGATTCTGTAAAGTCGTTACGATATGATCCTGTCCCTTCACATCATGAAAACTAGAAGGTCGGAACTTTCGATATAATGCTTGATATGACATATCGTTCCTCCAATATAATTAATCGCCGAAACTGATTCCTAGACTCTTAGCCTCTCGAATAATCGAAGACTCTGGGTCTACCATCTTCAGCCTGCCCGCCACTTCACTAAGTGGCACAGGAACAATCTCGTCGCCCTTAAAACCTACCATAAATCCATACTTGCCGTCAATAATTAATTCTGCTGCAGCCGCACCCAAACGAGTCGAAATCACACGGTCATAAGCACACGGACTACCACCACGCTGTGTATGTCCTGGCACAGTAATACGAATCTCCTGACCTGTCTTCTCTTCAATCTCTGCACCTATCTTATAGGAAACACTTGGATATGGATTGTCCTTAAGCTTCTGCTTATATTCTTTCTTCGTCAGACCCGCATCCTCCTTGGAAATAGCACCTTCCGCCACTGCCAGAATGGAAAATCTCTTGCCTGCTTCTGTTCTCTTTTGTATTGCTTCAACAACAGCATCAATATCATATGGAATCTCAGGGAGTAAAATGATATCAGCACCACCTGCAATTCCTGCATGTAGTGTAAGCCATCCCACTTTATGTCCCATAACCTCGACAATGAACACTCTTCCATGAGAATATGCTGTTGTGTGAATGCAATCAATTGCATTCGTAGCAATATTTACAGCGCTCTGAAAACCAAATGTCATATCGGTTCCCCAAATATCATTATCAATCGTCTTTGGCAGACCTACGACATGAAGTCCCTCTTCGCTGAGCAGATTGGCTGTCTTTTGCGTTCCATTGCCACCTAGAATCACCAAACAATCAAGTCCAAGCTTCTTGTAAGTCTTCTTCATCGCCTCGACTTTATCAAGTCCATTCTCATCTGGCTTACGCATATGCTTAAAAGGTTGTCTAGAGGTTCCAAGAATCGTACCCCCTTCGGAAAGAATTCCCGAGAAATCTCCTGGCTTCATCTCCACATAACGCTCATACATCAATCCCTTATATCCTTCTAAAAATCCGTAGATTTGCACTTCATCGTACTTATTATATAGCGACTTTGCAACACCTCTCATCGTTGCATTCAATGCCTGGCAATCTCCACCGCTTGTTAAAAATCCAATCTTTTTCATCTATCAAGCTCCTTCCTAACATAAGAAATTACGTTTCTTTTCTCGTATATGTGTTATATTGTACCATCATTTTATTTCCAATGCAATGTTGCGCGTTTTTTATTGCATTTTTTTCGAAAATGTAATAAGATAGGGGTAGCAATTTATTATCCCTAGGAAAGGAAGGATTTTTTAACATGAATAACATGCCAAAAGCAAAAATCGGTATTGTTGCAGTTAGTAGAGACTGTTTTCCAGTGTCACTTTCTGTCAACAGAAGAAAAGCTTTAGTAGAAGCTTACAACAAAAAACATAACTCAGAGGACATCTACGAGTGTCCTGTATGTATCGTAGAGAGCGAGATTCATATGGTACAGGCTTTAGAAGATATCAAAAAAGCCGGATGTAACGCTCTATGCGTATACCTTGGTAACTTTGGTCCTGAGATTGCTGAGACTCTCTTAGCTAAGCATTTTGATGGTCCAGTTATGTTCTGTGCAGCTGCAGAAGAGACATCTAAGGATGGCGGTCTTGTACAGGGACGTGGCGATGCTTATTGTGGTATGCTGAATGCAAGCTACAACTTAAAGCTTCGTAATGTAAAAGCATATATTCCAGAGTATCCAGTAGGTACTGCTGAGGGTTGTGCAGATATGATTAATGAGTTCGTTCCAATTGCAAAAGCAATCATCGGACTTAACAGCTTGAAGATTATCAGCTTTGGTCCTCGTCCATTGAACTTCTTAGCTTGTAACGCTCCTATTAAGCAGCTTTACAACTTAGGTGTTGAGATTGAAGAGAACTCCGAGTTGGATTTATTCGAAGCATTTAATAAGCATGCTGGTGATGCTCGTATCCCTGATGTTGTTAAGGATATGGAAGCTGAACTTGGCAAAGGCAATAAGAAACCTGAGATTCTTGAGAAGCTTGCTCAGTATGAGATTACACTTCTTGATTGGATTGAAGAGCACAAAGGTTATAGAGAATATGTTGCTATCGCTGGTAAGTGCTGGCCTGCATTCCAGACTCAGTTTGGTTTTGTACCATGTTATGTTAACAGCCGTTTAACAGACAGAGGTATTCCAGTATCATGCGAAGTAGATATCTATGGCGCATTAAGCGAGTTCATCGGAACTGTTGTTTCAAACGACACAGTAACACTCCTTGACATCAACAACTCCGTTCCTTCTGATATCTACGAAGAAGATATCAAGGGCAAATTCAACTATACATTGCAAGACACATTCATGGGATTCCACTGTGGAAATACTGCTTCTAGCAAGCTTTCCTTCTGTGAGATGAAGTATCAGATGATCATGGCAAGAAGTCTTCCAGTAGAAGTTACAAACGGAACTTTGGAAGGTGACATCGTTCCTGGTGACATCACATTCTTCCGTCTACAGTCTACGGCAGATGCTAAGATTCGTGCTTACATCGCTCATGGTGAAGTACTTCCAGTTGCATCCCGTTCATTCGGATCAATCGGTGTATTCGCTATTCCAGAGATGGGACGTTTCTACCGTCACGTATTGATTGAGGGTAACTATCCTCATCATGGTGCTGTTGCATTTGGTCACTATGGCAAAGCTCTGTACGAAGTATTCAAGTACATCGGCGTTGACGTAGATGAGATTGGATACAACCATCCAGCAGGAGTTCTCTACAAGACAGAGAATCCATTCGCATAGTGTTGTAAATTTTATATAACTATTAATCTAGAGCCGCTACCCCCTGGTGGCGGCTCTATTTAACGAAATGGAGGATTTATTTCATGCTTTATATTGGTGTAGACCTTGGTACATCTGCTGTCAAACTTCTTTTGATGGAAGCAGATGGAACCATCAAGAATATTGTTTCAAAAGAGTACCCTTTATCTTTCCCACAGCCAGGCTGGTCTGAACAGAAGCCAGAAGATTGGTGGAATGCTGTAACTGTTGGTGTAAAAGAATTAGTAGATGGATTTGATGCAAGCCAGGTTGCTGGTATCAGCTTCGGTGGTCAGATGCACGGACTTGTTATCTTAGATGAGAATGACAATGTCATTCGTCCAGCGATTCTTTGGAATGATGGTAGAACAACAAAAGAAGTTGAGTATTTGAATGAGACAATTGGCAAAGACAAACTCTCTGAGTATACTGCCAATATCGCTTTTGCTGGTTTTACAGCACCTAAGATTCTTTGGGTTAAAGAAAATGAGCCTGAGAACTTTGCTAAGATTGCTAAAATCATGTTACCTAAAGACTATATTGCATATCGCATGTCTGGTGTTCACAGCTGTGATTATTCCGATGCATCTGGTATGCTTTTGATGGATGTTAAGAATAAATGTTGGTCCAAGGAAATGATGGAGATTTGTTCTGTTAAAGAAAGTCAGATGCCACAGCTGTTTGAGAGTTACGAAGTAACTGGTAACATGAAGGCTGACGTTGCTGCCGAGCTAGGTCTTACAACCAACTGTAAGGTTGTTGCAGGTGCTGGTGACAATGCTGCTGCCGCTGTAGGAACTGGAACAGTCGGCGATGGCGGATGTAATATTTCCCTCGGAACTTCTGGCACAATCTTTATCTCTAGCAAGAAGTTTGGTGTAGATCGATTCAACGCACTTCATTCATTTGCTCACGCAGATGGTAACTATCATCTTATGGGTTGTATGCTCAGCGCTGCTTCTTGTAACAAATGGTGGATGGATGAAATCATTAAGACAAAGGATTATCCAGCAGAGCAGAAGAACATCAATAAGCTTGGTGAGAACAACGTATTCTTCCTTCCTTACTTGATGGGTGAGCGTTCTCCTCACAACAATCCGGAAGCAAGAGCCATGTTCATCGGTATGTCCATGGACACAACAAGAGAAGATATGACTCAGGCTGTCCTTGAAGGTGTTGCATTTGCAATGCGTGATTGTTATGAAATTGCTAAGGATCTCGGTATCGATATCAAAGAAACCAAGATTTGTGGTGGCGGAGCGAAGAGTCCTCTTTGGAAGAAGATTATGGCAAACGTCCTCAACATCAATGTAAATGTAATCGAGAGCGAAGAAGGTCCAGGACTCGGTGGTGCTATGTTAGCTGCTGTAGCTTGTGGCGAATACGCTTCCGTTGAAGAAGCTGCTGCCAAGATTGTTAAAGTTGTTGATCAGGTTAAGCCAGACCCTGAATTAGCTAAGAAATACGGTGAAAAATATGCTAAATTCAAAAAGCTATATCCAACCGTAAAAGATTTATTCTAAATGATAGATAACAAGAAGGGTGTTACCAACTTACTGGTAACACCCTTTTTTATGTTTATTTTATTTTACTACTCTTAACTGCGCTCCATTTTCCATATATCTTCTTGCCCTTCGCATCAGTGCAATATGCACGTACTCTGACATAATACTTTTTCTTGCTTTTTAACTTCAAGTTCTTGACCGTAGATGGTTTGGTCACCTTCGCAGCTGGTGATGGTGCTGGTGGTGCAACCGGTGGTGTAGGCTGTGGTTTGTATGCCGTTGCGTGAATGTCCTTGATAGCAAAGCCCCAGTCTGTGGTATCGCTGTAACCAGATACACTTAAAATCAATTTCAGAGTGTCTCCAGGAATTATTACTGTTTTACCAGCAAGAGATTTGCCCGTATATGCTGTGAACTTTTCTCCATCATTGACATAGAGATAATCTGGCATTTCAAATTCTTCATTCCTTAACGCAGTTCTTTCATCAAATGTCACCGATAGGGATACTGCATTTGGTATCTGGTAACAATATGATATGGAATTCTCTTGATGTTGCGCCTTTCATTCTTGTCTCATATGAATCACCCTCATCATACCGTTTACCATACCATTGATATGTCAGATCATCTTCATACTCACTATCACAACTAACATTTACGGCTAACGCCTCATAAACATCATTTTCCACATAACTTATACTCTGGTCCTGCTGCAGCTTTAAGCCAATCTCTTTATACAATGTACAATATGTCTTCGCAGATGCCCAAACAACTCCGTCTTTTACAAGTCTTGCTTTAAGCGTGTAATTACCATAATCCGTCTCTTCTACTTTATCAATTTGATAACTGCTCTTCGTTGCACCATCTATTTTAGTTTCAGTCTCATAATCATCCGATGCTTTATACCACTGGTATTCTACCATATAACCTTTATCCACACCGCGAACACGTGAAGGAGTTATCTCTGCCTTTTCTCCCAGCTTGACATTTTCAACATCACTACCTACATCTTCATATTCATTAAGAAAAGCAAATTCATCTTTGTATGATACATAGAACGACTTCTCGTCTGTATTAACAATCTTATCTCCGTTGTATGCTGTCAATACGCATACATATTGTCCAAAACTATCCTCACTTGTTGTTGTGAATTCTAAGTTTTTATTTGTTGCACCCGGTAAAAGCGTACGCGTTTCATCCCAATAATTCTCATAATACCATTGATATTTTAGTTCATAATTATAATCATTCTTTACCTTGGTCTCTAACGTTGCTTTATCACCATAGCCCAGCATAACCTCATCACTTGTGTATTCAAATGTAGCCTTCATTTTGTCATTAACATAATACTCGCATTCTGTTGAATGCATCACATTATCTCCATTGTAGGTTGATACAATACAATGATATACTCCAAAATCCGAGTTATCACGAAGCGTAAGTGATAATGTAGCCCGATTATCTGCAGGCAATGCATTCCATTCCTTTGATTCATCATTAAACTTTAGCCATTGATAACGAGCTGGTAAATTATCTGAGTCTGTTACTGTACCCACATTTATATCGAGTTTATCGCCAATACATCCACTATATGTATTATAACTATTTGATGCTCGTATATATCCATTGTCACTAAGGTAAAACATCTTTTTAGCAATACGATACACCTTATTATTCTTAGATAATATCACCTGACAACTATAAGAACCAAAATTGGTCTTTGAACCAACTGTAAATTGATAAGTAGCTGTTGTCGCATTTGCAATTGCTTCACCATTATGACTCCATACAAATCTACAATCAAAACTTTGATCAACAACTAATTTTTCAAATTTAAATGTTATACTATCCCCTTTTTTCCTTGACTGATAATATCCATATTCATCATCCTCCCCGCCACTCTTCCATGCAATAGTTGGATTCAAATATCGTTCAAATTTGATTGTTTTACTTTCTGTTCCGTCCTTTTGTTTCACTGTACAGAAATATTCACCTATATCTGCGAGTTGAAACGAGTCAATCTAATAAGAGGGACTCGTACAGTCAAGAGCAGTTTCGATACCTGTGTCAAGTGATTTGTACTTCCATGTGTAAGTATAGTCATCATAATTATCACAATTCAATATTACCTCAATCTGCTCTTTTTCCCCATATACACTCTCCATTTCTGTGTGCAGTTTTTGCACAATTTTTATTTTTATAATAATTTTATTTTACCATATATTTCCCTATTTGTATATAATAAAAATGGGTGCTCCGCAGAGCGCCCATCTTGTTGTAAGTGCTTTATTTTACTGTTACCTTACAGGTTGCTTTTTTACCATTAGAACTCTTTACCGTAATTGTTGTCTTTCCCTTTTTCTTAGCCTTAACCTTGCCCTTCGTGGTAACGGTTGCTACTTTTTTCTTGGAACTTTTCCAAGTCAGCTTGCCCGATGCTTTGGCTGGACTCTTTGTAACCTTCAGCTGATACTTCTTGCCCTTTTTCAGAGTAATCTTTTTCTTATTCAATTTAAGCTTCTTAATGGCTACTTTCGTATTCTTTACAGGAGCTGGTGCAATAACATTTGGCGCCGCTGTTGGTGCTATCCCTGATGCCGTTGGTACAGGCGTTGCTGTCGGTACGATTGCATTTGACACACCCGTTATCATAATGTCATTAATTGCAGTTTCACCACCGGTTGTTCCTGTCAGTGCAGCACCTGCTACTGTTGTCTGGGAAAATGTAATCTTCAAATATACTAAGTCCGCGTCTTGCACTGCTTCTGGAAGAGCCACATTGTCAAACAATTTTGTCATAACACGAGAAGTTCCTCCCAATAGTTTCACATCTCCAACGGTTGTATAACTTTTTCCATCAAGACTATATGATAATGTATATCCTGCTGCACCTTTCTTAGATGCTCCTAGTGTTGCAGAAAATGCAATATTCTTATATCCTTTTGTCGATGCCTGAATCAATACGTAAGGAGGTGTCACTTCATCACCCCAAGCAATGGCCTCTTCTGTCGTTGTTGCTTTCTTGGCTGCAAATACAGGATGACACGCTTCTTTCTCTGTATCTTTATCATAAAATTCATCTGAATACTGAAATTTACGATTTTGTGCTTCCATCTACAGAACCAGTCATGATAGCACCTGCTGTTACTGCTCCTGCCGTTGCTACATATCCCGACTTTTTACCAGCTGTATCCGGCAAATCATTCTCAACTTTTGACGCTTCTTCCGTAATTCCCGGATAACTCCACTGTGCCAATGTTACCGTGCTTTCTTCTGCTCTCGTATCTGTGACACATAATAAGGAAAACACAAGTGCCATAGATAAAACTGCTGCGATCATTTTCTTCGTAAAAAACCTCTTTCCGTGCACATTCGATGCACATTTCATACGATTCGTTGTTGTTCTGTATTAAAAATTATTTGCAATCGAGCTCTGCAATACCACTTTTCGACCTTCTATAAATGTCTTCATTCTTTCGATTCGTGTATCGAACATTCCAGCTCCACCAAATCGTGCCCAATATTGCTCCATCAATGGGCGATATAGTGCTGCGAGTGAATCCAATTTTGCTTCGGCTGTCGCTGTCGCA
>CAZUGH010000040.1:0-2167 GCA_964619785.1 uncultured Lachnospiraceae bacterium | reverse complement strand
CTGTCGCATAGTAATCCAAATAGCTTTGATAATCAACACATTGCTTGAATTCCTCGAAATTCGCTGTATTACTCATATCCTTATAAGCGTAACTCTGAAGATCCTGATAGAGTATCTCATCGCTATCTAATCCTTCATCTAGCGAACCATTTTTGAACATGACTACATTATCTTTATCAACGCCAAACTCAGTCTCAATATAATTGTCACTGTATTTTTCTGTGAGATTATAAAGTCCCCAATACTCACCATTTAAGAATAAGACACATGGTCTAGCAGCCTGCGTTGTATAACTGCGATCTCCCACCAAACTCTGAATCCAAACGTCCTGAATCTTGGTGTATGAATAATCATTACCACCATTACGAATCATAAAGTTCTTATATTTAGTGGTTTCTTCGCCGTTGCTGTTCACTGCACCTGGAATCAATTGATAGTTCTTGAGATTCTTCAATCCACCCAATTCATCTCTAAAATACAGATTGAAACTCTTCTGACCCCATCTTCTCGAATATCCGCCATGAATACGAATTCCCATCGTTGTATCAAACGGAATCGTTCCATCTTCATCTATGTATGTCACATCTGCTGGTCGCTCGGATTCTTTACCCGACGCCTCCCAATTACCATACCGATAGATACCCTTGTCCACACTCAACAGATTATCAGGGTCTGTCACAATGGAGATAACGGATGCATTCTTATATGTATTTTTCAAATCATTTCCCACAAAGAACACCTTGGTAACGACATCGCTTTGATTGCCATCCTTATCCACCGACATTGCACGAATCACCGTCGCCTTGGGCACTGCGGACTCCTCTGGATAGAACGATAAATTCGAACTATTCTCATTTGGATCATACATATATGGTATGTTCTTATCCGAACATAAGATACGTTTCACGCTATCCCGGTTCTCAATATGAATTGGTTTACTATATGTCAATGTATCTTCCTTCTCAGGAAAGCCATCTGAAGCGCCCAACGGTAACAACTTAATCGAATGAATCGTAATCACATCTTCATTAAAATCCGGACTATCAAACACACCAAACATCAATCTTCCTACCGAAGAAAAATCATGCCCCGTTAATGGAAATGTAATCGTTCCACTTCCCGACAAATTATATCTCTGTTCTGTAATGCGAGCCGTGTCATGTCCGTTAACTTCTACCCATGAGCCTGTTGCATCGGCATAAATAGGACAAACTTGAAGACCAAGTGTGCTGCTTGCTGCGCCTACTTGATTTACCGTATAATCAATCACGATTGAACCGTAATTACTCCAATCTGTAATTCCTTCCGGAGTCTTAAAACATACAGAAGAATACTGCTTCGCAAATGACACCTTCACTCCGTCTTGAACTTATTCCGTTGTCATGTTGCTACCACCGAACTCTTCATTATCTGCCGTCAACGAAAACTCAGTGTCTTCACCCTTTTGAGACTCTTCTTTTGATAACGGTATACTTCCGTCCGTAGTATAATAAATCGTACTTCCTTCTGGAGCTGTCATCGTCAAGTCAAAGCTCTTGTCATAATTTCCGCTATTCGACGAAAATCTTGGTACATTTGGCTTTGGTGTTGGTGTCGGCTCGAGTGTTGGCTTAGGTGTTGGTTTTGGTGTAGGTGTTGGCTTTGATTCACCCGGTTTTTGCGTCGGTGCCGCTGTTGGTGTAACGGACACTACCGTTACTGGTGTCACCGTCGGTTTCTTAACACTCTTTTTCTTCACTGTCACCTTGCAAACATATTTCTTACTAAGACTCTTCGCTGTAATCTTGCAAGTTCCCTTTTTCTTCGCTTTAACTAATCCCTTTTTGCTAACAGTTGCAATCTTCTTTTTCGATGAAGACCACTTCACCTTCGCTTTTGTTCCCTTTAGCTTCAGCTTCACTGACTTACCCACATATAGGGTAACCTTTTTGCGGTTCAGCGAAATCTTGCTCTTTGCCTGTACGCCACTAGCAGGAATCCCACTAACTAAAAGAGCAATCACTAACGCCACAGTCAGAAACTTCTTCCATCTCAATTTCTTCATACTTTCCATCCCTTCGTATAAATAAATATTCAAAACAACTATCCTTATTTTACCACAATAGTCTATGAATTGTCACAAAAACATTTGTACATGATATGAAAATGTGTTACCATATTATCTATA
>CAZUGH010000039.1:5545-17717 GCA_964619785.1 uncultured Lachnospiraceae bacterium | reverse complement strand
GAAAAAAATGATTGACCCAAAAATTATAAAAGTTGATGTGACAACAGGTGAGGTTAAGAAGAAGTATTCCACAGAAGCTCTGTGGCAGCAGGCATATATTGATCAGAGCAAGGATGAATTAGGGCTACCATTTCATACGTATCCGATTGTATGGACTTCGCATGAAGGTAAACTGTATGCGAAGAATACAGGTGGAATTTTCTGTCTTGATGAAAAAGCAATCACTTGGAAACAATGTGTCGCACCAGAAAAAGGTGATTTTAAAATGGGTCCGACCTATAACAATACATTCCGTGTGTTATCTGATCACAAGGCACTCATTATGGGCTATGCATCGGATGGTAAGGGCGCAACAGATAGTTATATATACGAGTGGAAATAGCACTATAAGAAAATTGATAATATAGTAGTTTCTACAAAAAAGTGAGCTATTGCTAAATGCAATGGCTCTTTTTTTGTGCAATAAGCCGTCACACAGCCTACTCGATTACGCGAAAAAAACACGTTCTGTTAAGGAAGTGGATTGCTAGAGCTTAATTGAAATAGTGTTTGACTGCACGTTACGTGCAATTTTAGACTAAAAAAGGCGGAGGCAAAGTGTATGGAAGACAAAACATTACGTCAGGTATGTGATTGGTTGGATGTATCAAGAAGAGCTGTTCAAGGATATGAAAAGGCTGGATTAGTGAGTGCATCAGGTAAGACAAAACGTGGATATTTACTATATGATAGTTCCTCACAAAATCGCATTAAGCAGATTCGGTTATTTCAACAACTTGGATTTAGTATTAAGGAAATTCAGGCAATTATTGATTCACCTAATGTGATTTTGAGAGAACAATTAGAGAGGCAAATTGAAAAACTTCACTGTGAAAAGAAAGAGGTGGAACGTTTAATTGAGATAGCACAAGAAATGTTATCAGAACTATAGCAAACCAAAGACGGCAATGCACTTCCATAAAATCAAAGGAGGATACAAGATGAAGAAAGTAAAAGGAAAATGTTACTATGTAGTATGCCTTATCGTTATGGCGTATATGATGATGGGCTGTGGGGTTACGGATCGAGTAGAAGAGGCTGTTCAAGATAGAATGCCAAGTGGAGTTGAGGAAACTCAGGAACCTGAAGCTAGCCAGGAAAAAGAAGAGAAAAAGGCAGTGAAGAAGAAAGCCAAGAAAAAGAAAAAGTCTACATCGAAACTTGTTAATGGGATGAGACCGAAATTCAAAAAAGCAATGGACAGCTATGAAAAATTCTTCAATAAGTACATCAAGTTTATGAAGAAGTATCAAAAGTCACCTACGGACACAGATTTGTTAACTGATTATGCGGACTACATGAGTCAACATTCTGATACGATGGCTAAGATGGAGCAGCTAGAGAATGATAATTTGAACTCTGCGGAGATTAGCTACTATGCCAAGGTGACAGCAAGAATTATGGAAAAACTCGCCAAGGTTGCACAATAAGTTTCTACAAAAAGGTGTTGTCATACCGAGTGACAGCACCTTTTACGTATGCTATAATAAAGTAAATATTAATGAAATGAAAAGGGGTATTACATATGGGATGTTTAGGAAATTGTATTTGGTTTGTCTTTGGCGGCTTTTTGAGTGGCTTATCTTGGCTGATTGCAGGGGTTCTTTGCTGCATTACGATTATAGGAATTCCAATTGGACAGCAGTGTTTCAAGTTCGCATCTGTGGCGTTTTTCCCATTTGGTAAGAACATAGTATATGGGGGCGGAACTGTATCGTTGCTTGCCAATATTATATGGCTTCTCATCTTTGGTATTCCAATGGCAATCGGCAATGCAATCAGTGGTTGTCTGTTTTGCGTCACCATTATTGGAATCCCATTTGGTCTACAGTTCTTTAAATTGGCGAAGCTATCGTTGATGCCTTTTGGAGCTGAAGTTGTGTGAAAAAGCTTTTGAACATGGGAAGAATTATGACAAGGAATAATATAGATATAATGGAAAGTGAGAACAATGATGATAGGAAAATATTATGAGAATGGTTTTTTGCTGACATCGGATGTTTATCGCCTAGGGAATATTATGGCGCATTATGAGCTATACAAGAAAATACTTGAGTTACCAGGAGATGTCGTTGAACTTGGTGTATTCAAGGGAAGCTCTTTGATTCAGTTTAGTAGTTTTCGTGAATTGTTAGAGAATGAGAACTCGAGGAAAATTATCGGTTTTGATATGTTTGGAGAGTTTCCACAGGCTGAGACGGTAGCTAGTGATGAGGCATTTGTGAAAGGTTGGAATCGTGCTTTTAAGGAGGATTTCTTATCAAAAGAAGATTTGTATGCGAGTCTAAGCAAAAAGAATATTCATAATGTTGAGCTTGTTCAGGGAAATATACTTGATACAGTGGATGAATATTTGGAGAAAAATCCACAACTTCGGATTGCTATGTTACATATTGATACAGATGTTTATGAACCAAGCAAGCATGGGTTAAACCAATTATTTGACCGTGTTGTGAAGGGTGGAGTTATTATTTTAGATGACTATGCCACCGTTGAGGGTGAGACACTTGCAGTGGAGGAATTTTTCCGTGATAAGGATTATGTGATCAAGAAATTTCCTTTTTCACATGCTAAGCTATCTTATATTATGAAAGAGTGAGTTGAATTACGATGAAGAAATTGATACGAACGGATATGTTGAATCGATATTGGGTAAAGCTTGGAATACGCGTGTTTTTATTTGTCTTTTTCCTTGTTTTTTATTTGAGAGATAAGAAGGTTATGCTTGAACTTGTTATGCAGCCAATCTGGATGGGCATAACCCCGATTCATGTGCTATGGTTTATTTTCATGGGAATCATGCTGATACATATTTTCCCGACAGACCGATTATCTATGGCTCTGCGCAAGTCTAAGAATCGTCATTATTCAGAGCGGAAGGATTATAGCGAGCTAGAGCTATTACAGTTTGTGCAGGAACAGAATATTCGTGCGTGGAAAGTGATGTTGATTTGGCTTAGCTTTAATGCGGTCTTTGGATTTTTATACTTAATGAAAGTAATCAATGATGCGGACTTGCTTATGTTGACTGTATTTTACTTTTTGTGTGATTACATCTGTATCTTGTTTTTCTGCCCATTTCAATCGTATGTAATGAAAAATAAATGCTGCGTGAATTGTAGAATTTATGACTGGGGACATTTCATGATGTTTACCCCGATGTTGTTCATTCGCAATTTCTTCAGCTGGAGCTTATTTTTCACATCGATTGTTGTTTTGATTCATTGGGAAGTAATCTATGCGAGACACCCAGAGCGGTTCTGGAGTGGCTCCAATGATACGCTTCAGTGCCTGAATTGTAAGGACAAGACTTGCCAGATTAAGAAAAAATTAAGGCATTAAGATACAACTTCATTAATCAAGTTGGAATCCACGCAGGCTCGGATTGCCATCACCACGGAAGGTGATATATAGTGCATGGATGCCATCGGGAATTTGAATGTTGCTTTTGTATGGCTCCCATACATTAGTGTTTTCGACTGGTATTCTCGCTAGGATATTGCCATCCCATGATGTGCGAATTTCAAAAGATCCATTGGAATAACCACGAGAAAATAAGGTGATGCTTGTGATATCATGGCAGTCAAAGTACTTAAAGCCTGCTGTTGCTGAATCGGTCATATTGGTGATGTATCCAGGGGAAGGCTCATCATCGTAATGATCTTCCATGATTTTTAATGAATTGGCAGCACCATCAATATAAGCGCGAGGCTGGTCGGTAAATAGATTACATGCGATGTAAGCAGGGTAGTAGCCACGGCCTTCGAGTGCACCACCATTTAATCCGCAGGAGGTTATCGCAACCTGTGGAATGCTGCCATCTGGTAAAATATCGATTGGCTCGGCGCATCCTTGGCGACTATACCAACTGCCATTGGTGTGTCGATGATAGAAAATGTATCGGTTACCATTGATGTCGAGGATTCCTCCATGATTGTTGGCTCCATAACACATCGGTTGCTCGGCAGGTTTGTAACTGTCGATATGTAAGTCACAGTTGCTAACGATGACGCCTCGGTAGTTGAATCCATCGAGAGGATTGTCACTTGTTGCATAACACAATTCATGCATTACGATGGATGAATAGACAAAATAGTAAGTACTTCCTATCTTACGAATGGAGGATGCTTCGAAAAATTCGTGTTCCTCATAGCCAGAACCCTGACTATATTCGCAGCCGGGAACGACAAAAGATGGTTCGCGGGTGATGGTCAACATATCTGGTCCAAGAACTGTGACCATGGCACCATGGCGGGACTTATCACCTCTAGCACAAAAGCCAGTATAGAGGTAGGTGGTATCTCCTTCGGTGAGGACGGCAGGATCAAACTGTGGTTCATCCTGGGGCCGGTCGCCGAGCCGAACATTTTCTTCATCGTGTACATAACCATAGAATTCATATTTTCCTGCAGGAGTATCACATACGGCAACGGATACGACAGATACTTTATCGAGAACGTAGTACAGATAGTAACGTCCATCAGGACCCTTCGTCACATCAGGTGCGTAGAGACACATCTTGGCTTCGGGATTTAATGGGTCATCTGTTTTCTTATAAATGACACCCTCATAACGCCAATCTGTGAGGTCGTCAACAGGGGCAGACCAACATACATAGTCGCCCATACAGAAGACATGGCCATTAAAGTAATCGTGAGAACCATAGACATAGACACGTCCTTCGAACTCATGTGGTTCACCATCGGGGATATATTCCCAAGATGGAAGGTATGGATTATATATTTGTTTTTTGCTCATAAATGGACCTCATTTCCTTGATATTATGTAGTTAAGTTTACCATATAGAAGCTTGTGAACACAATGGACAAAATAAATCGAAAAAAAGGAAAAGAAAGTACAAGAAAATACAAATAGTATGGAATAATACATTGATTATCGCTAAACTAATTGTTATAATTCTCCATGTAATCATATAAATCTTATATATAAGAAGGAGGCTATAATGAAGAGGTTTGCAAAGAAGACGATTGCGATAACCATGGCATTGGCACTGGGCTCATCATTTATGGGGAATGTGAGTGGCACATATGCGAAACAGGCGAAGCCAAGTGTGTCGAAGAAGGTTACTATGAAGGTAGGTCAAACGAAGACATTGAAGATTAAGAAAGTATCGAAGTCGAAGATTAAGAAGACCACTTGGAAGGTAGGAAGTAAGAAGAAACTAAAGATTTCCAAGAAAACGAAGAATACGATTAAGATAAAGGCTCTTCGAACGGGAACAACAACAGTAAAGGCCGTGGTTAAAGTTGGTAAGAAGAACTATAAGCTAACTACGAAGGTGACGATTAAGAAAAAGAGTAAGCCCGCAGTGACACCAGGTGGTGGGGACGCAGTTGTGCCAACGCAGCAGCCGAATGTGACGAATCCACCTGAACCAACACCGGGCCAAACAAAGGAAGAGAGTGCCGAGATGAAGATTATGGAGAAGCTGCCAGAAGTATCGACATATGAGAAGACGATTGTTCCACCAGATTTGATGATGATGCTTGATGGAAGCAAGGTGACAACGAAAGCTCAGATGGCGACACGTCAGCAGGAGATTCGAGCCATGCTGCAGCGTTATATGTATGGTATCTGGCGTTCGGGCGAGGAAGTGAGTTATCAAGTTGATGGAAGCAACATCAACATTACGATTCGTGAGGGTGGTAAGACAGCTAGCTTTAGCGCAAGCTATACGTGCCCGACAGGAACAGCACCAGCGGGTGGTTGGCCTGTGATGGTATCTGTTGGTGGGTTTAGTAATAGTTATGTAGCGCAGAGCGGATATGCTACAATTAGTTTTGATCCAAACAAAGTTGCATCCGATAACACGGCAAGAACAGGTGCATTCTATACCTTGTATCCTTATAAGACTTCCGATTGGAAGGAACAGACCGGCTCAGTTCTAGCATGGGCATGGGGTGCAAGTAAGATTATCGATGCATTGGAAAAGGGCGCTGGTTCAGAGCTTGGTATCAGTGTGACGAATACGATTGTCACTGGTGTATCGAGATATGGCAAGGCTGCAGCGGCAGCAGGTGCTTTTGAAAGTAGATTCAAGGTAAGCATGCCGGTATGTTCTGGTTATGGTGGAATGACGATGTGGCGTTACAACTCCAACAATCTGACCTACAACCTATTACCAGAGTTTGAGAATGACCCAAAGGTTGGAGACGTTAGCGATTTATCTGCATGGAAGAGTACCGGTGGCAATGAGCCAATCAATAGTCTTCAAGGTGCAGGGTGGTTTAATGATACGTTTAAGAGCTTTGGAACATATCAGAATCTGCCATTTGATGCGAACTATATCGCGGCCTTGAGTGCAAGAGAAGACCATTACATGTTTATCGTGACAGGCATTAACTCGGATATGTGGAGCAGCCCTCCAGGTTTTTGGTGGTGCTACGAAGAAGCAAAGCCGGCATTTGACTTGATGGGATTATCTGATAATTTTGCGATTCAGATGCATCTGAATCTGCATGGTATTGAGACAGTTGATTTGTGTAAACTATTCACATTTACTGATTATCATTTTTATGACAAAGTTAAGGCGTCGACGACATATCCATCTCCATGGAATGATATTTTGGCTGAGTTTAAGCTGGCGGATCTAAAGACATGTATTTTTGCTTCGGAAGCGAACAAAGAGGCGTATGAGGCTGGTAAGCCAATCGACCCAAGCTTGATTCCACCAAATCCAGATGTCAGTGCGATGATTTCAGTTATGTTTGGTGACACGCAGAAGCAGGCAACGGTAAAACGGAGTTCAGAAAGTGATGCGCTGATTGCAGAACTGACAGGAGAAGCGGCAGGGAAGGGATTTTCCTTTACCTATGGACCAAATAAGCAGTATGGCTTCTCATATGCAAGATTTGATCTAGATATACCAGAAGGTAAGAAAATATCTGATTATAAGAGTGTTACATTTACTTGTCAGACGGAAGCGAATTACTACGGCAAGAAGATGGCGTTAGTTGTGAATCCAAAAGATACAGGACTTCCGGCAGAGATTAATTATGATTATGGCTCAGGAGCTATCTCCAATGCAATCAATCTCTCTGGTGGAGTGGACTTGCCGAACAACACCTCAACAGCGAAAAAGTTGACATTGGATATTGATGCAGCGGCAGCAGCTAGTCTAGATGGCAAGGCACTCGAGTGCACAATCTATCTTCATATGGAACATAGCGAAGGAACTGCACAGTATACGATTAGCAATATTAAGTTTAATGAATAAGTAATTCCCCTATATATGAATAACAGGAAGGGGCATATCAGTTAGTTTGATATGCCCCTTCTTGCTTTATTCCATTGTTAATAATAACGAGCGAATTCGTTCCTCTGCACTGACGTCATCATAGTCATCTAGATATTTTTCGATTTGATTCAGTTCTACTAGATAATGGTCTGGTATTCTTCTTCCATGTAATAAGTCCATATCCTCTTGACCTTTTTTGATATCAAAATGTTCAAGGTCAGAGAGTATCATGAGCAGATGTGCTCGAATCTCAGCTGGTATAATGGGGCGAAGCTCCGTGTTGTCGAGAGACTTTGTCTGTTGGTTTAGTATTTGATAGAGACGTTCTAACATCTTCTGACAGGTTTCGGCATCACCTTCTGTATACTTAATCTTGGCATGACGCACGCGTTCATGAAGTTCATCATCAATCTGATAAGAAACCATCTCTTCAAGCTTGGTGATTAGTGCCTTTTCCCTGGATTCCTTTAAGGCATCGAGGGCTTCTTCGCAGGAAGCCTGGAGAAACTCAGGAGTTAATTGTCTTCCTAATGTTGTCTGGAAAGAAATGTAGTGGTATAATGAAGGATACGAAATAATAACAAGGACGGGTGCCGTATGCTGAGCAAATCAATTATCAAGTATTATACCAAACCAATTACATATAGAAGGGGAGTTCAGATCTATGCGGAGGGTAGAATTTTATCCTTTCATGTAGATGAAACAGAGGATACGGACTGGATTGATGCCGAGGTTCGTGGAAGTGGTAGGAATATCTATCACGTATCCATGGGAGTTGAGAAGGATATGGATGAGCCCAAAGAGATTTCCTGTGAGTGCCCTGCCTATGATACCTATCAGGGACTTTGCAAGCATTGCGTTGCCGTACTTTTGAGATATCTCGATTATGCGAGAGTTCACAAAGAGGAGGTGAGACGCGAGAGGGCATTAGAAGCGTTGGCACCGATGAAGGGGATGCGACTTCGGACTACTCCCGTAATCAAAGAACTCTTGCAAAAGCAAGCGGTGAAGAGAACGTTACCAATTCTTCAAGAGGAAGTCTATGGCAAGGTTCATCTGAAACCTTATTTGACATGCAATCATTATTCGGTGGAGTTAGAGTTTCAACTAGGAGTATCAAGAATGTATGTCTTAAAGGATGTTCTCGAGTTTGCAAATCAGGTTGAGGAACAGAGTGAATTTTCCTATGGACAGAAGCTGACTTTTTACCATGCAAAAAATGCATTTGATGAGGAATCGAGACCGCTCGTTGATTTTATCTGCTGGTGGGCACAGAACTACAAGAAAAACCGCCCTACGATGTATCATAGTAGTTCTAAGGTTCGCACGATGCAATTGTCGGGTATGGAATTGGAAGAATTTTTGCTAGCTGTAGGAGAGCAGTCATTCTATGCTAATGTTATGTCTGGCGGAGAACGGCAGTGGTGTGTAACCAAGGATGAATTGGTTCATAATATGAAGATAACGGGGGACCAATTTGGCGTTCAGCTTTCTATCAGTCATCTGACGGGTATCAAGGGAAATAAATACTATTGCTATTTTGTTGAAGGTGTTATATATATGGATACGATTGAGCGTATTCGTCCCATTGCTGATTTTATCGACTGTATGAAGCTAAGTTCTGATTGCAGAGCTTATATTGCGGCGGAGGATGTTCCTGTATTTTGCCGAGAACTTTTACCAGAACTGAAGAAGGTTTATCGACTCGAGATTGATTCGTTTGATGCGAAGAATTATGGAGTGATACCAGTTGAGTTTGAGATTTATCTTGATGCGCCCCAACCTGATTTTATTACATGTAAGGTGGTTGCGGCATATGGCGAGCGTCACTTCAACGTGTTTGAGTCCGCGGAGAATAAGACAGAAGGGATTCGAGACTTACTTCGTGAGGCACAGGTTGCTAAACTAGTGGCAGATTATTGTAACGCACTCGACAAGGATAATGGTTACATGGTAATCGGTGATGATGAGGAGAAGCTGTATCAGCTGATTGCTCATGGAATCGCGGCTTTCCAGGAAGTGGCACAGGTCTATGTATCGGATTCTCTGAAAAAAATCAATATTCAGAAGAGCCCACAGGTGACCGTTGGCGTATCGCTAGCGGGCGACACATTGGAATTGAGCCTCACGTCAGAAGAAATGAGCCAGGATGAATTGATTGATGTTCTCTCTAGATATCAGGTGAAGAAGCGATATTATCGACTGAAGAGTGGGGACTTTGTTCACCTTGATGAGGATAGTATCACAGTGTTACAGGAACTGAAACAAGATATGAATCTAAGCAATACACAACTTAAGAAAAAGGTGATTCAACTCCCTAAATACCATGCCTTGTATCTAGATCATCAGCTTGATGATAACCATGAATTTTCCTTCCATAAGGATAAATCATTTCGCGCATTGATTCGGAATATGAAGACGGTGAAGGATAATGATTTTGATGTGCCAGCCTCGCTTGATTCGGTGTTACGACATTATCAGAAGGAGGGATTTCGTTGGCTGAAGACCTTGCAACAGAATGGATTTTCGGGAATTCTAGCAGATGATATGGGTCTTGGCAAGACATTGCAAGTGATCGCATTTCTCCTCTCTTCGATGCAAGAGGCAGCAGGCGAGAATCGTCGAAGCCTGGTTATTGCGCCAGCGTCACTCGTATATAACTGGAAGAGTGAGATGCAGCGTTTTGCCCCCGAGCTGAATGTGATTATGGTGACGGGGAAGCTTGAGGAACGCGCCCAGATGATTCGTGGGGCGGGTGAACAGGACATTCTCTTGACCTCATATGATTTAATGAAACGTGATTTGGAGGAATACGAGCAGATTTCATTTTTCTGTGAGATTATAGATGAAGCGCAGTATATTAAAAATCATAATACCAAGGCAGCACGTGCAGTGAAGTCGGTGGAAGCGTCCTTTAAAATTGCGCTGACAGGAACGCCGCTTGAGAATAAACTGAGTGAATTGTGGAGTATATTTGACTATCTGATGCCAGGATTTTTGCACTCCTATGCGAGATTTCGGCAGGAGTTAGAACAACCAATTGTGCTTGATGAAGATGCGCGTGCACTGGCACGATTACAGAAGATGATTGGACCTTTTGTATTACGCCGGTTGAAAAAAGACGTATTGAAGGATTTGCCAGACAAGCTTGAGGAAAATGTGTTCGCAGCGATGGAGGGAGAGCAACAGAAGCTCTACGATGCCAGGGTGCAACGTATGAAGCTGATGCTTGAAGAAAAGTCAGAGGAAGAGTTTAAGACAGGTAAAATTCAGATACTTGCGGAACTTACGAGACTGCGGCAACTCTGTTGTGACCCATCGCTTGTGTATGAGGATTATAAAGGAAATTCTGCGAAACTTGATATGTGCATTGACCTAGTGGAGAATGCCATCGGTGGTGGACATAAGATTTTACTATTTTCACAATTTACATCGATGCTCCAGAATATCCAAGACCGGATGGAGGCAAGAGGAATTTCATTCTATACATTGACAGGTCATACGAGTAAGGAAAAGCGTGCCAAGCTAGTAGCTGCTTTTAATGAGGACGATACGTCGGTATTTTGCATCTCGCTGAAAGCAGGAGGAACGGGATTGAACCTCGCTGCTGCGGATGTTGTCATTCACTACGATCCTTGGTGGAATGTGGCGGTGCAGAGCCAGGCGACAGATCGCGCGCATCGAATCGGACAGACGAATGTAGTGAATGTATATAAACTAGTTATGAAAGACAGTATTGAAGAGAATATTATAAGGCTTCAAGACAAGAAAAAGGAACTGGCAGAACAGGTGCTAAATGGTGCCGAGTTAAGTGGAGCTAGTTTCACAAGAGAGGAACTGTTGGCTTTGCTAGAGCGATAACAATTCGCTCAGAAAAGGAGGAGAGTATGAACAATATGCTCGATAGCACATTGTTCACACGGCTAATTGTTTATGAGCGTAAACAATTAGCTTTATGGCAGATGAGAAATCGCCTTCGCGAATTTCTCATCGCCTCTTCGCATAATTCGCTCAGAAAAGGAGGAGAGTATGAAAAAAGTTTTATTATGTATGTTGGGTCTTATGCTGGTAGGTATGGCTGGGTGCCAAACGAAGACAAAGGTGACCGTTACTCATAAGGTGAAGAATGATGTGAGTGCTACGGTGTCGCCGGCTGCGATGGCGGTTTCGGAAGCAGCGGTTACGACAGAGGAGACGAAAGCTATTCCTTTGACAATCAAAAAGATGAATGTTGTGGCAAAAGAACACAGTGAGAACGTGCCTGCTTATTGTCTTGATGTTTATTGTGATTATGCGGGTCAGCCCATTGTGACCAATGACCGGTCAGAAGAGGGAAAGCATGCGTTTTATCGTAAAGAGAATGGGAAATGGGTGAACGCTGGTAAAGAATCTCCGATTTACAAGTATTTTTGGAACTACAATTCTCGCGTTAATACATTCGTTAGCAACCTGATTCAAAGAAAAAATGGTGATTATCTATTCTATGATGGTACTTGGATTGCACGTATTACCAAGAAGGGGAAACTAGTATATCGAACAGACATCGGAATTGCACTTGATGATGAAAAGCTTAAGTTTTACAGTTTTGAGTACCTCGGGGATGATCTGGCTGTTGTGCAGACTTATAGTGAGATTGGTGGCCATCATATGGATTTGGTTGATTTGAAAAAGGGAGAACGAGTAAGAAAATTGCCAGATCGACTGAATTTGTTGGGGGTAAGAAAGGATGGCAAGATTTATACGTATGAGCGTTATGCGATGGAACTTGTCATACTAGATGTCGAATCGGGAGAGATGGAAGAACATTATAGTTTGGACAGTTTACTCGATACAGCAGCAGGGTATGAGGAACGAGATCTCGATGCGAATGAACTG
>CAZUGH010000039.1:3856-5445 GCA_964619785.1 uncultured Lachnospiraceae bacterium | reverse complement strand
GAACTGCTTGTTGATGGCAAGAAAGATGATTTCAAGATGAAAGAAGCGAGAATTACGGACTTTACAGTATGTGATAAAGATACATTTTATCTGATGGGATATATAGGTGATGATGAGTGCCCAACACATTTCTACCATTATGAAGTGAAATAGTTTGATATAAAAAGAAAGCTGCTTGGTTACCGAGCAGCTTTCTTTTGACGTTCTATAGTTGTTTACCAGTTAGTAGTTCATATCCCTGTAGATACTTGCCGATGGTCTTATCAACAATATCCTGTGGGAGTGTCCAGTCATGGTCTTTATTCTCTTTTAACCAATCACGTGCAAACTGCTTATCGAAAGATGGCTGGCCGTGTCCTGGTTCATAGCCTTCGGCTGGCCAGAAACGTGAGCTGTCTGGTGTTAGCATCTCATCTCCGATTACCATGTTACCGTCTTCGTCTAAACCAAATTCAAACTTGGTATCTGCGATGATAATACCACGGGTTAATGCATAGTCAGCACATTTCTTATATAAAGCAATCGTATAGTCACGAAGCTTAGTAGCGTATTCCTCACCTTTTCCTGGATAATACTTCTCAAGGTGTGCCACGCTCTGCTCGTATGAAATGTTCTCATCGTGATCGCCAATCTCAGCTTTAGTAGATGGTGTGTAGATTGGTTCAGGGAGTTTATCGGATTCTTTTAATCCTTCAGGAAGCTTGATGCCGCATACGGTTCCATTTTCCTGGTAGCTTGCCCAACCGCTTCCGGTGATATAGCCACGAACGATACATTCGATTGGAAGCATGTCTAACTTGCGACACATCATACTATTGCCATCGAACTTAGGTTGCTGGAAAAATTCAGGCATGTCTTTCACATCAACAGAAAGCATGTGATTAGGCAAAATATCCTGAGTCATATCAAACCAGAACTTAGACATCTGTGTTAAGACAGTTCCTTTTTTGGTTACGTTGTTCTTTAAGATAACATCAAAGCAGCTGATGCGATCGGTAGCAACCATGATTAGGTTGTCGCCATTGTCATAAATCTCACGAACTTTACCTTCTTTAACAGGTTTCATTTCATTTGCACTCATATCGATTACCTCTTTTTAGTTTGATTAGGATTCTGACACTGTTTTCCTATTAATAGATAAACAGATTTTCGATAAAAAATCAATCCTTTTTTGTAATTTCGGTAAAATAGTATATAAATTACTATATTTACCAAGCATTCTTTGCTATAATATATAGTAATAATTTGAAAGAGAATGAAAAAATAAATCGGCCATACAAATGACATATACGACCAGTATAATTTGTGTATTACTATAAAATACGAGGAAGAAGTATATGAAGAAAAGAATTGCATGGGGATTATCATTAAGTTTATTATGTGTAAGTTTGTTTGGTGTGGTTGAGAAACCACAGGATGTGAGGGCAGCAGCATTAAGTATCACACAGTTAGATTATTCATCAAAGACAGTAAAGATTGGTAAGAAATTTGAACTGAATGCATTTACAACGCCATATGAGTGTGATGAATTGCTTGTTTGGTCAAGCAGCGACACGAAAGTAGTAGACTTTGAAGGAATAGATCATCGT
>CAZUGH010000039.1:0-3756 GCA_964619785.1 uncultured Lachnospiraceae bacterium | reverse complement strand
ATCATCGTTGAATATGATGATTAATGTAAGGTAATAGATAAGGCCATTGTGAATTGACTGGAATCGAGTCATTTTACAGTGGCCTTTTTTGTGATGGTTAAGATGTTTTCCCTCGATGGAAAAAGCGGCGTGCCAGACCAATTCCTATTTTATAAGGAAGAGGGCGCAATGCTTTATCTGCTTGTTTTAGGTGTTCACGAATTGGCAGGTGCTGTGGACAGTGCTGTTCACATTTGCCACAACCGATACATTGGGATGGAAAGGCAGGTTCTTTGCGCAGACCGATTACTTGTGCATATTCAAAACGACCTGTGGACTTGCTCTCCATATACATCTCATTGTAGCAACGGAAAGCACCAGGAATATCGACTCCCTTTGGGCAAGGCATGCAATATGCACAGCCGGTACAATTTACTTTTATATTGTGGTTAATCTCTGTCTTGATTTGCTCAATCATCTCAAAATCCTGAGAGGTGAACTCGTTGATGGTAACTTCACTAGCGATGCGTACATTTTCCTCGACCATGTCAATGGAATTCATGCCAGAGAGTACACAAGTGACTTCGGGTTGATTCCATAGCCAGCGAAATGCCCATTCAGCAGCTGAAAAGCCTTTAGGATTGTTTGCAATCAGTTTCTTGGCTTTCTCAGGAAGAAGGTCAACAAGCTTGCCACCACGAAGTGGCTCCATAATGATGACAGGGATACCTTTGGCCGCCGCCGCTTGGAGACCGCGCTTGCCAGCCTGGCTCACTTCGTCCATATAGTTGTATTGAATCTGGCAGAAGTCCTAGTCATAGGCATCAAGTATCTGAAGAAACATATCCGTGTTGCCGTGAAAGGAAAATCCAATCTGGCGAATCTGCCCAGACGCTTTCTTCTCGGCAATCCAATCTTCGATTCCCAGAGCACAGAGCTTACGCCATGAAGCGATGTCGGTAAGCATATGCATCAGATAATAGTCAATGTAGCTAGTCTGAAGGCGCTTTAACTCTTCATTAAAGTAGTTATCAATTGCCTTGCGTGAACCAATGAGATACTGCGGGAGCTTGGTGGCAATGTTGACTTTCTCACGAACCTGATTATGAGACAAAATCTCGCCAACAGCGACTTCGCTTCCGCCATAGATATATGCGGTATCAAGATAGTTGACTCCGGCATCAATCGCAGCCATCAATTCTTTCTCTGCCTTGTCAAGGTCGATCGAATTGCCTTTTTTGGTAAAACGCATACAACCATAACCTAACAATGATATGTCTTCGCCTAAGCGATTTTTACGATATTGTATAATTTCACATTCCTTTTCTTTGATAAGTTCAGTGTATCATAGGATGCGTAAAAGTGCGAGACAAAATATATATTGCAACTGGGTTATTGTGGTAGCATTTTCTGTGCGAAGTAGTGTGACAGATTGAAGGAGCGTATACCATCACGGGATAAAGCTTCGACATGTTTATCTAAATACTTAAAGTAGAAATAGAAGCTATCATAGGAAGCATGATCAAAATATTCATATATGTCATTCTTACTATGGTACGAGTCTAAATACATTTGGAAAGAGATATCATCCTTGTAATGAGTGTTCATATATTTGGCAATCGCAGGAGCAGCATCTGTGGAGAGTTTGCTAATATAATTCAAATCCACGGCTTCCTCATCTGTGCCAAAGTAGAGTTCATTTTCAAAGGAGAGATTGTAGGTAGCAATGAAATAGTCTACGTGTGCAAAGGAAAAGCATAGGTAGATGACGCTTACTACAATCATGCTATAGCGGAAGAAGTTAAATTCTGGTCGCACAATCATAAGAATACTTCCGAGCATCAATAATGTTAGTAGAAGAAGTGCCACTAAGACAAAGATTCGGGTAAATGTCAGGTGATAGGCACCGATATACAGTAGCATTCGATATGCACTAGAAGCAATCATAATGAAGGTGCAGATGCTAAATAGAATCAAAAGCATATCAAGTACTTTGTGTGAAGCAAATAGCTTTTTGACGAGCAGCACACCAACAAAGTTGATGGCACAGACGAAGAGCAGTTGGAAGAAACCTGTACGTGCGTACTCAGCATAGGTCATCTCATAAGGAAGACCACTCTTGCCAAAGAACAAATAAACAATCTGAATGAGGCAAAAGATAACATACATTACACTGATGATGGATAGCGTTGTGATAGCAATAACCGGATCACGCTGTTTGGTAGGCTTGGCCGTCTCATCCAACTTTTTAGATGCGAGAAAACGGATTCCACAATAGCAAGAAAATAGCCCGAAGCAGAACATAACTAACACTTCAATCACAGTTTCAATCGATAGAAAATCGAAGATGTGTGCGAGCATATCCCCAAAGATAGCATCTGCGCTTGCTAAGCAGTTGCCCAGAACAAAAAGACATGGAATCGCCGCGAGGCAACCGATTAGGATGTTCTTGCCAAGCTTGCTCTTAGCATCGGTATTTCTTGACTGATGGTGATACGCAATCAAATCCGTGACAGGTCGATTGACATAGCCGAAAGAACAAGTGGTGGCGAGGAAAATCTGAGCCAGATATTGTGAAAAATCCCATTCCCTGTCATTGCAAAAATTATGTAGTAGCGTGGCTACTAATAATATAAAGAAACCAACATAATTCATAACTAAAATAGGAAAGCTATCGGTCAAGGCACTTGAGATGCCAAGTAACATCATAATGATAAAATATAATATACTGTCCCTTTTTCTCGTGATATCCATATGCTTGAAAACATAGCAACTGTAAAGGATGGTGCATAATACCCACAATGGCATGGTAATCGATGCCGGATTGTCATACATGAAAAAAGTGTAGCATAGAGCATAGAGCAAGCTAGGAATCAGAAATTTCCTGCAAAAGCTGGCGCCTAACGAGCGGTTATACTCAGCACACGCTTTTCTCTCCTCCGGTTTCATTAAATAAGTAATTGGTTTTTCTTTGTAGTTCATACTATTCCCCTTTCCTGTATTCCAAAATATCACCTGGCTGGCAGTCGAGTGCCTCGCAGATTTTATCTAAAGTTTCAATACGCAGAGCCTTGGCTTTTCCATTTTTCAAAATTGAAATATTCGCCATGGTGATGCCCACACGCTGGGACAATTCTGTGACACTCATCTTGCGTTTGGCAAGCATCACATCGATGTTAATTATGATTGGCATGGTTGCCTCCTTCTAGATGGTGTAATCCGTCTCTTGTTTGTAATCAATAGCTCTAGCAAAAACCTGAGCGAGCACTTTGCTAAACATCCCTGCAATGAGAAAGACAAGTATGATAATAGCAGATGCTAAAGTGGGATAAACTAATATCTCAAGAAGCATCAATAATGAAATCACAAAACTGTAATTGCCCATGCGACGAAGGCTAGTTACATTGGCGAGGACAAAACAAGCATCTAAAATTACAGTCTTGAAAATCTTGCGCAGCTCCCAGAGAAGAAGGAGTGCGCTGATACCGCACAGGGTCAGGATTATATCGATTGGCCAAAGATGTGCGAGTAATTCCTGGTCCCACTTTCCATACCAGGTAAGGATAAGAGGGAGCGCTAATGCAATCAAGATTCCAGTATAGAACATGAAATCCAAAATCAATTTGGTGATATGTGTTAGTTTCTTATTCATCGGATACCTCATTTCTGAGCGACATGTCGCTATGTTGATTGTTTGTTATAGGGTTCATTTTGTCTGGCCCCACCGCCACTTGATAAACCAAGCAACGTCGCGGGCACCCAACGTTCGTAACCAAA
>CAZUGH010000038.1:11697-17799 GCA_964619785.1 uncultured Lachnospiraceae bacterium | reverse complement strand
GCAAGACCTCAGTCAGGCAAAGGCTTGATTGAGGTCTTGTGTTTTTTGTTAAATTGTTATAAAATAATATTAATTATACTTGAAGCCAAGGGTGCTTCGGAATGGATGATATTATGTACGGAAATGGTAGGAAGACAATAGGGGTCTTTATGTGCAGTCTGGTTGATTTTTACCAGAAGAGCCTATGTACTGGAATTATAGAAGAAGCTAAGAAATTAGGGTATAACGTAGCTATGTATTCTTCTTTTGAGTTACATAATGATGAATTTATGAGAGGCGAGATTGGCATATTGGATTTACCTGACTATGGTAAATTGGATGGTGTCATTCTGGTCTTGGACTCGATGGAAGTACCCGAGATGAAAGAGAAAGCAATACAGCAAGTGAAAGCACGATGCCATTGTCCGGTTGTTTGCATACGTGAGAGAAATGAAAACTTTCATAATGTATTGGTAGATGATCGTGATACCATGAGGGAGATGATTGACCACTTTTTGGGGTATCATCGTTTTAAAGATGTCTGTTTTTTGGCTGGTCCAGAAGGACATAGTGATTCTGATCAGCGCTTAGATTGCTTTATTGAGTCAATGGAGAAATACGGACTGCCTGTAACGGAAAAGCAGATTCGGCACGGCCATTTCTGGAAAAATGATGGGGCTCCGGCATGCAAGCAGTTTATTGATGAGCGTGGGAAAATTCCAGATGCGATTATCTGTGCCAATGATTATATGGCAATCTCAGTCTGTAATGAATTGATTGAGCGCGGGTTGTCGATTCCAGATGATGTGGCAGTATGTGGCTGCGATAATATATGGGAAACTACTGTATGTGCGCCATCCCTGTCAACGGTACAGGTTCCATTTCATGAGATGGCGCATCGAGCAGTCGATATGATTGACGAGATTCGACGAGGTGTTGAGGTGCCCAAGGATGTTTATTTTCCAATCAAGACAGTGAAGAGAGAATCTTGTGGATGTGTTCGTCCAAACAAAGAAGAGCTGATGGCTGACCGTAAGGAATTTTATGATTTTTATGAACGTCAGCGCGAGCATCATATTCGTAGTACTTTTATGTCCATTGCGCTTGAAGAGGTTGAGACGTTAGAAGAACTTACTCGAGTTGTGGGTGATTATGGCTTTATTCTAAATGGAATGGAACATTTTCATATATGTTTTTGCACGAATATTGAGAATTATCACGACAGTTCGGGGATGGTATATACCCCATCGATGTACCGCTGTATAACGGTTGATAATAAGAATAATCGGGATTGTCATGTGATACTGTTTCCGACAAGCGAGTTACTTCCTGGGGAGATTCTTGATGATGGCCCGCAGGCATATATTTTCATTCCATTGCATTATAAGGGGCGAAGTTTCGGATACACAGCGATTAGTTATGAAGATGGCGGAAGCTGTGATAATCTGTATCGTACCTGGGTTGTTAACGTCAATAACGCGATTCAGGATATGTTGGTACGTGCGGAGTCTGAAAAATTATATCAAAATCTAGAAAGTACATATATTCGTGATGCGTTGACGGGGCTATATAATCGACGTGGATTTTCACAACATGCACAAATGTTGATGAATAAGGCGAAGGAGCAGGGGAAATGCTTCTTTGTCGTTGCAGCTGATTTGGATAAGTTGAAGTTCATTAATGACACCTATGGACACGCTGAGGGAGACCGTGCATTAATCGCGATGGCGCGGGCACTCAAGATGGCAGCAGGTGAGGATACGGTATGCGCCCGAATGGGTGGCGACGAGTATAGTGTTGCGGGAATCTGTGATAATCAAAAGGATGCAGACGCATTCTTAGAGCGATTAGAAAAATGTAGAAGAGAATTAGAGATTCATGTAAGTTATGGAATGATTGTTACCGATTTGAAAGTCGAACACAGATTGGAATATTATATGAATTTAAGTGATTCATACATGTATCAGGATAAGGTGTCTAAGAGAAAGTCTGGAGGAGAGATAGATGCTTGATAATGGAAGAAAAAACATCGGTGTATTTGTGTTTCAAGCCATTGATCATTTTCAACAGAAATTGTGTGAAGGCGTAGAAGATCGTTGCCATGAGCTAGGTTACAACACGATTGTATTTTCATCATTTGGTAACTTTGCTGATAATGAACCATTTGCTAAAGGGGAAGAGATTATCTTAGAAATTCCGAATTATGATGGTTTAGATGGCGTCATCCTCGCACTCGATACATTTGACATCGTAAAAATGAGATATGATATCCTTGAGAAACTGGAAAAAGAGTATCATGGACCAATTGTAAGCGTTCGAACGGAAGCCGACAATGCAGATTATAATATGCTTCTTGACGATTACAAAACGATGGACGGAATAATCCGCCATTTTATTGAAGATCACGGTTTTCGTGATATCTGTTTTATGACAGGTATGCATGGAAATCCTGACGCTGAGAGACGACTCGATAATTATAAGGAAGTCATGAAGGAATACGGTTTTCCTGTTGATGAAAGTATGTATATGTATGCCGACTTTTGGAAGTGGAAGGGTAAGGAAGCCTGCGATTACTTTATTGATCAACGAGGTAAATTGCCAGAAGCCATCCTATGTGCCAATGACTACATGGGGATTTCGGTATGCCATGAATTGCAAGGAAGAGGAATCCGAGTGCCAGAAGATGTGGCTGTCTGCGGTTGCGATGGTGTGTGGGCGACTACCGTATGTGCACCGCCGCTTACGACGGCAGAGGTGGATTTTCACAAAATGGGAGTCACGGCAGTCGACGCAATCTGTGGTGGGGTTACAGAGAAAAATACATATTTTTCGCCAGATAATATATTTCGTGAATCTTGTGGATGTACGCGTCAAAATCAGTGGGAGGAGTTGCGTGGACGCAAGAACTTCTACAACCTGTATGAGCAGGAACGCAGCGGCAATCTTGAAACGACGATTCGCTCAATTGATTTAGAAAGTATCAATACATTTCGTGAATTGCGCTATCTAGTTGGTGGATATTTACCTTATATACATGGCTGCCAGCAGTTTGATATCTGTCTACAGGGGCAGGTCCGTAAGAATAAAAAGGGCGTGCCTTATGGAGAACCGATGAGCGACATGATGGAGATGGTAGTGGGGGCGGATGACCGGCGCAAGATAAACAAGTCAATACGCTTTGAGCGAAAATATATTCTGCCAAAAGAGATGGTAGATTCTGAACCGATGATTCTCTATGTTGTGCCATTTCATTTTAAAGAGAGAAATCTAGGCTATACGGTTGCGCAGATGCGCCATGGACATGGCGGCGGGTATTCATCCGTTTATCAGGAGTGGACCGTTACGCTTGAAAATGCAGTGCAGGATTTATTTAACCGAGATAAGATGGACCAGATGATTGACCGCTTAACGATGTTGTCGATTCATGATCCAATGACGGGCGTCTATAACCGATTTGGTTTTGAGCAGGAAGGCAGAAGATTGTATTATAAAGCGCGAGAAGACGGCAAGAACGTATTTTTCCTATCGATTGACCTCGACGGATTGAAAAGAATAAATGACCATTGGGGGCATGGTGAGGGTGACCAGGCAATCTGTGCAGTTACCGCATGTCTGAAGAAAGTGAATAAGAGAAAAGCGGTTATCTCGCGTATGGGCGGTGATGAGTTTAGTGTGGTAGGAACTTGCAAAGATCGAGAGGAACTAGATAGATTTATTAAGGATTTCAAGGAACACCTTGCGAAAGAGGATGCGAAACACGAATATACGATTTATGCCAGTGTTGGAGAATGCATGCTTGAGCCAAATTCGGATAAGTCCTGGGAGGCTTGCATCTTAGAGAGTGACAACTTGATGTATAAGCGAAAACGCTCTTCGAGGTAGGGACAGAAAACTCTTTTCATAAGATGATTGTTATGATAAAATGAGAACACAGATAACGAAACTTTTTAAGGAAGGAGTAAGACATGATTCGAAAGAAATTAGTGGCAGGGGCATTAATCCTGGCTATGACAGTGGCATTAGGCGGTTGCGGAGGTACAACGAAAAAGGAGGATTCTAAGGATACTCCTGTAGCAACGGAAGCAAATGGGGCAGCAGGTGGACTGAAGGATGCGTTCGCGGATGACTTTACTGTTGGTGTTGCGATTAACACATATCAGTTGACGGATAGTGACAAGCTCGAGATAATTCAGAAGGACTTCAATAGTATTACAATGGAAAATGAGATGAAGCCAGAGAACATTCTTGACCAAGCCGGCAGCGAGGGACAATCCGATGGTATGCCTAGAATTAAGACAGATAATCTTGAGAGTATTCTCAAGCTGGCGAAGGATAATGGACTCAAGCTTCGTGGACATACGTTAGTATGGCACAGTCAGACACCAGACTGGTTCTTCCGTAAGGACTATGAGGCGTCGAATGATTATGTAGATAAGGACACGATGTCCAAACGTATGGAGAGCTATATCAAGCAGGTACTTACATTTTGTCAGGAAAAATATCCTGGTGTGGTATATGCCTGGGATGTTGTCAATGAAGCGATGGGTGATGGCGGTGGATTCCGTACCGAAGGAAGTGGATGGTATGACATCTTCGGCGAAGAGTTTATCGAGAAGGCATTTACCTATGCGAGAAAATATGCGGATAAGGATGTCAAGTTATTCTACAACGATTACAATAGCTATGAAGCAAGCAAGCGCAATATGATATTTGCTACGGTTAGCAAGCTCAAAGAGAAGAATCTTATCGATGGTATCGGTATGCAAAGTCATTGGGATATGGAATATCCAAGCGTTGATAATATCGAGACAGCAATTGAGAAGTTCTCTGAGATTAAGGGAATCGAGATTCAGTTGACTGAGATTGATATGCATAACACAGACGATAGTGACGAGGGCTTGAAGGCTCAGGCTGCTCGCTACAAAGAGATTTTCACGATGTTAAAGAACATGGACAAAAAGGGTGCGAATATCACCAATGTTACATTCTGGGGACTGCAAGATGATGTAACCTGGCTGTCAAGTTTTAAGGGTGAAGAGAGTTTCCCACTTTTATTTGATGCAGACGGCAAAGCAAAGCCTGTATACAATAGTTTGATGGAAGTGGCAAAAGCAAAATAGAACAAAGAGGTTTTGGGAATAAAAGAAAAATCCCTGCATATATTATACTCAGATTAGGAGGGTATGAGATGGCAGGGACGGGCTATATAAGACGAATACTTTATTTTACCGAATTCAAAGAGAATAATCAAAGGGAAAATGCTGGTTTTGGCAGAGTTGAGCAACGAGGCGACTGGCTGAACTATACATTTTCCTTGAAGGTTCCATGTGTGAAAGGAAACTGGTGAGAGACCTATCTCATATAGGCTCGCACCAGCTTTTTTATATTCTATCGGGGTACAGTTTTCGTATTTTTTAAATTGACGATGAAATGTGCTCTTGCTTTTAAATCCAGCATTTATCATGATTTGATTAAGTGACAAATCGGAAAATCGTAGTTGCTGTTTTGCATACGATATTCTTGAAGCGAGAATCGCTTCATATAGTCCGGTATGATTATATTTTTGATAGAGTCGTGACAAGGTGGGAGAAGAATAGTGAAAATGCGCTGCTAAATGTTCAATGGATACAGAGGGATTTAGATTGATATACGTATTGATGTCCGTGATTAGTGAGCGATTTGTAGAGGAATTACTTCCGTCTAGGCAAATTCTTAACAAGGAATACAAAAGTGTAGAAAAATAAAGACTAGTAGATAATGTATTGCTTGCTGCTTTTTTGACTAGACTGTTCAGAATATCAGCAATCTCACTTTTTCTTTTGAAGTAAAAAGGCATATTAGTATTGGAACATATTGTGTCTATGAGACTGTGAATTCTGGCACCATTAAAATGAAACCATATGATTTCCCATGGTTCTTTTGCGTAATGGGAGTATGCTTCATGACAATCGATGAGCATTCCATTATTGGCGCTTAAGTTATATAAGTTGCCCTGGTAAGAGAGAGTCCCCTGTCCATTTAAGACAAAGAGAAGCAGATAGGAATCGCTCGGATTTCGAAAAAAGGGGAAAGATGCTTGTGAGTCTGACATTGTAAGATGACCAAACTCTTGAAAATAAGGTA
>CAZUGH010000038.1:10479-11597 GCA_964619785.1 uncultured Lachnospiraceae bacterium | reverse complement strand
AAGGTATAGTGTTATGAAAAGGTTTGGTAAATTGATTGGCTGCTTACTTATTGTAGGGGTATTATTCGGTGCAATGAACGTTTCTGCGTCAGATGATAATATTGCATATTCATTTTCTGCGAATGCATTTTTGGGTGAATTAAGAAGCCCATATGGAAGATATCGGCAGACTACAAATGTAAATAATAAATGGAAAGTGAATTTGCGAAGTACAACAGAGGGTAGTGGAAATGGAAATGGAAATATTACCACATTTTATCTGGGAAATTATGATTGGGGAAAAGCATCAGCGGATATTAATGCTCCTCAAGGATCAGGCAATCATTATTTAAGTGCATTTTCAAATGCATCACAAAGCACTGTTTATCTTACGGCTATTAATAATAATTATTCAATCTCTAGTTATAACATTAGTGGATACTGGGATGAGGAGACAAATTAGATAACATCAACATGTGGGCTATGAATATCTAGTCTGCATGTAATTTAAATTTTAAGCAAATGGAGACTGAATATGATTACATCAGAATTAAAAAAAATATTTTTTTCAAAAAAGAGTTTACTCTTTTTGTTATTGTTACTCTTGATTCCATTATATGATTTGTATATGAATGCAACGATGTATCCCGAGTCTCTAAGCGAGGCCATGAAGATATACGGAGCAGGGGGGATTTTGCATCCTTCTGAAGCGGCTTTTTTGACGGGGAGATCAATAGGACATCTACCGCAGATGGCATTTGTATGGATTTTGCCTGTCTACTGCTTGTCTATTTATTGTGATCTTTTTGTCGTAGAGAAAAGGAGTGGATTTGTTGAAGCGGTAGCTGCGAGAATTGGTTTCTCAAGGTATTATGTCTATAAGATTTTGTTTTCTTTTGGCTTTTTTTCTGTTATCACAGGAGGCTGTGGTGCTTTGTGTACGGCGATTGCCATATTGATTCCCGATTACAAGAGATTGTATCCAATTTGTATCTTTGCTTGGTTGATTCAATTTATGCTTTCCTTTTTCCTGGGATTTCAAGATATTACGGCAGCGATTCAGCCATTTACAGAATATAATGGGACAGATTTTTTGGCGGCACATATAATTTGGCTTATCACTATTCTTGTTGCAATCT
>CAZUGH010000038.1:9163-10379 GCA_964619785.1 uncultured Lachnospiraceae bacterium | reverse complement strand
CAATCTGAAACAATCATTGTGGATATGAATTCTTGCTTTGCGGGATTTAATATTTATACGGTAACAGCATCTATTTTTTTGCTGTATTATCTAGTTTTACTTATTCGGAGGATTCCGGCTATCTCGGAAATAGAGCTGATTCGAGAAACTAGTAGAGCAAGGTATTTTTTTGATGTTTCAAAAAAGATAGGGATGCATTCTCTTATATTTGTATGCTTGATTGTGCTTGTCAATTTGAGTTTTAACGGAATATTACTTGGTGCAAAAGGATTACAACCATTAGTATGTAGGACGTTTTGTGTATATGGTGTGATGCTACTGTTATATATTATGATACTAGCCTCATTGTATTGGTTTTTGAATTTGTGTTTTGATTCACATACGAAATCTTTGTTGATTACGGTGTTGGTTAGCTTGTTATTTGTCTTATTGCAGGTGAAAATCCCATTTCGTTATTGGACTCCATTAACATCCTTTTTGGTTATTGGTCCTTTAATAAAGGGAGAAGCTATCGGCACCCATATTGTTGTGGACATCATAAAGGATTTGGCTATATTAGGCGTGATTAGCTTCGTAAACTACAGAACCTTTTGTAGAAAGGATGTGCTATCATCACTTGAAAGCTAAGTTTGGGATTTCAGTAGGATTTATGGTATTGGTCGTTTTCATGTTAACTGGCGGGTTGGAGCGAGGCAGTTTTGATAGCTTGTATGCTGGAGCGCCGTTTTACTGCCCGACAATGACGGAATTTTTCTGCTTTTGTTTGTTTACAACATTTACCATGGCATTATCTTTTCTTTCGGATAATTATATTAGAGAGTATGGTCAGTTTTTGTCAATACGAGCAGGTAATCGCCGTGTACTGACAAAAAAGGTGGTTAAATATGTATGTTTTACCGTCCTGTCATTAGAAGTGATTCGAATGACAATATATATTTCAATCTTTTTATTGCGAGGGCAAGGGTTTGATTGGACAACAGATAATATAGGAGTTTTGGTCACACTAAGTTTACTTGGCACCATGGGATTTTTGCTTTTTCAGGAAATCATCGAGATGAAGAGCTCGGGGTCAACTGCCCTAGCTGTGGTTTCACTTTTGTTTTTTGTACAACTAGTAGCGGGCAAACAAGGAAAGAGTTTTTTTCTACTTAATTACATGCCAATCAATTTTGTGTTTTCCGCTAGACGCATTGAGTTAATACAAAAAGGTATCATT
>CAZUGH010000038.1:0-9063 GCA_964619785.1 uncultured Lachnospiraceae bacterium | reverse complement strand
GGTATCATTATTGAAAACACAGCGCTCCTGCCACAATACACGGGCCGAAAAAACATGGAAATTTTAGCTGCGATTAAAAGGGTAGCAACAAAGGAAGATATTGAGAATGCCTTGATTCAAGTGGGGCTAGATCCGGACGATAAAAGGAAGGTAAAGGAGTATTCGTTGGGAATGAAGCAGCGGCTTGCTATTGCGCAGGCGATTTTCGAACGACCTAAAATATTGTTATTGGATGAGCCGAGTAACGCATTGGATGAAGAGAGTATTGAAAAAGTACATGTATTGCTTGCCGAACTACGCGACCTGGGTACGCTGATTATATTGGCAAGTCATAGTCATGAAGATATCGATGTATTGGCGGATATAAAGATTCATATGGTTGATGGAAAAATCGTAGAATAGAAACGGTTTCGTGATTGACAAACACTGAAAAAACTGACATGATTAAGGGAGAAATGATAGGTTAATCATGAAAGGCAAGTAGAATGACAACAGATGAAAAATATATGAAGGCGGCGCTTGCGCAGGCCAAGAAAGCGTATGCCATGGAGGAGACTCCGATTGGTTGCGTGATTGTTTACGAGGATAAGATTATTGCGAGAGGGTATAATAAGAGAAATACCAAGGGCAATACACTAGCTCATGCTGAGATTGCGGCGATTCATAAGGCAAGTAAAGTGCTTGGCGATTGGCGGTTAGAGGAGTGTACGTTGTATGTGACATTAGAGCCATGCCCGATGTGTGCGGGTGCAATTGTGCAAGCACGAATTCCTCGAGTAGTGGTAGGAAGCATGAATCCGAAGGCAGGATGTGCAGGGTCGGTGCTCAATCTTTTGCAAATGGATGGCTTTAATCACCAGGTGGATTTAACAACAGGTGTGCTTGGTGAAGAATGCAGTGAATTGATGAGTGGATTCTTCCGAGAACTACGAAAAAGGGCACGTAAAAAAGCGGGTGAAAATCCCGTGACTCCTTGACACTGGAGGCAAAAACCTTTATACTAAATCTAGCTGGCTACGTCCGTGACCAGCTATTTATATGTTAATACTTCCGTGCAGCCGGGGAGTTAGCGGTGTCCTGTACCTACAATCCGCTATAGTAGGGGTGTTGTTCCGCCTCGGGACGATTCTTTCGGAGCTGCCCTTTATAAGTGGCGTTGACGTTTGGGTCTTGCGCAACAGAATCTTGTGAACCGTGTCAGGTCGGGAACGAAGCAGCACTAAGCAAATCTTTCTGTGTGCCGCAAGGTCGCCTGAACTGAGTTAACTGTAGAGGTAACGTCTTATGAGATTGTTTCAAAGCGGGACGCACGGATTTTTATATTAGTTTTTGAAGCGAAGTATATACCAAGCTTTAGTATGAATATATTGAGGTGAGCGCCATATGTCAGTCAGCCTTAATATGAATGGGGTAAATCAATTGTCCAAGGGCAACGTGATTTATCAAAAGGATGAACCACTTAGCTCTATATGTCTGGTCCTGAAGGGACGGGTACTTGTACAGGCAGACGGTGTGAAGACCGTTTTTAGTTCCGGGAATTTTCTGGGAGCCTGCGACATTGAATTTGGTGCCCATTCGTTTACGTATACCGCATATGATGATGTGGTTCTTTATGCATTCTCTGTTAGTAGTCGGGAGGATTTTCAAAATATTCTGGATAAGAAGCCAGAATACCGCGGCCTTCTTAATACTTCCACCAATTATTTTATAGGAGAGCTGAGCCGTACTTTGACGAAGCTAGAAGATGAATGCAAAAGCCTAAGAGAATTTGTATTGGCACAATATGATTTTTACCAGAAGACCGGTACAGCAAGTGGAGTTCTGGTTGATAATATATCTTCCGTTGACATTTTGAGAAAAAGAAAAGTGGGAGATATTTCGTTATGCAAAGAAATAGATTATTACCTGGCATGTACGAAGCTTCCAGTTGTGGCACAGAAGAATTATTATATGGGAAGCAAGTACATATCAGATGTTCATTACAAGCAGCAGATTGATTGCGTATTTTCCCTGATGGTTGGATGCCGCACATATGCAGATCAGCTACGTCGATGTTTCGGCATTTTGGTTGGTGACGAGAAGAATTTATTTTCCTCGTTCTCGCGAATGGCGATGGATATGGCACATGTTGGAGCGGATAATAAAAGCGCGCTTCTTGCAGTGGACGAATTGTTGGCCAAGATTAATCAGGCAGAGACATATCTGACAGAGAAGGCTGGATTAGATATACATCTAGACCGAGAGCGCATGGAGAGTACATATTATTCCTTGATTTCGGGGGAGAAATATGAGAAAAAGATTGAAGTTACGGAGACAAAGGTGCTTCATGATCTCGATAATTCGTTGAGTCAGATTCTTGACTATGCGACGCTCGAGCAAGAAGACAAGGATGAGTTCGAGGCAGCAGTGAAGGAGTTCTGTCGATTGTCCGATAAAGAGAGCAAGACAGACGATGCGAATCAAGTTCGTAAGGCAGTTGTGGCGAGCTATTATCGCATATATGAAAATGTACTACGGAAGAGTTTTGAAGATAAGAGACCACCAATTGTGATACAGCTTTTTCTGCGATTCGGATTCGTCAGTGAGAATTTGCTGAAGGAAGAGCAGATTGCTACCCTGATGGAGCTTCATGAACGCAAGGAGCTGAAGGGCGGTTGTAAAGTTTATACGATGGATTTGTGGCTGCGAAGTATATACAAGATGGAGAAGCAACCATCGAAGAATGAATTTGACATGAATTATGATGAGTTCTTAAAGCATGAGAAAAATACCGGTTTTCTCGACGAACATGAGTATGAAGCGAGGAAAAAGGATCCTGCAGAACGATTGCATTTTGAGATAACCAATCTGTTTCAGTACGCCAATCGGCTTGTTCATGGCAAACTGACAACATTTGTTCCGTTGCTGTATGGCGAAGGGATTATGACAGATATAGAGAAAAGTTTCCTGACTTCAGATCGTATCAATAGTATGTTGAATAAGATACAGAATACGGATTATTCGATTTTTTTCCGTGAACGAAGAGTGGCTTATGAGAAGGTGGGAATCAACAAAGAGACGATTGTGAAACGTTGTTTGCCAGATATTATTCTATTCCCTGTCTACGGGTTAAATGGAGTTATGTGGCAGGATATCGTAGGAAAAAGACGAGATACTTCGGGGCGGTTTTTGTTCCCGATTATTTTAGAAAGCAATCTGGAAAAGGAAATGCTTAAGGTGCTAGCGCATTTTCGCTGGGAGATTTGCCGCAGCGAGCAGGGGATGCAGTGGAACAATTTGCATTATCCATCGCTGACAAGTGAATATACGGATTATTTGCAGTTTTATCGTAGAAATTCGGATTTGTCACCAGAGGCGAGAACGAAGGTGAAGAGCCAGCTGACACAGGCGTCGAATCGACATCGCGAGGTGTTTACAAAGGACTATGCGGATTGGATTACGAGGGAATCGAAGGGCGCAATGAAGGTCAATCGTGTTGCACGAACGATTTTGTCAACATATGTTCCGTTCTCGGGTAAGATTCGGGAGAAGTTGAAGGAACAAACCATATACGCCGATGCCAGCAAGAAATTCCGTATTGAACAGGCAAAGCGTATCAAGGAGATTGAGAATAGCTGCACAAGATTTAGCCGCGCAGGGTTGGATATTCCACCAGAACTTCAGATTACAAGAGAGTTCTATCATATATAGATTTGGCAAGGAGAGAAAGCATGGGAAGATACGACGTTTTGATAAAGTGTGCACAAGTGCGCAAGCTAATTGAAGAGAATAAGTATAAGAAAGCGTTAGAAGTTTTAGACGACTTAGATCTGTCCCGCGTTCATGCTATGGGGGATTTGACTTTGTTTGCCAAAGTCTATGAGAAGGCAGATCGTTTCGAAGAAGCGATGAATATCTACACAGCGATTTATGAGAAGAAGCACTCGAAGCGGATTCTGTATCAGTTGATTCTTCTTGTACTTCGTATTGGTAAAATGGAAGAGGCACAGGAGCTGTACCAAGAATATGAAAGTGTGGCAGGCGTTACTCTTGACACGTACGAACTTCGATATCGTATGGCAAAGGCTCAGGGCGTTGGCCGCGACAAGCTGATTGTACTACTTGAGGAGCTTCGTAAGGAGGAGTTTACAGAAGAGTGGGGTTATCAACTGGCAAAGCTGTACGAACTTCAAGGCGACCGCAAGCATTGCATCGAAGTGTGCGAGGATATTGTGCTTTGGTTTGGAAGTGGTGCAATCGTTGATCAAGCGAAGGAATTGCGCAATGAAGTGAGTCAACCGGATTGGCAGCCGCCGAAGGATATGACAATTCCAGAACCGATGCAGCCAGACCCAGATGAGGAAGTGCCGATTTCCTATGCGGTTCCGCCTGTCGAGGTGCAGGATTTGAAGGAAGCGGTCGAGGAAAAAGAAGAACTGTCAGAAGAGCCGGAAGAGGAGCAGGCACTGGTAGAAGAGAAAGAACCATCGGAAGAGGAGCAGGCTTCACAAGAGGAGCAAGTTTCAGAAAAAGAGGTTGTTCCGGAAGAGGAACCAGAAGTGGATACGATGCCAGAGGAAAATATACTGATTTCTCCTCACAACATTTTCTACTTTACGTTGAAGGATACGATTCGCCAGGTGCATAGCAATCAAAAGGGCATTGTGCATTTTGCAATTGCAGGTGGCGAGGATCGAATCGCATTGGCGATTGCGAAGAAGTTAATCAAGGAACTGAATAATATAAACTATTTTACTGCCAATAGCATTGCGAAGATTCACGGAGGCAAGCTCAATGGCGTAGACTTAGAAGAGAAGATTAAAAAACTTGTCGGCGGCTGCATCCTGATTTTGAATGCACAGGAGATGGAGTCTGAGACGGTTGAGAAAATACAAGCAGCGATGGAAAAATACAAGAATGATATTGTGTTTGTCATGACAGGTGAGTATGATGAGCTCGATTGTTGGTTTGCTCATTATCCAGAAGTGGAGCAGCAGGTTTGTTATAAAGTGAAATTGTAGAAATGAGGGGTAATATGAGTAAAGAAGTTTGGAAAGCAGGGAATATGTTATATCCGGTACCAGCGGTTATGGTCAGTTGTGGAAGAGAGGGGGAAACTCCGAATATTGTTACAGTTGCATGGGCAGGGACGATTTGTTCTGATCCGGCAATGGTGTCGATTTCAGTTCGTCCGGAGAGATTTTCCTACCCAATCATTAAAGAGACGGGAGAGTTTGTCATCAACCTGACAACGAAGGAATTAACCTATGCTACGGATTGGTGCGGTGTGAAGTCAGGTCGTGATGTGGATAAGTTCAAAGAGATGAAACTGACAGCGGGCATGGCAAGTAAACTTAAGAATGCACCAATTATTAAGGAGAGTCCGGTGAATATTGAGTGCAAGGTGAAGGAAATCAATGAACTTGGCAGTCATCATATGTTCTTGGCTGAGGTTGTTGCTGTTCAAGTCAGTGATGAGTACATGGATGAGAACGGTAAGTTTGGTCTTAATGACTTGGGACTCGTGGCATATTCTCATGGAGAATATTTTGAATTGGGCGACAAAATCGGTAAATTTGGTTATTCTGTAAAGAAAAAGTAGCAAAGAGTTAAGGATTCTGTAAAAATTGCAGTTTTACATTTGTCAAAAATATGGTATACTGATAGGCAGAACTTGACTATATTACCGATAATTTCGTTAGAGGTGTTTTATGAAACAATATATTATTAAAGGCGGTAAGCCATTGCAGGGAGAGGTCACAATTGGTGGCGCGAAGAATTCTGCACTTGGTATCATTACTGCAGCCATTATGGCCAATGAACCAGTTACCATTGATAACCTGCCAGAGGTAGGCGACATCAACGTGATGCTCGATGCTATCGAGGGGATTGGCGCGATTGTAGAACGAATTGATGGACATACGGCTAGAATTAATGGAGCGTTGGCTTCTGATGCCTGCGTCGATTATGATTGTATTCGCAAGATTCGGGGTTCCTATTATCTGTTAGGAGCTCTGTTAGGTAAATTTGGACATGCTAAGGTGGCGCTTCCTGGTGGATGCCAGATTGGTAGTCGCCCAATTGACCAGCATATCAAAGGTTTTGAACTTTTGGGTGCTACGGTTACCATCGAGCATGGTGATATTGAGGTGAAAGCGGAGCATTTGAAGGGGAATCATATTTATCTCGATTGCCCAAGCGTAGGTGCAACGATTAACCTTATGATGGCAGCTGCACTTGCAGAGGGTAAGACAATTATTGAGAACCCGGCGAAGGAACCACATGTTGTTGATGCGGCTAACTTCCTAAATAGTATGGGTGCCAATATCAAAGGCGCTGGTACGGATGTAATTCGTATTCGTGGTGTGGAGTCTCTTCATGGTAGCGAGTATTCGATTATTCCTGATCAGATCGAAGCAGGCACATTTATGATGGCTGCAGCGATTACGGGTGGGGATGTGTTGATTAAGAATGTTATACCAAAGCATTTAGATGTGATTAGTGCTAAGCTAATTGAGATTGGTTGTCAGGTTGAAGAATTTGACGATGCTGTCCGCGTGCGAGCTGATAAGCGTCTTGGGTATACCAATATTAAGACTTTGCCATATCCAGGATTTCCAACGGATATGCAGCCTCAGATGGGAGCATTGCTTTCTCTCTCTCAGGGAACCAGTGTTATCACAGAGACATTATTCGAGAACCGTTTTAAATATACTGGAGAACTCAGCCGAATGGGAGCTAACATTACCGTTGAAGGCTCCATAGCAATTGTGAATGGTGTTGAAGAACTTCAGGGGGCAGCAGTGTCGGCTCCAGACCTGCGTGCAGGTGCAGCACTTGTTATGGCGGCATTGTCGGCAGATGGTTATTCTTTTATCGATTCCATCGAGTACATTGAACGAGGTTATGAGAATTTCGAGCAGAAGGTACGTGCCCTAGGCGGCGATATGGAGAAGATTGATTTGAATGACGAACGAGCCATTCAGAAGTTTAAACTTCGAGTTGGATGATATTTATATGAATAGCAATACATGAGAGAACCTTCTAGAAGGTTCTCTTGCAATATAAGGAGGAAATTTTCCATGTTAGATGAAACAAAATGTTTACATTCCGGTTATACACCAAAGGACGGAGAGCCTCGTGTTATGCCAATCGTTCAGAGTACGACTTACCGTTACAATTCCACCAAACATCTAGGTGAGTTGTTTGATATGCCAACAGCACCGCTTTATTCCCGATTTGCCAATCCGACAGTAGATGCAGTGGAACAAAAGATTGCAGAACTTGAAGGCGGAGTTGGCGCGATGTGTACCACTTCGGGACAGGCAGCATCCTTGATTTCTGTTTTGAATCTGTGCCAGTCAGGAGATAGCTTTATTAGCACAGGTACCATTTACGGTGGAACAGTGAATCTGTTTGCTGTAACGATGAAACGTTTTGGAATTGAGTGTATTTTCGTAGATGCAGAAGCATCTTCAGAGGAGATTGAAAAAGCAATTCAGCCCAATACCAAGTTAATCTTTGGTGAGACATTGGCTAATCCAGCACTTGCTGTTTTTGATATTGAGAAATTTGCTAATGTAGCACACAAAAATGGAATTCCACTTATCGTAGATAATACATTTGCAACGCCTATTTTGTGCAAGCCATTTGAGTGGGGTGCTGACGTTGTTGTTCATTCGACTTCTAAATATATGGACGGACATGCTCTTCAATGCGGCGGCGTTATTGTTGATAGTGGCAATTTTGATTGGACAAATGGAAAATTCCCTGAGTTCACAGAACCTGATGAATCCTATCATGGGGTTGTGTATACAGAGAGCTTCGGCAAGATGGCATATATTATCAAGGCTAGAATGCAGTTGATGAGAGACTTCGGATGTTACCCATCAGCGCATTCGGCATTTCTTCTGAACCTTGGGCTTGAGACCTTGGCGGTTCGTATGCCACAGTATTGTAAAAATGCATTAACAGTTGCTAAATACTTGAAGGATTCACCTTATGTAGATGGTATCACATATCCAGGATTGGAGTCGGACCCACAGCATGATCGTGCGAAGAAGTACCTGCCAGAAGGAACAAGTGGTGTCATTTCATTCAATATCAAAGGTGGCAAGGAAGCGGCTATCAAGTTTATGGACGCATTGCAATTAGCGTCAAATGAGGTTCATGTAGCGGATATTCGTACTTGCGTGCTTCATCCAGCGAGCGAGACCCATCGCCAGTTGACGGATGAACAGCTTGTGGCAGCGGGGATTAATCCGGGAATGATTCGACTCTCAGTGGGACTTGAGAATGTGCAAGATATCCTAGATGACTTAGAGCAAGCATTTAGAGCGTAAAATTTAACATGAATAAACTGCTACGCCATAGTTGGGGAAACTCGATTATGGCGTATTTAAAGCAAAGGATGGTTAGAGCGGATGAAGTTTGCGATTATTATAGCACAGATTGACGGAAATTATCAGAAAACCCTTATGCAGGGCATGCTTAAGGAGGCCAAACGGGTAGGGGCCTCTTTGGATGTATATACGAATTTTCACGTGACAGATTTATATCCTAATTTGGGTTCGAGGCATTTCGCGGGAGAGAAAAGCATTTTCTTTCATATTCCCTATGAAAAGTATGATGGAATCATTGTATGCTTGGAAATGTTGCGATATAAAGATGATATGCGACAGTGGATGCAACAGGAAATTCGAGAAAAGTTTGAAGGACCAGTCATATCGTTAGAGTATAATAGTGAGCATTTTGTTAATGTGATGCATGATGATGCTGAGGCAATGACGATGGTGGTTCGGCATTTGTTTGAGGAACATGGATATACTGATTATGCGTTTTTGTCTGGTCCGAAGGAACATCCACATGCACAGATGAGATTAAAGGGCTTTGTCAAGGGGCTAGAACAATGTGGACTCAGCTTGAATGAGGAAAATGTATATGAGGGTGATTTTTGGTATGATAGCGGTGTGGAAACAGCGGAGGCAATGATTCGAAATGGGAAGCTTCCACAGGTTTTGGTTTGCGCGAGTGAATCGATGGCGATTGGAGCCTATCGTGTGTTTCTCAGAAATGGGATTCGAG
>CAZUGH010000037.1:0-17832 GCA_964619785.1 uncultured Lachnospiraceae bacterium | reverse complement strand
TCCTTATTTAGGCTTTTTAATATTTTTGCCATAAATGAGATTGTTATACATTATTTTTAGAATTATTTCTTATTACCTGATGCAAGTTCAAGTCGGATTAACGATTTACGCAGTGCTAATTCTGCACGTGTCATATTGACATCAGAATCACCAGAATCAATTCTTCGCTCAGCACGAATCTTTGCTTCTTTTGCACGATTTATATCGATTTCCTCTGGCCATTCACAAGCTTGGGAGAGTATGACAATCTTGTCTGGCAGGATTTCTACAAATCCTTCTAGCAAGGCCGCTTCTCTCACTTCTTCCTCTTCATAGATTCGAAGTACGCCTGGTACAACAATGGCTGTCATCGGAATATGTTCTGCATAGACACCGACCTGACCTTCTGTCGTTTCAAATTCAACCATCCATGCATCTTTTTCATAAAACTTTCTCTCTGGAGATATCACTTCCAGGTGAAACGTCTGTCTGTCTGCCATCGGAAGACCTCCTTTTATTTCTTGGCGCGGGCTACAACATCATCGATGCTTCCTGCATTCAAGAAATAGCTTTCTGGGATGTCATCATGCTTACCTTCGATAATCTCCTTGAATCCCTGAATTGTATCTGCAAGCGATACATATTTTCCATCCAAACCAGTGAACTGCTCAGCAACCTTAAATGGTTGTGACAAGAAACGCTGAACTTTTCTCGCACGAGCGACCAAGATCTTCTCATCTTCTGAGAGCTCATCCATACCAAGTATTGCGATGATATCTTGAAGTTCTTTATACTTCTGAAGAATCTCCTGAACATCTCTGGCAACTTTATAGTGCTCATCACCTACGACACGTGGATCAAGTATACGTGAAGTAGATTCGAGTGGATCAACTGCTGGATAAATACCTAACTCAACGATAGAACGCGACAATACGGTTGTTGCATCAAGATGCGCAAACGTCGTAGCTGGTGCTGGGTCAGTCAAGTCATCGGCTGGCACATAAACTGCCTGAACGGATGTGATAGAACCATTCTTTGTCGAAGTAATTCTCTCCTGAAGAGCACCCATCTCAGTCTGCAAGGTTGGCTGATAACCAACCGCGCTTGGTACACGTCCTAACAAAGCTGATACCTCAGAACCTGCCTGCGTGAAACGGAAAATATTATCAATAAACAACAAAACATCTTTCTTAGCCACATCACGGAAATACTCTGCCATCGTAAGTCCTGTCAGACCTACTCGCATTCTAGCTCCTGGTGGCTCATTCATCTGACCAAACACCATTGTAGTCTTGTCAATTACGCCGGATTCAATCATCTCGTAGTACAAATCATTACCTTCACGAGTACGCTCTCCAACACCTGTGAATACAGAATATCCACCATGCTCTGTCGCAATATTCGTGATTAGCTCCTGAATCAGTACTGTTTTACCTACACCAGCACCGCCGAACAGACCAATCTTACCACCCTTTTGATAAGGGCAAAGTAAATCGACAACCTTGATACCTGTCTCAAGAATCTCTGTCTGTGTAGATTGCTGGTCAAAATCAGGTGCATTTCGATGAATTGGCTCATAATGATCAACCTTAGGTGGTTCCTTTTCATCGATTGGCTTACCTAATACATTAAACATACGTCCTAATGTCTCTTCGCCAACAGGTACACTGATTGGTGCGCCCGTTGCTACAGCCTCCATCCCACGAACAAGTCCGTCGGTCGAACCCATGGCGATACAACGCACGATGTCATCTCCCTGATGAGCCGCAACTTCAACTACCAATATCTCATTCTCTTTCGTTGTAATCTCGATTGCTTCATATATCTCTGGGAGGCTGCCTTCTTCGAATTTAATATCAAGAACCGCACCGACAATCTGTGTCAGTTTACCGATGTTATTCTTTTTCTTCATCTCTGCCATTTTATACCTCATTCCTCAATTATTCAATTGCCGATGCGCCGGCAACAATCTCTGTAAGTTCCTGTGTAATGGAGCTCTGACGAGCACGGTTATACTGCAATTCCAAAGAACTAATCATATCCTCGGCATTGGATGTAGCATTATCCATCGCCTGCATTCTGGCTCCATTTTCACTGGCTACTGCCTCGATTAATGCTCCATAGATTAAGCTATTCACATAAAGCGGAATAATATAATCTAGTGTAACTTCCTCTGATGGTTCATAGTTCATCAGTGCTCTCGCTCCACTCTCTTCCTGCTTGCTTACAGGTTCAACGGGAAGCAGCTTAATCAAGGTTGGAACATGCTTGACCGTATTTTCAAATATGGTATAGGCAAGGTACAATTCCTGGATTTCACCCTGCTCAAATGCATGAAAGGCAGCTTTTCCTATCTCCACAGCATCCTGAAATAGTGGGTCATTCATAGCTTCTGCATAATCTCCGAGGCATTCATAACCCGCACTATGAATCAGTTCCTGTCCTTTTCTTCCTACAGGGAAAATCACGGTATCCTCTGGTGTGAAGTCTCCCTTGGTCACCAATTTAGCAACATTAGCATTATAGCCACCGGCTAATCCACGATTCGAACTAATTAAGATAACGCCCTTGTGAACCTCTTCCCCTTCTTCGGGAACGCGCAAACACGGGTGGTCTAGCTGTCCGGAATTTGCCAATGCACTATTCACTGTCTCATACATCTTGGCAAAGTATGGTTTTGCATCTTCTGCACGACCCTTTGCTTTCTGTAGCTTAACGGTGGATACTAACTTCATCGCTTTGGTGATCTGAGAAGTGCTGGAAATGCTTTCTTTACGCCTTTTAATATCTCTCATTGAGGCCATATCATCACACCTCTCTATTCTTAATCATTGATAAATTGGCTCTTACATTCTTCAATCGCCTGAATCAATTTTTCTTCGGTCTCGGCATCTAATTCCTTCTTCTCTTTGATTGTCGTGAGAATTTCAGAATATTTTGTATCAACCAAGGTAAATAATTCCTTCTGGAAATTTAGAATCTCATCAACCGGAACATCAATCAAATATTGCTTAACAGCTGCATAAATAATGATGACCTGATACCATACAGGAAGTGGTGTATACTGCCCCTGCTTGAGTACCTCACGGATTCTCTCACCTTGTGCCAATTTATTCTTCGTATCTTCATCTAAGTCAGAACCAAACTGGGAAAATGCTGCCAGCTCACGATACTGAGCCAAGTCGATACGAATCGGTCCTGCGATTTTCTTCATTGCTTTAATCTGAGCAGAACCACCAACACGGGAAACACTAAGTCCTGGGTTAACCGCAGGTCTAAATCCAGCATTGAACATCTCGGTCTCTAGGTAAATCTGTCCATCTGTAATCGAGATTACATTGGTTGGAATATACGCAGATACATCTCCTGCCTGTGTCTCGATGATTGGCAGTGCCGTTAAGGAACCTCCGCCTAATGCATCTGACAATCTAGCTGCACGCTCAAGAAGTCTTGAATGCAGATAGAATACATCTCCAGGATATGCTTCACGACCTGGTGGTCTACGAAGGAGTAAGGCAAGTGTACGATAGGCAGCGGCATGCTTGCTTAAGTCATCATACACGATGAGTACATCTTCTCCATTCTCCATCCATTCCTCGCCGATTGCACAGCCGGCATAAGGAGCAATATACTGAAGTGGTGCTAGTTCACTAGCAGTAGACGCAACAATCGTTGTATAGTCCATCGCGCCATTTTCCTCTAATGTTTTTACAATTGTTGCTACGGTAGAGGCTTTCTGACCGATGGCAACATAGATACATTTTACATTCTGGTCTTTCTGATTGATAATTGTGTCAACTGCAATCGCAGTTTTACCGGTCTGACGGTCTCCGATAATCAACTCACGCTGACCTCTTCCGATTGGCACCATCGAATCAATCGCTTTGATACCTGTCTGAAGCGGTGTATCTACGGACTTACGCGAAATAACTCCGGAAGCTACACGCTCCACTTGACGATGCTTGTCTGTTACGATTGGTCCTTTGCCATCAATTGGCTGGCCTAAAGCATTGACAACTCGTCCTAACATCGCATCTCCAGCAGGAACTTCTACAACTCGTCCTGTTGTCTTCACAATGTCGCCTTCGTTAATATTCTTGGCATTACCAAGAAGTACTGCACCGACATTATCCTCTTCAAGGTTAAGTACCATTCCGAATACTTCACCTGGAAATTCAAGAAGTTCACCCTCCATCGCCTTCTCTAGACCATGAATACGTGCGATACCATCCGCTACCTGAATAACGGTTCCCACGTCAGCAACTTCGAAGTCAGTACCATACTTTTTTATCTCTTCTTTAATGACAGAACTTATCTCTTCTGGCCTTAAATTCATGCTTAATCAGCACCTTCTTTCTTCTCGCATCATAAACCAATGCGAAGCTTACTCAGACTAGCAGACATGGTCTCCATCTTATGTTTAATACTATCATCAACCACACGGTCACCGATACGTATCACCATGCCTCCAATCAGGCTTTTATCCACATCAAAGTGCATCTCAAAACTTTGATATTCGGTTATGTCCAACAATCGATTCTCAATCTTTTTCTTCATAGCCTCATCAATCTCAAGTGCCGTTGTTACATAGGCAACACCGATTTGAAAATGCTCCTTAGCCTGCTCATCGTAATAAGCAAGCACAGACAATATGTCAGAAAATCGACCTTTTTTCACTAATACATCCAAAAATCCCATCATCGTGTCAGTCACTTTTCCCTGGAAAATATTCTGCACCATCTGGTATTTTTCTTCGCCTGTCATGGACGGATGTGCCATAACAGCCTGAAATTCTTCATTTTCATTGAAAATTGTGGTGAGTGCTTTGACTTCTTCCCATACCTCTGAGATCTGGTCTCGTTCCCTGGCAAGGTCGAATAAGGCTTCACCATATACTTTGGAAACTAATTTTGCCATGTGCTTTCACCCATTTTCTCAAGTGTCTCTTCCATTAGCTTAGTCTGTTTCTCTTCATCCATGGTCTCCTCCACAAAACGTCCTGCCATAGCAGAAGCAACTTCGACCATTTCCTTCTTCATCTCGTCTTTTACACGAGATTTCTCAAGTTCCATCTCTTTATTGGCACGAGCCGTAATACGCACTGCCTCATCCTTCGCTTCGGCGACAATCTCAGCTTCCTTCTTCACTGTTTTCTTACGCGCAGTTGTGAGAATCTCCTCTGCTTCCTGACTAGCAACTTGCATTTTCCCTTCATACTCTGCCTTCATATCGTCTGCCGCACTCTGTGCTGTCGCAGCCTCATCTAACTGCCCCTGGATAAATTCCTGACGCTTCTTCATCAACTCACGAGCTGGTTCAAAAAGTAGATAGGATAATAGAAGAAAAAGTGCAAACATAGCCACCAAGGTAATACATACATCGACTAACGTCTGTACATCTATACCAAAAATACGGTTATTCATTTCTAACATTGCGATACCCAACTTTTAGGCCTCCTTTCGCTGCTGATACCGAGGTGGTATTCTACAGCATGCTTAAAAGTGGATTAACAAAGATAAGAATCAATGCTACAGCAAATCCATATAATGCACTTGTCTCAGCTACAGCCTGTCCTAATAACATGGTTGACATAATCTGGCCTCTAGCTCCTGGGTTACGTCCAACCGCCTCTGCTGCGATACCTGCTGCGTTACCTTGTCCAATACCAGTACCGATACCAGAACATACTGCTATACCTGCACCAATTGCAGATGCTGCTAAGATTAAACCTTCGTTTGTAATATTCATAACTCATTTCCTCCTTGGGATATTTTATTCTTCTACGGCATTCTTTGTGAATACCATAGTTAAAATACAAAATACATATGCCTGCAATGCTCCTGCGAAAACGTCTAGGTAAGCATGTAAGGCAGCTGGCCAAGCAATCAATATAAATTTTGGAAGCAGGCCATAAATCAGTGCCATAATAATTGTTCCGGATAACATATTACCGAACAAACGCAATGACATCGATAATGGTGTTGATACCTCACTGATGAGGTTAATTGGGAAGAATAGGAAAATAGGTTCAAACAGTCCCTTAATCTTGCCAAACTTCTGAGCTTTAAAGCCCTGATACTGAATGATGAAAAATGTAATAAGTGCCAAAGGTAATGTTACACCAAAATCTGCTGTCGGTGGTCTAAGTCCTAATAGTCCTGACAGGTTACATGCCAGCAACAGAATAAATAATGTACCGACATAATTAGCAAATGTCTTGCCGAGTTCTGGTCCCATGTTGGTTATTACAAGTCCATCGAGCTTCTCAACAATCATCTCAACTACATTTAAAAAACCGGTTGGTGCTTTGGTAGGATCTGCCTTTTTAATGGCATGACGGGCAAATAATCCAAAAATGACAAGCAGGATTATAACAATTCCCAGACATACATGTGTTGTTGTAATATAGAACTCCACACCAAACAGATTTACCTTCTGATAACCATGGATAAAGAAATCCAGGTTGTTCGACTTGCTCAAGCTCTCACTCCTTTGCATGTTAATTATCTGATTTGTAAAACTTATTTATGAGGGGCTGAAGATATACAGATACCTTCAATCCCATCAGTCCTAGGAAAATTCCCAATGGACTAATAAAAGCACGCAGGTAAAATCCAGCTAACAGTACACCGATGGTTATAAGTGAACGAATCACCGATCCCCGCCTTGCGTAATTTGCCGCATGCTTTTTATCCAGATCTAATGCCACATCTAATGTGTGGTAAATATGATATGCTGCCGCTGTTGCCAGCACACTTCCTAATGCTTCTCCGTAGAGAAATCCCAGCGCATCCTTTGTAAGAATCATTCCGATGATGGTAACTACCACCATGGTTATCCAAACCCCAAGAATCAAAGTCTTAAGACTTCTTCTTGCTGTCTCCATGGTTATCACCCTCCACATTCTTAGTATCGGTGAAACTCTTAGTCAACGTTAGCAGACTCTTCACGCTGGCACCAATTCCTACAAATATCATGATAATAATGATAAATCTTGTGCCAAACAGACCATCTAATAGATAGCCAATAAACAAACTGATGGACATACATAGAATCAGCGACAATCCAATCTGCGTCACCATCGCCAAAGCTTCTACAACTTCCCATCGGGTGCTATGCTTTTTCTTCATAACTCTCCTACATGTTCTTTGCTTTCTCTACACATGCCTTCTGTGCTTCGAATACAGCGCTGCGCATTCCTTTTTCCTCGAGCACACGAACTGCCTCAATCGTTGTTCCTGATGGAGAACATACCATATCTTTGAGTTCTCCCGGGTGCTTACCAGTCTCTAAAACCATCTTGGCACTTCCCATCACTGCCTGTGCGGCAAACCGATATGCCTGCGCTCTTGGCATACCATCTGCGACTGCTGCATCTGCCATCGCTTCGATAAACATAAAAACATACGCAGGTGAACTTCCGCTTACACCGATTACGGCATCAATCATACTCTCGGGAACCACTTCTGCAATACCGAAGCTTTCAAACATCTCAACTGCCTGTGAAAGCTCAGCCTCTGTCACCGATGCATTATGGCAAATGCCAGCTGCACCAGCTCCTACAAGTGCTGGTGTATTTGGCATAACACGAACCAGCTTAATCTCTTTGTTAAACAATTTCTCAATATTCTCAATCGTCTGTCCTGCTGCGATTGAAATCACTAATTTATCTGTTGATATAAGGGATGAAATCTCATGAATCACGTCAGGATAGTGAAATGGTTTCACTGCCAGCACAAGGATATCTGCTTCTTTTGCTACCTCTTTGTTGTCTGTCGTTACACGTATTCCTAGTTCTTTCGATGCCTTATCAAGTGCTGCCTGTGCATGGTCTGCTGCCATTACATTTTCCTTAGAATACAATCCCGTGCCAATGATTCCATTCATCATAGCCTGTGCCATATTGCCACAGCCAATAAATCCTAACTTCATGTCATTTCCTCCTAATCAATCCTCAATCATGTCGACTCTTCTCTGGTGTCTGTCAATACCTGAAAACTCTGTATTTAAAAAAGTATCAACGATCTTAATAGCCAACCCAGTACCTACAACACGTGCACCGATTGCCAGGATATTCGCATCATTATGTAGACGTGTTGCTTCTGCTGAGAAACAATCCCCACACACTGCTGCCCGAATCCCCTTAATCTTGTTAGCTGCCAGCGAAATCCCAATTCCTGTTCCGCAAATCAAGATTCCCCGGTCACACTCTCCATCTGCAACCGCATGACCAACTGCTTTGCCATAAATCGGATAATCCACTGGATCTGCACTATAGCTGCCATAATCCTTGTACTCAAGTCCCTGTTCATCCAGATACTTCATAACTTCCTGTTTCAATTCGTAACCTGCTTGGTCACTACCCAATGCAATCATTCCGTACTCCATTCTCGCAAGTCTCTGCGTATTATTTCCAGTTAAGTACCGTCTTAACCTTATACAATAAATCCTTCAACTGAATATAGAGGTTCTCGTATCCCTCTTCATCGCCACCATAAGGATCTATCACTTCTCCTTCTTCTTCTACAAATTCCTTCAACGTAAATACATTCTCTGTAACTCCATAATCCTCTGCTATCTTAATCTTCTCCACAGAGTTCATGGTAATAAATAATGTTCCTTCCACGAAATCCGCCTCCTCAAGCTGTCTTGACGACTGCTCTAAGCAAGGCACTGCATGAGTTTGCAACACCCCTGACACCTTTGAATTCAGTGGTTCTGGAAACAGAACAACCAATCCTCTTGATTCAATCTTCTTGTCTGTATCCATGATAATACTTCGAAAAATCCATTCAGCCATCGGGCTTTGATTTAGATTCTCCTTACATATGAAAACGACTCTGTTGTATTCGCACATGCTGTCTACCTCCTAAGTTTTGGAATATTCCTCCCTTACAGATAAATGATTCTCTGGCCTGCTGCCTTCATCAGGCGATTCATGATAGCCTCCCCATGAGGTTCTCTTGAAAAGCTCTCAGCTAGTATCACCTTGACACCTAGCGCGTCAAAACTCCGTAATGCACCATACAACTCCTTAGCAATTGTCTCTTCTCTTCTTGATCCAACACAAATCACGTGCCCCATTTTATACTTATCTTTTGTCTCTTCTGTAGCAAGTATTCCTACTTCCTCCGAAGAATATTCTGCTGCCAGCTGATTGATTCTCTCCACAACCTTCTCAGTTGGTCCCTCGAATATTGTCATCTGCCCCTGTGGTGCATAATGACGATACTTCATCCCTGGCGCTTTTGGATGTACCTCCTTCTTCACCAGTCCAGCATCCATCTTCACTTCTCCTACGACATCCCGAAGCATCTCCTCCGTTATGTATCCGGGCCGCAATATAACAGGAATCTCTTCTGTCATATCCACAATCGTAGACTCAATTCCGATGCCTACCTGTCCCCCATCGATAATCATATCGATCTTGCCATCTAAATCTTCCTTAACATGGCTTGCAAGTGTTGGGCTTGGTCTTCCTGATGTGTTGGCACTTGGTGCTGCAATCGGTACCTTCACTGCATCTAGAAAAGCCATCGCACCTGGATGACTCGGCATACGAACTGCCACCGTATCCAATCCGCCCGTCGTTCCTTTCGGAACAATCTGGCTTTTACAAAAAATTAAAGTTAATGGCCCTGGCCAGAAATGGTCCATCAAAAGTTTCGCCTTTTGTGGAATCTCCTTTACCAATGGAGTCAATGCTTCTTGTTTGGAAATATGGACAATCAGCGGATTATCACTAGGGCGTCCCTTCGCAGCATAAATCTTCTTCGCCGCCTCTTCTCTCAGTGCATCACCACCTAGTCCATAGACTGTCTCCGTAGGAAATGCAACCAAGCCACCTTGTGCAATTATCTTTTCTGCTTCTTGAAGCTCCTCAGAATCAAACCCTTCTGCCTCGCTCCAAGCAATCATTCTTGTGTCCATAATGTCTCCATTCTCAGCACGTACTAATGCCTTTAACTAGATTATATATTGTACCACTTTTTACACCTATTATCAAGTTTTTCCCTTTTTTTGAATTAGACACTTTTCGATTCCTGTCGCAATCGCTGCAGCCATTTTCCCCTGATACTCTTCGGAGCCAAGAAGCTGTTCTTCTTGAGGGTTTGAGAGAAATCCGCATTCAATAATCAAGAAGGGCACATCCGTCTGGCAAAGCATATAATAGTTGTTATTCGCCTTGGCAATTCGGTGATTTCCGTCCGCCAATTTTTCTTTCAAGGTATCCTGAACCAAATCAGCCATCCATTTTCCTTCTTCAGACCCCTGATAATAGAATACCTGTGCTCCCTTCACCTGCGGACTTCCAAAACTGTTTTGGTGAATACTCACTGCCATCGCAGGATTCGTCTCATGTATAAGAGACACCCTTGCTCGCATATCCGCCATTTTCTTATTTGAATCCGTATCTTGATACAAGCCCTTATCCTCACTTCGCGTCATAACTACACGGTATTTCTTCTGCTCAAGTAACTTTTTTACCTTCTTCGCAATGCTCAAGTTGATGTCCTTCTCGAGCACTCCCGCAGTCCCCACCTTGCCAGGGTCCACGCCCCCATGACCGCTATCAATTACAATTGTATTGTTTTTCTCCTTCTCGTTGAACACCATAATGGCCAACTCATCCCCAAATGCCGCTGCTGCCACAAGCAGTCCGAGCACCAATCCAATACCAAATCTTTTTTTCCACATAGCCCAAGAAAAGCGGCCACAATATTTATCATGACCGCTTCTGTTTTTTATTAATATATGCTGTTACCAGAAAATTATACTTACTTGATATACTTCGCAATCACGTCCCATGCTGCGCTTCGCTCAAGACCCAATTTCCAATATGCCGTACCCGCTATGTTCTGTGCGGTAATCACTTTCAATTTCTCTTCGAGTGACTTCTCCTCTTCCATCCAGATTTTATAGGTGGTCGACTTGCCCGACTTGAACTCTGCATAGTACTGACCCGTCGTGCTGTCCCACTTTGCCATAGCACCATTTCTCTTAAGCATCGCTTCCGCGCCGTCCATTCCATACGCCTCAGACGTTATCTTCACTGTTCCGTCTGATTTGGCAACCTCTTTCCACAGTCTCGTGTAAAATGGCATACCCATCACAACCTGGTTCGCTGGCACCAAAGCCAATACGTTCGTCAATCCATTTTGTACAAATGAAATCGAGGAAACGGAACCACTTTCGCCACCGCCTGGATAATGTTCGTCATATCCCATCATCACAACATAGTCGACAACTTTGCCCTGCTCAGCCAAATCATAATGCGTATTATGAGACGCTGGCATATAGTTGTCCACCGAGACAATCAAGTTATTACTCTTGCATTTTATCATCAACTCGCGCAAAAATTCGAGATATCCGCCTGCGCTATCAGCTGTAATCTGCTCAAAATCTATATTGATTCCATCAATATCATACTGAATTGCTTTTGCCACTAAATTGTTAACTAGCTGCTGTCTAGCTGAAGTTCGTCCCATCAGCTTGGTCATACTCACTTTTTTTTTGAAATCACTTACAAGAGCCCACACCTGCACGCCTCGACTATGCGCCGCCTGCACATAACTTGTACTTGCTAATGACGTAAATTCTCCCTTGTTGTTACTAAGTGAAAACCAAGTAGGCGATACAACATTGACACCCTTCGTTGCCGCCAATGTGTCAGTCAAATAATTATTGCTCGCTTCATTCGTTACCTGATGCCAGCCCATGCTCACCGTTTTACCTATGCTCTGATGTTCATACTGTGGTTCCACATAGTCCGTCGTCATCGCACGTTCTTCTTTTCCCGAAAATGAGTCTTCTGGCACATATCCCTCGATACCGTCCGTAGTCATAACCTTCACGTATTCATTCTCAGCCTTGGCATCTTTATCAAGATATACGGCAGCGTCTTCCTCAATCTCAAGCAAATATGCATATTTTTTATTTGCTCCCACACGTAATCTCGTACTCTTCTTCATCGTCGCAAATTGATACTTCGTCGTAAAATCACCTACTGCCACAATCCTGCTCGGATTCGTGTAGGTCTTAAACTGGCACGCTGAATACGTCTTAACAAAATCCATGCTGATATAAATCTGTTCACCCTGCTGAATCAATACATTGTATTTCGCACTCTTTTGCTCGCGTCCTACCATATAATTCTTCGATGCCAATCCCACGGTTAGCAGCTCTGTTGGCGTAGCATAAGAAAGGATATTTTCCTCCTTATCCCAGAAAAATCTATGGTTAAAATACTGGCTCGCCAACTCTACCGGAATGTATGGCTGTCCTTCACTTGCAACACCTCTGGCATCTAATACAGTATCATTTATCACTAGTAAGTATTGTCCCTGTTGTATATCATATTGCTCTGTCATTTCGCGTTTTTCACTACTCGGTGCATAATGTCGATATAATGCACCAGCACAGACCAATACGAGAATTCCAAGAATGACAATTACAATAATCATTTTTTTGTTCTTCATATAATCCTCTTTTCCGAGCGATTTTTGTGAGGAGGCGATAAAAATTCGTTGCCACGATTTCACGTCTGTCGTCAGTGTTATTTGTTTCCCTTATCATAACACAATTTATATGTCATTTCAACGGCAGTCACAATCCTTCGTAATGAAAAGGAGGAAGACAAGTCTCCCCCCTTTCGACCGGTTATTTTGCATCTTAGTCAAGGAAATCAACGACTGCGTACAGGATTAAAGTTTACCGTTACAATCCGTCCGCATTCATCTCCTTCATAGTCCATCATCATGTATGGTGTCTTTTCTAAAAATATCATGAGTTCTTCCTTGGGAAACTGCTGATAGCTGACACCATTCACAACCACCTGCAGTCCGTGATCACTAGCTTCTCGTATCTTCTCGATCACCCAATTATTATCTTTAATATACATCTCCTCCACCTTGCACTTTAGAAGATGCTACCCCGTGATGTAATCATATCCAAAGTGCATTCTTTCGAGTAAAACTCCCACATTAGTCAATCAAAATTATAATGAAAATGAAAAAATATCCGATAACGAATATAGAAACCAACGTTACCCCCGTTGGCTGTTAGTATAAGTATGTATGTTGATAGTTAGAAATCGTAAGAATATCCAATCGTAATCCTGCTTCTAGTCACCATCTCCTCTCTTTTGCGGTTGCTTCACTCTAACTCCATTATATTACATATGGTGTTATTTTCAACATATGTTCATTGCTCTAAACCCACCATTTGCACGTGTAAAAATATTCCATTTATTATGCATAATTCATTATTGACTTTAGACTTATTTTCACTTATACTTCAATTACACTAGTAAATAGTGTGTTTGCGTTATTTAGAAAGGATGTGAGCTTGTGAGGATAGAACGAATCAGCGACAATCAGATACGATGCATCTTATCAAAAAACGACCTTATGGAACGACATTTAAAGATTAGTGAATTAGCATATGGAACTGAGAAGGCTAAGGAACTTTTCCGAGATATGATGGAACAAGCTTCCATTGATTTTGGTTTCGAGACAGACGATATTCCTATTATGATAGAGGCTATCCCAACTGCTAGAGACTCCATTATCCTGGTGATAACCAAAGTTGAGGATCCAGAAGAGTTTGAAGAGAAATTCTCTCATTTCAGGCCATCCGATGGTGATTTGGATGATATGGTTTTCCAGGACGAAGATGAGGATTCAGATGATTTACCAGATGAATTGATGGAGTGCTTCGACCAGTTAGGCGATATGATTGGTAGTGCCTTTGATGATTCCGAGCAGGAGAACGGCGAGTTTGTTCCTCTGAAGGATACAATCGGCACCCCTACCAAGAAGAAAAAGAAAGGCAAAGCGAAGAATCGAGTGATTCAGACAGACGCTAGCAGAGTATTTTCCTTTGGTTCTCTAGAAGAAGTCATTGCAGCAGCACATACAATTGGTGACACCTACCAAGGCAAGAACACGGTATGGAAAGACCAAAAGAACAACTGTTACTACCTCTTCATGATGAAGTCCGGTAAAGCAGGGGATTTCAAGCAAGTCTGCGACATGGTAGGCGAATTCGGCAAAGCTGAACCGATGTTTTACGCTACCAGAGATTACATGAACGAACATTTCAAGGTCATTGTTAAAGATAAAGCATTGTTGACATTGTCAGTTATGTAAATAGCGTGTTATTTTTAAGAGGTTACATCGCTTATGCGACGTAACCTCTTTTTGTTACAACAATGTCAATCGGAATTTGGTTATGAACGCTGGTGCCTGCGAGCACCGGCTCGCGCGGCTCATCCTCGTCTATTTGTTTGCAAGATATTCATTAATCTTGGTCTCAAGCTCGTCTGCGTCCATGCCATGAACCATAGCTGCCTGCTCTAAGCTCTCGCCCTGAGATGCTGGGCATCCGATACAATGCATACCTGCTGCCATAAGAATTGGTGCGATTGTTGCATCTTCCTTAAGCATATCGCCAATCAGCATATCCTTTGTCACTTTTTCCATGATTATACCTCCATCTATATTAGATTTCTTTTGTCTGGCTTACGCCAGCTAGTACTACCTGTCTTGCCTTTATCGCCTGTTCTTTTGTGAGCGCTGGGGTGTCACCCATCGGATATTCCAGCCCTAGGTTGTCATACTTTACCTTACCCATTGTGTGATATGGCAAAATATCAATTGCCTTCACATTTGGTAATGTGCCAATGAAACGACCTAACTCAAGAAGCTCATCGGTATTGTAGGTGATTCCCGGGACAACCACATGACGAATCCACGTGTCCACATTTTTCTCACTTAAATATTGGGCAAAATCCAGAATTCTCTCATTCGAATGACCTGTCAACATGCGATGCTCGTCCGAATCCATATGCTTAATATCTAACATAACAAGATCCGTCAGTTGCATCAGCTGATCAAACTTTTTCATAACACTCTGCTCACGGGAAAATGTAATGCCAGAAGTGTCGAGACAAGTATGAATTCCTTCGCTCTTTGCTTCCTGAAATAACTCTGTGATAAAGTCAATCTGTAACAGAGGTTCGCCACCTGTAACGGTGATTCCTCCGTCCTTTAAGTATGCACGATACCGCTTACATTTGTCAATGATTTCTTTCGCTGTCTTCTCTTGTCCCCTGCCAGTCTCCCAAGTATCCGGATTGTGACAGTACCGGCAGCGCATGGGGCATCCTTGCATAAATACCACAAACCGAATCCCTGGGCCATCTACAGTACCCATGGATTCGGTTGAGTGAATATATCCTGTCATAAATTAAATGGCATTGTGGAATGTACGTGAAATCACGTCATCCTGCTGTTCCTTTGTAAGTTTTGTAAAGTTAACAGCGTATCCGGATACACGGATTGTTAACTGAGGATATTTCTCAGGATGAGCCTGTGCATCTAATAATGTTTCTTTTGTAAATACATTTACATTCAAGTGGTGTCCACCCTGTTCACAATAACCGTCTAATAAACTTACTAAATTGTCAATCTGTCCTGTTGAAGCCATAATAATCCTCCTTATTCTCTGTCCAATCCCTCTTCCAGATTTGGAATTTTGCATGCCATATCTGGTCCGCAGGATGCCAACTGGTCTAAGTCAATTTCGCCTACAAATACCTTGTCTTCCTTGCCCAGAGCGTCTGGAACAATCGAGAATGTATTTGAGATTCCATCCTGTGCATAACGGAATGGAAGTTTTGCAACTGAGGCAAGAGAAGCAACCGCTCCACTTGTATCTCTGCGGTGCATAGGGTTCGCACCTGGTGCCAATGGTTCTCCCATCTTACGTCCGTCAGGCGTATTACCTGTCTTCTTACCATATACTACATTTGAAGTAATCGTAAGAATTGACATCGTAGGTACACTATCACGATACGTATGATGGCTGCGAATCTTGTCCATAAATGTCTTCACAAGGTTCACTGCGATATCATCAACACGATCATCGTCATTACCATACTTAGGGAAATCGCCTTCCACTTCAAAGTCAACCACGATACCGTCTTCATCACGAACGGTCTTAACCTTCGCATACTTGATTGCACTTAACGAATCAGCAACGACAGAAAGTCCTGCGATTCCTGTTGCAAAATAACGTTTTACATCGCGGTCATGAAGTGCCATCTGTATACTTTCATAACAATATTTATCATGCATATAATGAATGACATTCAGCGTATTGACATAAAGTCCTGCTAACCAATCCATCATAGCGTCGTATTTTTCCATTACATCATCATAGTCAAGATACTCACTTGTCACAGGACGATACTTTGGACCAACCTGCTCTTTAATTCTCTCGTCTACACCGCCATTGATTGCATAGAGGAGACATTTTGCAAGGTTTGCTCTCGCTCCGAAGAACTGCATCTCCTTACCAATTCTCATCGAGGATACACAACAAGCAATCGCATAATCATCACCATGTGTAACTCGCATCAGATCATCATTTTCATACTGAATCGATGATGAATCGATGGAAATCTTCGCACAATAGTTCTTGAATGCTGCTGGCAATCTTGTAGACCAAAGTACAGTCAGGTTAGGCTCTGGTGCTGCGCCCAGATTTTCCAATGTGTGAAGGTAACGGAATGAATTCTTCGTAACCATATGACGGCCATCTACACCGATACCACCAATGGATTCCGTAACCCACTGTGGGTCTCCGGAAAACAATGAATTATACTCTGGTGTACGGGCAAATTTAATCATACGAAGTTTCATAATAAAGTGGTCAATGTATTCCTGCGCCTGCTCTTCTGTAATAACACCATTTGCCAAGTCACGCTCAACATAGATGTCTAAGAATGTAGAAGTACGGCCCAAGCTCATTGCTGCACCATTCTGTTCCTTTACTGCTGCCAAATATCCAAGATAAACTGCCTGAATCGCTTCCTTCGCATTCTTCGCTGGTTTGCGAATGTCGCATCCGTAGATATCTCCAAGCTCTGCCAGGCTCTGCAGTGCACGAATCTGCTCTGTCAGTTCCTCACGAAGACGAATGTTCTTAGATACCATACGAACTAATGCGGTACTTAACTGATGCTTCTTATCTTCAATCAAATAATCAACACCATACAAAGCAACACGACGATAATCACCAATAATTCTTCCACGACCATACGCATCTGGAAGTCCAGTAATGATAGCTGCATGACGCGCTTTCTTCATCTCTGGGGTATAAACATCAAAAACACCTTGATTATGTGTCTTTCTATATTTAGTAAAAATGTTGACAATCTCATCATCAACCTTATAACCATATGCTTCGCAAGCTGCCTGCGCCATACGAATACCCCCAAATGGGTGCATCGCACGTTTTAACGGTTTGTCTGTCTGAAGTCCAACAATCTCCTCCAGATCTTTATCAATATATCCAGCTCCATGAGAGGTAAGTCCTGATACTACCTTGGTATCCATATCTAGAACACCGCCAGCTTCTCTCTCCTGCTTGAATAGATCCAATACTTCGTCCCAAAGCTTCTTTGTCTTCTCAGTTGGATCTGTTAAAAAGGATTCGTCACCATCATATGGTGTGTAGTTCTTCTGAATAAAATCTCTAACATTTACGGAGTTGCTCCATCGGCCAAGTTTAAACCCTTCCCAGCCTTCCAATCTTGTCTGTGCCATCTCTCTTCGTCCTTTCTATTTGTCCCCAACATTAAATGCCCCTTCATTAACGATTATAGTAAGGCTCTCTCTCAATGTCAAGGAGTGATTGATAAAAAAACACTAGATATAGCATAAATTTTCTCATTTTGCGAAAAAAAACACAATATTTCCTATTTTACTATTTATTTGTTGCCCATTCTGATTAAAGATATACTTGTTTTTTCCGTTCTTTTGTATTATGATATTTTTATCTGATAAT
>CAZUGH010000036.1:0-17891 GCA_964619785.1 uncultured Lachnospiraceae bacterium | reverse complement strand
ACGGTCAACTAGATGGAGATTATCACCCAGATGAAGATCCAACAGTTTATGTAGGTGAGAAAAGGTTTAAAATACCAGCTTACAAGAACAAGTAGTGAAAACATAGAATATAAAAAGGGACTGTTGCAAAATGTACCGACCCCAATAAGTTAGACTATAAGAATCTAACGATTTGGAGGTCGGTATTTTTATGGCAAAATATCACTTGCATTTTCCCAAGGCATCTAGTATAATATCATAGGTAACTAAGTTGCGGGTGTGGTTCAATGGTAGAACATCAGCCTTCCAAGCTGAAAACGTGGGTTCGATTCCCATCACCCGCTTATAAGCGTAAGCACCAGATTGACTGGTGCTTTTTCTGTATTATAAAATCGCGCATGACACGTATATGAGGAGGCGCTAAATGATACTTTTGACGGCAATTAATGCAAAATACATTCATTCGAATCTGGCAGTATATTGTCTAAAGGCATATACAAGAGGAAAATATCCAGATGAAGTTGAGATGGCAGAATATACGATTAATAATAGCGCGGAGGAAATTCTTCGTGATATCTACGAGAGAGCACCGCAGGTGGTTGCATTTTCCTGCTATATATGGAATATTGAGATGGTGATAACGGTGGCAGAAAATCTTAAGAAGGTTATGCCTCAGGTGTCAATCATAATGGGTGGACCAGAAGTGTCCTATGATGCACAGACGTTACTCGAGAGATATCCCTTTATTGATCTGATTATGAGGGGCGAGGGGGAACAGACCTTCTTAGAGTATGTAGCTTGGCAGGTAGAGCAACAGAGTGCATTGAGCGATATAAAAGGTATTACGTACCGACAAGATGGAGAGATTGTTGCAACAGCTGACCGTGACGTGATGAATCTTGATCAGGTTGTATTTCCGTATGGAGATATTGAAAACTTGCACAATCGTATTGTCTATTATGAGACAAGCAGAGGCTGCCCGTTCTCCTGTAGTTACTGTTTGTCGTCGATAGACAAAACCGTGCGTCTACGTAGCTTAGATAAAGTATATGGCGAGCTGACATTTTTCCTAGAGCAGAAGGTTCCACAGGTGAAGTTTGTGGACAGAACCTTTAATTGCAATCATGAACATGCCTATGCTATTTGGAAGTTTGTTGGTGAACATGATAATGGGATAACAAATTTTCATTTTGAGATTTCAGCGGACTTGTTGCGAGAAGAGGACTTGGTATTATTTAAGAGCTTTCGTCCGGGACTGATTCAATTGGAGATTGGTGTTCAGACTACAAATGAGAAGACGATACAGGCGATTCGGAGACGGATGGATTTAGATAAGTTAAAGAAGGCAGTTTGGCGTGTACATCAAGGAGGCAATATTCATCAGCATCTAGACTTGATAGCGGGTCTTCCTTATGAGGAGTATGAGAGTTTTCGCAGATCCTTCAACGATGTGTATGAGATGAAACCGGACCAATTGCAGCTTGGATTTCTAAAAGTATTGAAAGGTTCATATATGGGTGAGGTCAAGGATGAGTACGGCGTGTTGTATGATAGCACACCACCATATGAGGTGCTGAGCACGAACTGGCTGCCATATGAAGATGTTATTCGATTAAAGCTCGTGGAAGAGATGGTTGAAGTATATTATAATAGTTTTCAATTTGCTGCGAGTGTGGCATTTGCGATTTGCTTCCATGAAACGGCGTTTGCTTTTTTTGAAGGCTTGGGTAATTATTATAAATTAAAAGGATATTTTCATGGAGGCGTGAGTCGATTTGACCGATATAATATCCTACAGGGGTATTTTCATGAATGCATCCAATCAAGTATGAAAGAACAAGAATTATTCGCACAGGCACTTACCTATGATTTATATCTTCGGGATAATGTCAAGAATCCACCAGATTTTGTGAAGCCATGGACGGCCGAAGAAAATCAGAAGTTCCATCAGTTCTACGACCAAGAAGCGGTGGAACATACTTATTTGCCAGGCTATGAAGGATATCAGGCGAGACAATTATCCAATATGACACATATTCGACGGCTTACATTGGATATCAGCGAATTGCTTGAGTATGGGCAGATAAAAGAGAAGAATCATTATTATTTGTTTGATTATAGGAACCGAAGCCCATTGAATCATTCGGCTAAAGTGACGGAATTGGAGGTGTTGCATGGATAAGAAGAGAGTGAAGCAGATTTTGGATTTGCTCGATGAACACTATTCAACAGAATATAAATGTTATCTGAATCATGATACTCCTTGGCAGCTTTTATTTGCCACGATATTGAGTGCGCAGTGCACCGATGCAAGAGTTAATATTGTGACGAAGGATTTATTTGCAAAGTACCCAACACTAGAGGATTTTGCCAATGCAGATATCGCCGAGATGGAACAGGATGTGAAGCCAACAGGCTTTTATCATAATAAAGCACGGAACTTGATTCTCTGTGCGAGAAAACTGGTTACGGAATTTGGCGGTCAGGTGCCAGAGACGATTGAAGAACTAACCTCGTTACCTGGTGTAGGGAGAAAGACGGCAAATGTCATTCGAGGCAACATCTATCATCAGCCAAGCATCGTAGTGGATACACATGTTATGAGGATTTCTAGAAAACTTGGATTTACCAAGGAAAATGATCCCCAGAAGATTGAGATGGATCTCATGAAGGTTCTTCCCAAGGATCATTGGATACTCTATAATATTCAAATTATTACTCATGGACGTGGGGTATGTACAGCGCGTAATCCACAGTGTGAACAATGTTTTTTAAACCATTTATGCAATCACTGATAGGTGGCAAGTGTCTCACGAAGCTTCATAAGAATTCCGTCTTTGCGCTCTAGTGAGGAATCGTTAGAGACCTGTGAGATGAGCTCGTTGACAGCCTCAGGACGGTCCGCTCCAAGATAGAGCTTAGCAAGAGCATGAAAATCCTGAATTTTGCGCGAGCCATCGGCAAGCACTTGTTCATAGCATGCAATGGCAGAATTCGTATCGCCGATTTCGGAAAATGTGCGTCCTAGAATTGACAACTGTACTAGAAAATTGTTATAGTTATCATCATAGCTTGTTAATACCTTGAAGTTGCCAACGCCATAATGAAGTTTCAGGTCGGTGTTAGAATAATCGGCAAGGTCAAGCATTGGTTCATGGGACATATCATTTAATTGGTTCCAGAGAGTAGCAATCGGGATATGAGGATGTTCCCTACCAGGTATCTTCTCCATATTCATATGTAGATAAGGTAAATTCGAAATATCCTTGTTGCGTGTATGATTTGCTTCTTCTTCGCGTTCCCAGAACTCCTGAGTTTTGCGAGTTACGATGCGAGAGTGCTTGTTTCGTTCATACCAGAGCCAAGCAACGAAGATGAGCATACAGATAAAGAAAATAGGCATATTTTCATGTGTCCTTTCAAAAATAATTCATAATAACAGGAGGTAATCCACATGTTTAATCGTAAAAAACAAAGACTAATAGCAACTATCATTTGCATCATTTTAATAGTAGCTATGTTTGTACCTATGGTTCTATCATATTTAGTTTAAAAAGTCAAATTGCAGAGTTTGTGTTTCGAAATTGGAGGAAGTAGATGAAAAGAATAGGATTCGTCATTGGAGGAGGAATCTTACTTGTAGCTATTATTGCTGCAATTGTATTTGGAGTATCATATCAGAATATTAAGCTGGCAGAAGGAGTAATCTGTGAGGGTGTCTATGTAGATTCTGTATCCATTGGGGGGATGACAGAGGAGCAAACAAAAGCGGCGATTGAGGAATATGTATCATCACTCAAGACACGGACGGTGAAAGTTAATGTCCAGGGTAATGAAGTTGATACAACCTTAGAGACCTTAGGATTTTCTAGTCTTGATAATGAATTTCTCAAGGATGCGATGAAGGTGGGACGTACCGGCAGTATGTTTGCCAACTTCAAAGAGATACGTAAGGCTAAGAGTGAAAAGGTAGTGTTTGAGCTGGCTTATCAGTTAGATGATGAGAAGGTAGCTTCCTTTGTTGATGAAAAGTGTGGACAGTATACAACAGAAGCTAAGAATGCATCGGTGACGAGAGAAAATGGTGTATTTTCCTATACAGATGCGACACCAGGTCAGCGTGTAGACGCGAAGGCCACAATGGATGCGCTAGAAAAGGCGATTCTCGCAAGCGGAACAGATGACCAGGAGATTCGTATTGACGCTGTTGTTACTGAAGATCAGCCGACGGTGACGAAAGAAACGGCTTCTCTATGTAAGGATAGGCTGGGTACATTTTCAACAAATTATACAGCAGGTGCAGTAGATCGAAGTAAGAATCTAGCAAATGCAGCTCGGTTAATTGATGGTTCTGTTATTTATCCAGGTGAAACATTTTCTGTATATAAAACAATTGCACCACTAGAAGAGAGTAATGGTTATTATGCGGCTCCTTCCTATAGCAATGGCGAGGTTGTTGATAGTATTGGTGGAGGTGTTTGCCAGGTATCTACCACTTTGTACAATGCTGTATTGCTGGCAGAGCAAGATATTGTAGAGCGTTTTCCACATTCGATGAAAGTTAGCTATGTTGAACTTTCTATGGATGCAGCAATTGCAGGTACGTATAAAGATTTTAAGTTTAAGAATAATACAGATGCACCACTTTACATTGCTGGTTATGCAGGTGGCGGTACGATTACGTTTTCTGTATATGGACATGAGACTCGGTCTGCAGACCGCAAGATTCGTTTTGAGTCTGAGACAACGAGTACGAAGGAACCAGGTAAAGACAAGGTAACATATGATGAGACCAAACCATCTTCCTATTTTGCAGTAACGCAGTCGGCACATACAGGTTATACAGCGAAACTGTGGAAGATTGTAACAGAAAATGGCGAGGAGACGAAGACACAGATTAATGCTAGTACGTATTATCCATCTCCACGTTATGTGGTGAAGGGTAAGAAGGTTGACAAGGATAAGGATAAAGATAAAGATAAGGACAAAGATAAAGACGACTCTGATTCCAAAACTACGCCTGCACCTAAAGCAACTCAGGCACCAACAGAACCAACGGCTGCTCCGGATGCAGCAGTACAACCGGCGCAGTAAAGCGAGAAAGGTGATACAATGAAGATAGGTAAGATTCCAGAGAATGTACTGAAGCGTTCTGTGTTTAAGAAATTAACAGTGAAACGAGAAGAAGTGCTAGTTCATCCTGGTGTCGGTGAGGACTGTGCAGCACTGACGCTTGGACCTGACGAGGCATTGGTTATGTCTACTGACCCAATCACTGGAACTGCCAGTGAGATTGGCAACCTAGCTTTTCATATTACTGCCAACGATATTGCATCGGCGGGTGGTGAACTAATCGGTATGATGCTGACCATCATTCTTCCACCAGATAGCTCTGAAGACGTTTTAGTAGAGATTATGGAGCAGATTGCACAGCTGTCGGTGAAACATCAGGTTGAGATTATGGGCGGGCATACAGAGGTTTCAGCTGTGGTGAATCAACCATTCGTATCTGTTGTTGGTGTCGGCAAGGTGAAAAAGGGCAAGCTTGTGACAACATCAGGCTTAGAGCCAGGTGATGATATCGTCGTTACGAAGTATATCGGTATCGAGGGAACCTCTATTATTTCACATGAAAAAGAGGACATGCTGACGGAACGATTTGGCAAGGATTTTGTCGATACAGCCCAAGGCTTTGGCGAGATGTTATCGGTACTAGAAGATAGTCGAGTAGCAATGACAGTTGGAGTTACTGCGATGCATGATGTGACCGAAGGTGGACTCTTTGGAGCATTGTGGGAGACGGCAGCAGCATCGGGAGTTGGACTTGAGATAGACTTGAAGAAGATACCAATACGTCAAGAGACCATTGAGATTTGCGAGGTATTTGATGTGAATCCATATCTACTTATATCAAGTGGCTGTATGCTGATTGGTACCAAGAAGGGTGCTCAGTTGGTAGATGCACTTGAAAAGGCTGGAATTCATGGTACGGTGATAGGCAGAGCAACAACAGGCAATGACCGTGTTATTATAAATGGTGAGGAACGAAGATTTTTAGAGCCACCGAAGGTGGATGAGCTGTACAAGGTTATATAGCAGACAGGAGATGGAGATACGTATGAGAGAAAAAATCTTAAAGAACATATCGAAGAATGGGAAAATGAAAGCAGAGGATTTGGCAGCGATGCTAGATACTTCAAAAGAGGAAGTCAGCAAAGAGATTCGCGATATGGAATCGGAGGGTATCATCTGTGGATATCCAACATTGATTAACTGGGACAAGACGGACAATGAGCGAGTAACGGCATTGATTGAAGTTAAGGTCGCACCACAACGTGGACAAGGCTTTGATAAAGTGGCAGAGAGAATTTATCAGTTTGAAGAGGTTGAAAGTGTATATTTGATGAGTGGTGGATTTGATTTGACCGTGATTATTGACGGACGCAGCATGAAAGAAGTTGCTCATTTTGTTTCTACGAAGTTGTCACCGATGGAGTCGGTACTTAGTACAGCGACATATTTTGTTCTGAAAAAATACAAAGAGCATGGATTGCCGATGGTGAAGAAGGGCTCTGATGATGAGAGGATGTTGATTACTCCATGAGAAATCCATTATCTAAAAAAGTCGTAGCTTTAAAACCATCAGGTATTCGCCGTTTTTTTGATGTAGCAAGCGAGATGCATGATGTCATTTCCCTTGGTGTTGGCGAACCTGATTTTGACACGCCTTGGCATATTCGAGAAGAAGGTATCTATTCTTTAGAAAAGGGTAGAACGTTTTATACCTCCAATGCGGGCTTAACAGAGCTGCGTGATGAGATAGGAAAATATCTGACACGCCGTTTTGGGCTTACATATGAACGAGATCAGATTATGGTTACTGTTGGTGGTAGCGAAGCAATTGATATTGGTTTAAGGGCAATGCTTGATCCAGGTGATGAAGTATTGATTCCGGAGCCATGTTATGTCTCTTATTTGCCCTGTGTTTCGCTAGCAGATGGTGTTCCGGTAACAATTGAGTTGAAGGAAGAGAATCAATTTAAGCTGACGAAAGAGCAGCTTGAAGCAGCGATTACGGAGAAGACGAAGATTCTGATTCTGGCCTTTCCGAATAATCCGACGGGTGCGATTATGACAAAAGAGGATTTGGAAGAATTGGTTCCTGTTATCCTCAAGCATGATTTGTTTGTCATGTCAGATGAAATTTATTCTGAACTGAGCTATCAGGGAAATCATGTATCGATTGCATCACTACCTGGAATGGCAGAGAGAACAATCGTTATCAATGGATTTTCAAAATCTTATGCGATGACCGGTTGGCGACTCGGTTATGCAGCTGGACCAAGAGAGATAATGAAGCAGATGATTAAGATTCATCAATATGCGATCATGTGTGCACCGACAACAAGTCAGTATGCCGCGATAGAGGCCCTTTGCAACGGAGATGAAGACGTAGCGAGAATGAGAGAGTCTTATGATGAGCGACGTCGCTTTCTTGTGAAGGCACTACGAGATATGGGGATGCCATGTTTTGAGCCATTTGGTGCTTTTTATGTATTTCCTAATATCAGCCGTTTTGGTATGACGTCAGAGGAATTCGCTAAGAGACTTCTGATGGAATATAAAGTGGCAGTGGTACCAGGTACTGCATTTGGAGATTGTGGTGAAGGCTTCCTTCGAGTATCGTATGCATATTCCATTGAGGACTTAAAGAAGGCATTAGAGCAGATTCAAAAGTTCATAGATGCTTTAGAATAAATACCTTGCGGACACTATTGTTCGTATGTTACTATAGGTCTAGATATGTTTAGGGGGAAATTGCGATGGCAACATTAAATGCAAACCACATCAATCCCTTTCTGTTAGCAGCTAAAAAAGTGTTTCAGGATATGTGTTTCGTTGAAGTACAAATGCAGAAGCCGCTTTTGAAGGAAGCTTCATTTGCGAAGGATTCGTGGATTATTATAATAGGTGTTACGGGAGAGATGCGTGGACAAGTATTGATTGGTATGTCCAAGGAAAATGCATGCTTTATTGCATCCAAGATGTGTATGATGGAAGTCAACGAGATTGATGATTTTGCATCGAGTGCGTTAAGTGAATTAGGTAATATGATTATGGGTAATGCAGCTACTGTATTTGCTTCTAATGATATTGGTATTGATATTACACCACCTACATTATCTCATGGTGAGGTTAGTTTTACGAGTACTTTTGCCAAAACTTTATGTGTACCGATGGCTTTTGAAGGTCGCGAGATTGACCTGTTCTTAGCATTACGACAGGAAGACGCGAATAATGGTTAATATTGTTTTACATGAACCAGAGATTCCGATGAATACCGGGAATATCGGAAGAACCTGCGTGGCAGTTGGTGCCAGGCTTCATCTGATTGAGCCAATGGGCTTTCGTATTACAGAGAAGCAGGTGAAACGGGCAGGACTAGATTACTGGGACAAGCTTGATTATACGATTTATGATAATTACGAGGACTTCTTGCAGAAGAATCCTGATGCTAGACAGGGTATGTATATGGCTACTACGAAGGCGCATCATGTATATACAGATGTTCCTTATGAAGAAGGCTGCTATATCATGTTTGGTAAGGAGAGTGCAGGTATTCCAGAAGAGATTCTAGTGGAGAATGAAGAGACGACGATTCGTATCCCGATGTTTGGAGATATTCGCTCGTTGAATCTATCCAACTCTGTTGCGATTGTTGCCTATGAGGCGATGCGACATCAGGGATTTGAACAATTGAATTTAGAAGGACATTTACATCGTTTAGATTGGAAATAGTATAAAAATAGCCATTGAGCCGACATATCATATGTGATATGCCAGCCCATATGGCTTTTATTTTGCAACTTTTAATGTGAATACAAACTCACTGCCAACGCCCTCGGTGCTTACCACATTGATGGTTTGTTTATGGGCATCGATGATTTCTTTGCAGATACAAAGGCCTAGTCCCGTACCCTTTTTGTCTTTACCACGAGAGGTGTCAGACTTGTAGAAGCGTTCCCAGATTTTCTTGATATCTTTTTTCGCAATACCAATTCCGGTATCTTTTACTGAGATAAATGCCTTATCCCCCTTGGTCTTAGTTCCGATGACGATAGAAGAATCATTATGACTGAACTTGATTGCGTTATCAATCAAGTTATGCACGACCTGTTGGATACGGTTAATATCCGCAGATACATTGAGCTCGCTTGAGGAATCAAAATCAAGTATAAAAGATACATTTTTCTTGCTGGCGGAACCCTCGAGCGAGTCTACCGTATTACGAATACATGTGTGGATATCGAAGGTTGATTTCTCAAGGAAAATGCTACTTTGATCAAATGTATTCAGGGTAAGAAGATTTGAAGTTAAGTGATTCAATCGGTCCGTCTCAAAAAGAATGGTGTTGAGGTAACGATCCTTATTCTCATAAGGGATGGTTCCGTCAAGTATCGCCTCTGCATAGCCACGTATCGAAGTAAGAGGTGAACGGAAATCGTGTGAGATGTTGGCGATAAACATCTTTTGATATTCGTCAAACTTACTCATCTCTTCACCAATGATATTGAGTGTTTCTGCCAGGTCATAATATTCATCATTCGTATGCATTTTGATTGGTGGGTTGTCACGACGAATGGAAAATGCTTTCGCTTCCCGAATTAATTTACGAAGTGGCAAGGTGTTGGTAATGTAGAGAAGTATAAATACAATCAATAGCATTCCCATGATGATGTAAAATAGTCCATCTAAAATATTAAAGTAATAGGATGTACGCTTCTCTATTTGCGACATAGGTGTCATCATAACGACGTAGCCATTTAGAAATACGCAGTTTTTAATCGGGAGTGTTACGCAGAAGACAGGGTCTTCCACCAACTTGTCCATGCTTACATTTTCCATGAAATCCTCCATCAAAAAGGAGGCATCATATCGATACACATTATCGTTCACCTTGGGATTGGTTGTATCGATTAAGACATCACCGTCTGTATTGACAAGCAAAATACGGCAGTTTGCAGTCTCTGCACCAATCTCGATGTGACTCTGAAAATTGCGAATGGTATCGTCTGTATAGGTCTGTTGTTCAATGTGCCTTGTCAGTATGACGTCACCCGCTTCATGCAGCATATCTGCGGTTTCTTCAACTACTTTATCACGGATGTAGTCTGTTCCAGCAGTATGAGTGAAGGCGAAGCATACGACAAAGAGTACGAGATACAGGAGTGTTAGCTTCTGTCCTATCGTATTACGTATTAATTTCATGCGAATCCTCATTCCGATGTCTTATCTCTGTTTCTTGGTTTCAAATTTGTAGCCGATACCCCAGACGGTTGTCAGGGCCCATTCGGCGTGGTCTTTGATTTTTTCACGAAGACGTTTGATATGAACGTCAACAGTACGTGTGTCTACAATATATTCATAACCCCAGATTTGGTCAAGCAATTGTTCTCTTGTAAATACTTGATTTGGATGCTTGGCAAGGAAATAAAATAATTCTAGTTCCTTCGGTGGCATCTCCACTTGCTCGCCAAAGTAAGTGACTGAATAGTTCGATAAGCTGATGAGAAGGTCAGAGTATTCGACATACTCACCAATTGGCTTGTCTTCCTGTTCCTCAGGTGTGGCAATAATCGGCTTATAACGGCGTAATACAGCCTTGACACGAGCGACTAGTTCCTTGGAATCAAATGGTTTAATCATGTAATCATCAGCACCTAATTCAAGACCTAAAACTTTATCAAATACTTCGCCTTTAGCGGATAACATAATGATTGGTGTTGTTGAAGTCTTACGAATCTCGCGACACACGTCATATCCATCGATGCCTGGAAGCATCAGGTCTAATAGAATCAGATTGGGTTGAAATGTTTTGTGTTTTTCAATAGCGGATTCCCCGTCCTCCACGATTTCACATTGAAAGCACTCCTTGGTGAGATAAAGTGCAATTAGTTCTGAGATGTTAGAATCATCATCGACGATGAGAATTCGTTGTTTTTCAGCCATAAGCTCCTCCTTTATGATTTGAATTCAGCAATTGTAACACCATAGCCACCCTCGCCAAATTCCCCGGCGCGAAAACTTTTGATATAATTTGTTTTCTTTAGGTGGGCTACAACTGCTTTTTTCAATGCGCCTGTTCCGATGCCGTGGATAATTGTCACCTGGTGAAGGTGTGACAGATAGGCATCATCTAGATACTTGTCAAGTAGTGGGATGGCTTCGTCTGTTGTCTTACCAATAAGATTAATCTCGGTGGTTACAGACATTGCTTTACTCATACGAATCTTACCACTACCCGTTTGTTGCTTCTTGCCTTTGTTAACCGTTAATGTGTCTTCTTGAATTAATTCTAAATCATCTACTTTAACGGAGGAACGAATCACACCCATTTGTACAAACAATTCCCCGCGGCTGTTTGGAAGTGTGCTAACCGTTCCCTTGACGCCCATGGAATGAACCATAACCAGGTCGCCAATCTTAAGGTTGGTTGGTTTCTTGCCTTTTGGCTTTTTACTTGATGTTAACGTGAGGTTCTTGCCCGTCTTCCCTAATTGTTCACGTAAAGCATCTCGTTGATGCTCCATGGCTTTGGTATCACCGCCACCCTGCATCCATTTATTGTATTTACGAATGGAATCATCCGCCACATCCTTTGCTTTTTGCAAGATATCGTTGGCCTCTTCATTGGCACGACGCAGAATCTTATCTTTGGCGTCATCAATTCGTTGATTCTTATCAGCGAGCTTCTTTTTAAGTTGTTCTGCCTCCCCTCGCAAGACAGCAATCTGTGCACGTTCCTGTTCAAGCGCCACACGACTTTCTTCTAAGTCTGTCACGACATCCTCAAAGCTCTTCGCGTCTTCATCAATTAACTTCTCTGCTTGGGCAATGATGTCCTCACCAAGCCCTAATTTCATTGAGATAGCGAATGCGTTACTTTTTCCTGGGATACCAACCATCAATCGATACGTTGGGCGAAGTGACTCGACATCAAATTCGCAGGACGCATTCTCTACACCATCTGTAGACAGTGCGTAAATCTTTAGTTCGCTGTAATGCGTCGTTGCCATTGCTGTCACACGGCGTTCATGCAGATTGTTCAAAATGGCAATCGCCAAAGCGGCACCCTCTGTTGGGTCTGTTCCTGCACCTAACTCATCAAAAAGCGCCAGTGAATTCTCATCGGCTCTCTCAAGAATGGATACCGTATTCGTCATATGTGAGGAAAATGTACTCAGGCTCTGTTCGATGCTTTGCTCATCACCAATGTCTGCATACACTTCGTTATAAACACGAAGATGGGAGTGGTCAAAGGCTGGTATATGAAGCCCTGCCTGTCCCATTAAGGTAAAGAGACCAACGGTTTTGAGTGAAACAGTCTTACCACCAGTATTCGGTCCCGTGACAATGAGTAGGGAATAATCCCTGCCAAGTGCCACATCAATCGGTACAACCTGTTCCTTCGGAATCAATGGGTGGCGACCTTTCTTGATGTCGATATAATCCCCATCGAAGATTGGCTCACTTGCTTGTATTTTCTTAGATAATTTTGCCTTTGCAAAGATGAAATCAAGTTCGGCAAGTAATAAAACATCGCGTGCTAAGTCTTCACAATCTGGTGCAGCAAGGTTAGACAAAGCTGCTAGTATCTTTTGAATTTCCTCTTGTTCTTTAACTGCTAATTCCGTTAGTTGGTTGTTCAACTTCACAACGGCCATCGGCTCAATGAAAAAGGTTGAGCCAGAGGAACTCTGACCGTGAATCATTCCAGAAAAAGAGGATTTGTATTCCGCTTTCACCGGTAGACAATATCGCCCATTACGCAGGGTGATGATATTTTCCTGAAGCATCGTCTGGCTAGAAGTCATCGTTTGCGTCATCTGTTGATGGATTTGCTCACCAGCATTCTTAATCGCACGTCGAATTCGTTTCAACTCTGGACTTGCATCATCGCTAATCTCTTCTGGAGACAAGATACATCGCTTAATCTCACGATTGAGATCACGCAGTTCAACAAGTGCATGGAAACGTCCTGATAGTGCATCGGAGAGGTCTTCATCTTTCTTATCAAATGCGATGGCTCTTGCTGCAACATCAAGTAAACTGCTGATGTCTAGCAGCTCGCTGATACTAAGTGTAGCCCCCTTATCAAGAGGGACGAGACTGGCGCGAATATCGCGAAGCCCATGAAATCCTACTGTTCCCTGTTTAAATAAACGCATCAGGGCGTGTGAAGTCTCGGTCTGCAGTGCTTGTATCTCATTGATATCGGTGGCAGGTAGTAATGATGCAGCACTTTTCTTCCCCATTGTAGAGTCCGCTTCATTCACTAACATGTCAATTATCTTATTGTATTCTAACGTCTTAAAAACTTTTTTATTCATCATATTTCCTTCTTATATTATGTTCTATTTTCATTCTACACGATTTATTTTGAAAAGTAAACTGTGGACACTTGATTTTCTAGGGAAAAATAGGTATCATTAATGGATGATGGGTATTTTTCTGATACACAACTTAAGATGAGAGAAATGGAGGAATTCATGATGAGAAAATCAAGACTAATTTTAGGAATTTTGATGGCATGTGGAATTTGCATGTTGCCATCTTCGATAAAGGCAGATACGGTTAGTGGCGGGGCTATCACACCTGCCCCTGCGGTCCCAATCGTTCCTGTGCTTCAGGCTCCGACTGAAATGGTTAATCTGACGTTGCCACCTGTTCAGAGTCTGACATGCAAGGCATCAACAAGTCTTACTAGTGGTACGGTTAGCTGGCTTCCTTATGTGGGCGCTAGTTCTTACGAGGTTTATCGTAAGAGTGGGAAGGGTGAGTATCAATTACTACGTAGCCTGAATGCAACTTCATTTACAGATGATAAGCTTACTCCTGGTACGACATATACATACAAGGTACAGGTGAAGCGTGCAACTTTAGCAGGATGGGAGCTGACTCCATTTTCCTCAGAGATTTCAATGAAAATGATTCCAGCTAAGGTAAAAGGTTTCAAGGCGAAAGCACACCGTGGTTCGATTACGCTGAAGTGGAAGAAGGGCGCTAAGGGCAAGGTAAGTGGTTATGAAGTCTGGGGCAAGGTCAGCGTGAAACTCAAGGGCGTAAAGCTTAAGTATCACAAGATGAAGACCATCAAGAGTTATAAGAAGAATAGCCTAAAGCACAAGATGTTAGTGCGAGGTATGACTTATAATTATCAGATTCGCTGCTATAAGACAGTGAAGGGCAAGAAGATTTACAGTGAATATGTTACTATTAAAAAGAAAGCAAAATAGAATGGAGCGACTATGTATTATTTAAATCAATACCGAGATGGACAGAAGTTCACAGGAGTTTACCTGTGCAAAGAGAAACGAGTTTTAAAGACGAAAGCAGGTAAGACTTATTATGCGTTGAATCTGCAGGATAAGACAGGCAATGCAGATGGCAAGGTGTGGGAACTGACGAATGGTATTGAGAATTTCGATTCCATGGATTACATTCAATGTGAGGGTATGGTTACTAGTTTTCAGGGAGCATTGCAAATGAACATCAACCGTATTCGTGTGGCAAGTGAAGGCGAGTACGACCCTACGGATTATGTTCCATGTACGACGAAGAATGTGGAGGAGATGTACAGCCAGGTGCTAAAGTACATTGCGAGTATTAAGGAGACGCATCTGAAGACTTTGTTAGAATCCTTCTTCGTGGAAGATAAGGCATTTACAGATTCATTTAAGAAGCATTCGGCAGCGAAAAGCGTTCATCATGGTTTCATGGGCGGATTACTTGAGCATACGTTAGCAGTAACGAATATGTGTGAGTTTATGTCGAAAGCATATCCACTTTTGAATCGTGATTTATTAATTACAGCAGCCCTGTTTCATGATATGGGCAAAATCAATGAGCTGGCATTTTTCCCTGCTAATGATTATACCGATGATGGCCAATTGCTCGGTCATATCTATATGGGTACAGAATTAGTCAGTGATGGAATTAAGAAAATTGTTGGATTTCCAGAGAAACTAGCGAGCGAGCTGAAACACTGTATTTTAGCACATCATGGTAAACTAGAGTATGGTTCTCCGAAGGTACCTGCTCTGATGGAGGCGATGGCGTTAAATCTAGCAGACAATACAGATGCTAAGATGCAGACAATGACAGAGATATTCTCTGAGGCAACGATGGAAGATGGTTGGCTCGGTTACAATCGTTTATTTGAAAGCAATCTGCGCAGAACAACGGAGGCTAAGTAGAATCTATGGATTTCAAAAAGAATCAAGAAGTGATCGTTGAAATACAAGACCTTGGCAAAGATGGAGAGGGCATAGGACATTTCGATGGCTATGCTCTTTTTGTTAAGGAAGCATTGCCGGGCGAGAAAGTCCGTGTCAAGATTATGAAGACCAAGAAAAATTATGGCTTTGCGAGATTGGTTGAAATACTAGAGCCATCACCAGATCGTGTCGAGCCTGCTTGTAAAGTGGCCCGCCAGTGCGGCGGATGCACGTTGCAGCACTTGTCTTATGAGGGACAACTCCGTTATAAACAGAAAAAGGTGCTCGATTGCTTAACGCGTATCGGGGGTACAGACCTGTCTGCAGCTGTAGTGAATCCGATTCTTGGTATGGACAACCCATGGAACTACCGAAATAAGGCGCAATTTCCAGTTCGTGCTGACAAAGATGGAAATCCTACCACGGGATTCTACGCAAGTAGAACACACTCCGTTATTCCAATGACAAATTGTGCAATCCAAGACCCTATCAGCAATGAAATCGTTGCCAAGATTGTGAGCTTTATGAAGCGTGAGGGTGTTCTGGCCTATGATGAAGAGAAACATAGTGGGTTGGTGCGTCATATCTTTGTGCGAAAAGCATTTTCCACTGGGGAGATTATGGTATGTTTGGTTATCAATGGTGCTTTTCGTGGATTCATGGAGTCGTATGGGGAGGCACTTACGAGTGTCTTGCGTGACATCGATGGTGTAGTAAGTATATTGGTGAACGTGAATCGCGAGCGTACCAATGTGATTCTTGGTACACACACGAAGGTGCTGTGGGGCAAGGATACGATTACAGATGCCATTGGCGAAATCAAGTACCAAATATCTGCGCAATCCTTTTACCAGGTGAATCCGCCACAGACGCTTCGCCTCTATCAGACTGCTCTCGACTTCGCGGATGTGAAGCCTGGTGAGACCGTGTGGGATATGTATTGTGGAATCGGAACCATTACGCTCTTCCTGGCGGCAGCAGTTGGAGGTTCAGGCCAGGTGCTTGGTGTGGAAATCGTTCCGGAAGCAGTTGAGAATGCGCGCACGAATGCGGCGTTAAATCAATTGACCAATGTGGAATTCTTCTGCGGGGCTGCGGAAGAGGTTGTAGGCTCTGAGATGGTTCGTGACAAGGTCGGACCAGCTGGCATGAAAGCGGATGTTGTCGTTGTGGATCCGCCTCGCAAGGGTTGCGATGGTGTGCTGCTTGATACCATTCTCGCAATGAAACCAAAGCGCATTGTGTATGTTAGCTGTGATCCAGCGACATTAGCTAGGGATGTGAAGGTGTTAGCCGAGGGCGCACATGGAACAAAGTATGAGGTGAAGAAGGTGCAGGCGTGCGATATGTTTCCGCAAGGGGGGCATGTTGAGACGGTCGTTTTGATGTCAAAAAGTGAACACCCAAGATGCACCCAACCGTGATGAATTAGGTGACAAAAAGGAATTTATCGACTGGTAGTTAATAGAAGAGATTGCTAAGGGAAAAATAGCTATGAATACCCAAAAACAAAAAATTAGAACAATTAATGCAAAAGCTTTATTTAAGTTTTTTCCAAAAGGAAAGGACGATAAGGTATATGCGATATATTTAATAAATAAAGCCTTATGCAGACAGGTGATTAAACAGGAAGAAGATATGGAAGAATGTCCTGTTTTTTATCAGTTTTATAAAGAAATTGAACGTCGCTATGGCAAGGATGAGAAGTTTGAAATTACAGGTACTACATTGCTTGATAAAATGTTAGTAATGGATTTTGATAATATCTTTATGCCTTTTGATGAGTCTGATAGCGATGGCATAAAAGGATATAGGGAATCACTTCAGGAGTTTGCTAAGGATATTATAGAAAATGGTCTTGATATTTATGCAAAAGAATCGGACATGCCTGTGCATATGGTTGTGTTTGATAAGAGTGGAAATATGAGTCGAAAGAGTCGTATTTCCTTTATTGATGCGACTTATTATGATGCTCTAAATGAACGTCTTAATCTTGGCATGGACTTTTCTCGCATTGAGATACAGGAAAGTAAATATTATGCATACAGAGGTCTATATCTGTCTTCTTCTAGAAGAATTGTGCACGAGGATTTTGAGATTACTCCAGAAACACTTGTTGTAATTCAAGATGAACGAAGAGATCCTAAAAATCCGGATAAATCCATTACTGGATATAATTATGAGAAGACTACTTATATATCTGCCAAAGAAAATCAGAATAATGCAGGAAATAATGGAAAAGTATGGGACATTGATGATCAAGGCGAAAAAAAAGTGTTATATGTAGATACACCTTTTGATGGTGTAGGCTTTATCGCACCTTCTTATGGCGCATTAATTAATGCCTCCCTTGGGACAGAAGGCGCTACTTCTTTCCAGATAAGGCTTCCTTTTGCAAAGGGCATGCTTCACCAGGTAGATGTTCATGGATTTCTTGATGAATACAATAAAGAAAGAAGTGAGAACGCACATACATACATTGATGCTTTTGGAATTAAAAGAGATCTTGGTAAGGCGAGGATATTCATTACAGAAAGTATGTTCAAGGCAAAAAAATGGATATTGGAATACCTAAAGATTACTGGTAAGGAAGATATGGATCCTATGGCATTTTATTGTGAAATGCTGAAAAAA
>CAZUGH010000035.1:0-18626 GCA_964619785.1 uncultured Lachnospiraceae bacterium | reverse complement strand
ATTAGGAAAGCATTTACAACTATTATCTTTTAATTGCTAATTGCAATATCAAGGAATTTTTTCAGCAGCTTCTAAACAATTCATAAATCATGTAAATTCTGTGTCAAAACAATGGCAATAGTTCGTTGTTTGTGCAACAAAACAGCCTCATCATCACGTTTCGTGATAACAAGGCTGCTTATATTAATCTAACTTATAGCGATGTATAATCTCGTGTCTTCCTGGTCCATTCGAAACCATGCTAATCTTGACACCAAGTTCTTTTTCTATGAATTCAATATACTTGCGGCAGTTTGCAGGAAGCTTGTCGTATTCCGTAATTCCACGAATCTCTTCCTTCCAACCTGGAAGTATCTCATATACTGGTTTTGCCTTTGCAAGCTGTACAGTAGATGGGAAGTCCTTCGTAACCTTACCATCAATCTCGTAGCCGACACATACTGGCAGCTCATCAAGATAACCAAGAACATCTAACACAGTAAGGGCAACCTCTGTTGCTCCTTGCATACGTACACCATAACGACTTGCTACTGCATCGAACCATCCCATACGTCTTGGACGACCTGTTGTTGCACCATACTCTCCACCATCTCCTCCACGACGACGAAGCTCATCTGCTTCATCTCCGAAGATTTCACTGACAAATTCACCAGCACCTACGGCACTTGAGTAAGCCTTTACAACGGTTACAATTCGACCGATTTCATATGGTGGAAGTCCTGCTCCGATTGCTCCATAAGCAGCAAGAGTAGAGGAAGAGGTAACCATTGGATAGATACCATGATCTGGATCTTTCAATGTACCTAACTGACCCTCAAGCAAAATGCGCTTACCAGCCTGGCGTGCTTCATATAAGAATGAACTAACATCACATACATATGGTTCAATCATCTTCTTGTATTCACGAAGAGTCTCCATAAGTTCCTCGATGTCTAATTTTGGTTTGTGATATAAGTGCTCAAGAATAATATCCTTCTGAACGGCAACTCGTTCTAACTTCTCACGAAGAACGCTCTCATCAAATAATTCAGAAACCTGAAAGCCAATCTTCGCATATTTATCTGAATAAAATGGCGCAATACCTGATTTTGTGGAACCAAAGGATTTACCTCCTAAACGTTCCTCTTCGTATTGATCAAATAAAATATGATATGGCATAACAATCTGTGCACGATCTGATACTTTGATCTTAGGCATTGGAACTTTGCGGTCCACAATTCCCTGAATCTCTTTGCACAAATCAGGAATATTCAGTGCAACACCATTGCCAATAATGCTGGTTGTATGATCATAAAATACTCCAGATGGCAAAATGTGCAATGCGAACTTACCATAATCATTCACGATTGTGTGTCCTGCATTACTTCCTCCTTGGAAACGAACGATGATATCGGACTCCTCACCAAGCATGTCAGTGATCTTTCCTTTTCCTTCGTCTCCCCAATTGGCGCCTACTACTGCTGTTACCATAGCCATTCCTCCTAAACGATTGTGTTTTGTCTATTTTAACCCGACTTATGTAGTATATCACAGAACAGAACCAATTTCCATTGCTTTTTAGAAAAATTTGTGATAGAATAAATCAACTTTGTTTTGAGAGAGTATCTACCGTATATCGGGAGGATGCTCATGAAAAATCTACACTATCTTATCCTACTGCTCATTCTTGCAGTATGGATACCAAGCGCATCAATCAGCGCAGCGACGAAGTTCTCCTTCGTTGTATTATCCAAGTATCATAAAACGATGTCCATCGGTGACGAATATACCGTATTAGCCGCCACCTCAAATGGATCAATACCCACCTGGAAAAGCAGCAATTCCAAAGTTGCTTCAGTCAACACCTATGGTCGCATCACGGCAAAAAAAGCTGGCAAAGTAAAAATCACAGCTAAAATAAGAAAAGCCGAAGCAAGCTGCCTCATCACGGTTCGCAAGACCACGGTTTCTCTGTCAGTAAATAGTATCAACCTAGAACATGGGGAAACCAAACGATTAAAAGTCTATGCCTCAACAAACGGTGAAATCACCTATCGAAGCAGTCGTTCCAGCATAGCCTCAATCAATGAAGCCGGTGTCATCACAGGCGAGAAACCAGGAACAACAAAAATCACCGTAACCATAGATGGCACAAAAGCCTACTGTAGAGTTACGGTGAAAAAGCCGACACAACGTACTCGGTCTCAAAAAGAAACAAAATAATCGTAATAAAATAAAACGGTAGAACTCTTCTCAGACAAAGTTGATAAAACTAGATTTACTACTCTTCACCAACATACTGCCTTATCGTCCGTTCATAATCATAGCCATAATCCGATGTCAATTCTGCTTCCCTTACTTCAAAGGCAACAACCTCATTTGGCACAACCTGTAAATCAATCTCGCAAGCGCCATTGTTTGTCGTCGTGGTAATCTGCGGATTTGCTGCCTCGCGGATTAATGCCACGTCTTCACGACTAGGATTTGCGGGTTCACCTAAGTCATGCCATACCTTAAGCGGATTGCAACATTCCTCATTCACGCGCTTTGTTATGATACAACTACGATTCTGGATCGGAAAGGAAAATGTCTGCTGATAGCATGGTTGTTTTCCATCCATATCTGGATTCCATGCCACACCATAATAGCTTCCATCTTCACGTTTCACAATGATAACATTTTCACTACGATGAACACATTTTCCTTGTAGCTTCTTAAAGAAGGAAAATGTCTGGTAAGTTGGTTTGGGAATGCAGCCATTTGCCACCATACCGAAACCACCATGGAACAGGCTCCTCTGTGGACCCCACTCTTCAAATACATCACCAAAGGTCCAATAGGAATAAGAAGCATGATGATCCCCTAACTTCGAAAGCATGTGTGCTACATATGCCGCATTGAAATTGGTATCGTGTATCGGTGCACGCGGTATGTAGGACGTATTAAACTCTGTTATATATATCTCGAGATTGGCGAATTCGGGGAATTGGTTCATAATCTCGTGCGTTGCATGAAGTGTGTCAAATGCATAATTGGGATCATGAAGCTTAATATAACCATAATCACCTTCGAGTTCTGGCAAGTACGACGTATAATGATGTCGACTTACAAAATCAAGGGGCAGCTTATGACTACGAACATATAACAAAAATTCCTCTACCCATTCTTTATCCGAGCCGCCACATACCGCAGGTCCACCAACACGCAGATCAGCATGTATCTCCTTGACAGCAAGTGCACTCACCTCATAAAGTCGGAAGTATTCTTGCATGTCTGCGTCTTGCCAGAAGCCAGTAAGATTCGGTTCATTCCATACTTCTATCGGCCAAGTGAGAACCTCACTAAGACCATAGCGTTCAATCAAGTGCATTAACGTCTTCTTGATTAGCTCTGCCCAATCCGCATAATCTGACGGTGGGGTCACATTTCCTTTCCAATAAAACTGGGCCTGGTCTCCACTCGCCATATCATCTGGCATAAATCCAAGTTCAAGAAAAGGCTTGATATTCAATTCCTGATACATATCAAATACTTGGTCAAGATATGTGAAATTATACTCCTTACGCGAGACTCCTTCACGGTTTTTCTTCACGCGATAGATGCCCATATCTTTACTAAATAAACCGTGACCACGAATATAACGAAATCCAATGTTCTCCTGCACCATCTTGAGTTGCTCATAATACTCCTTGTGTAACGCAAGGTCCATGCGGCCCGTTCCGACACAATCGTCTACATGATTGGAAAATGCCACTACACTATCATCAATAACAATTCGATTCATTTTTGCTAATACCTCCCCATATAATTGGCTTCATTATACCATGCCATTTTCAAAACAGACATGAATTATCTTATACTGTTTTTTTCCTTTTCCACATAAAAAAGCCAATAATTGCTATACCAAACGCACTTCCACCAGTCGCAACGGGCCATATAGGAAAATGAGCCCCTTCTTCCTTTTGCTCAGGTTGGTTCGGCGAAGCAGTCACCGCGGCAGTCGTAACTGCTGCCGCTTCATCATATGGTTGCCAATAATCTGTCTTCTGCTTCTCCTGCTTACGTTTCACTTTCTGCCGCTTTTGTGGTTTCTTCACGCTTGGTTTCGCTGTGATGGACTGCCGTTTGATTACATTTTCCTGTTTCGTTTGGTCAGTCATATCAAAGAACGAAGTCCGGTGTTTTGACAATCGCCAATAAGCAACCATCGCACACAATGCCTGTTCCGTTGCCATTCCATCTGCTGCCCCGCCTTTCATATGCGCGAAGGAGCCATCTGCTCTAGCATATTTTCGTAGTTCGTCAATCAACGTGCGGTTCTTCTTGATAAACCTCGTGTCCGTATCCGGATTTATGCCAAGTGCAGTCAAAGCCATGATGATTTGTGATACCGATTCCGCGTCTTTTATTTCACTTGAACGATAACGCTTAGCCAGCCATGTCACACCACGCTTCACCACCTTTTTCACATCTTGATTCGAGGTATATGGTGTCAATGCTTGCAATGCCATCGCTGTTACATCAATATCTGCTTTCTTACCAGATAACGCAAATCCGCCCGACGACAATTGAGCTCCCATAATCCGTTTTTGCAAACGCTCTCTCGTCGTTCGTTGGCCGGACTTTCTCTTCGGAATCTTGTAGTTGCCTGAATCCAATGCGGTCAAAGCCCAGATAGAACCATTCACACCTTGAGAATTGACCATCGACCAATCTGCTAAATAATTCAGAAGATGATAGCCTGCTACATCCGTAACATCATAGCCAAGTGCCGTGAGCGATAGAATCACCCTCGAATACTCAGTGTATTTATACGTACTTAAGACACCCTTGTTCTCACTGAGGATACGTCTTACATTTGCGAGGTATCTCTTCGTCAGAGGTAGTTTGCTCACATCCGAATAACGCGATAGTCCCATCATCATCCACTCGCCACCGACCGAAGCAATCGTTGGAGAAGATATCTGCGTCTTCAGATAAGCCATCGTGCGGCGTAACATTTTCCTATAAGATGTCGATAGAACTGGCGTATCTGTCGTCTCCACCACAGGGGTATTCACCTGTGGCGTGTCGGCAACCGGCGGTGTCACCATCTGACCCTGCTCGATAAATTGAACCTGATATACACAAGCTGGAATCGTAGCTGCCGTGCCACCAGCCTGATTATTGATGGAAGGCCAGGTCGGATCACCACAAATTACCCACAGCGTTACTCCTGGTGTGACCGGTATCACCGCATTCTTCTGATATTCCTTGCCACCCGTCTGATATCGCACCTGAAAATTCTTATTCATCGCCGTCGTCACTAGCGTCATACTCGTTGTTCCTTGTGGAACAGTCAGGGTATATGAAGTCTGGTCTGAGGAAAATGGTTCGCTAAGAGTTCCCACACTTGGCACAAGAGAACGCAAGCGCTTATCGTTATTAGTCCAGGTTCCGCCTAAATCCTTGCCACTGTTGGTAGAATACTGAATTCTCACCACATCATTTTCCTGTAAGAGAATTGTGTGAAAGGATCCATTGACGAACCAATCATTGAGCGTTCCCTGCCAACCACTCATCGGACCAGCCGCCATCTCTCTTAACCCCTGAATGGATGAGATATAGCCAGAACTGTCACTTTGAAATGAGATACCAGTTAGGGCTAGGCGAATCGCTTCTTGCATTGTCATACCAGGGGTAAACGCAACCTGGCGTTCAAGGCACACGCCTTCCCAAGGACTTCCTTGGCTAACGGGATATGTCGTATTTTCAACAACAACCCTTACCATCTGTGTATCAGCATGGGCATACTTCGGGCATAAGCCAAGTATCAAAATCGCAATAAGTAATACCGTCGTGCATCGTCGCTTCATCCCTTCACCCCCTTTCCAACAGTCCATATTTCACCTTAATTCTCTCAAGCTTGTCAAGCATTGGTCTCGCGGCAATCCACAGAAATGTGAGCGTCCCCGCTGCATGAACAAGGTCCATCCATATTCCAGATGCATAGATAGCTAACAAGTTCTGTGGATTAATTTCATAAGACATCATCAAAAGCGATGCCGGATTCATGATTCCACCATAGAATATCAACACTGCCAGAAACCCATAGATTCCATATACTATCACATTTTGGGGTTTCTTATGGGAAAATAAAACGCCAGCCAGTAAGCCAATCAAGCCCATCGCAAGCATTTGCCAAGGCGTCCATGGTCCCTGTCCAAAGAACATATTAGACAAAAACATCGACATCGCTCCTACCATAACCCCCGTCTCTGCACCCAATGAAATTCCTGTTATGATAACGATTGCCGCCACGGGTTTGAATCCAGGGACCATATAAAACGCGGCTCGTCCTGCCACTGCCAAGGAAATCATCACTGCAATTACCATGATTTCACGCGCCTGTGGCTTTCGTCTTTCAAAAAGCAGGAAAAATGGAATCAATGTATAACATGCAATCAAGATGCTGATTACCAGATATTTGCGGTCACCAAAGAAGCGGATTCCCACCCAGATAGTAAGCGGTATCCACACCAAAATGCACAGTAATAATAAGACATTGCGATATTTTTTCATATCCATTTATCCTCATTTCATATGGTAAGCTTCCTTGACATCCTGTATCGTAATTGCATCGGGCAGCACGTCTCGCACCATGCGATTCGTCATCGTCGTATAAAAATGATTTCCTGCAAAGAACTCTCTCGAATCCTGAAGTGTCACGAGATTCCCTTGAAAGAACAAGCCTGTTCTTTGTGCTGTCTGGGCACAAAATTCAATATCGTGCGATACAAGAATAATCGTCATACCCTTAGAGGCAAGCTCGGTCAACATTGATTTCAGCTCTTTCTTAAAATGACTATCTAGCCCCTTCGTTGGTTCATCTAGCATCAGAATCTGTGGTTCTAGAAGCAAAATCTTGGCTAATGCCAAACGCTGCTGTTCTCCCCCACTAAGGTCATAGGGATGTCTCTGCCGTAGATGAGTCATATGCGTAAACTTTAGTATTTTCTCAATCTTGCTGCGTGAATCGACCATCTCTTCTAACTCTGCTTCTACACTCTTGCGAGAAAATATATCCTGTGGATTCTGTGGCATGATACCAAGCAACCCATGATAAAGCTGTTCATCCGTGTATTTACCCAGTCTCTTGCCATGAATCCAAACACTGCCCCGAGTAGGATTTTCGAGTCCGGATAATAATTTGAGTGCAGTCGTTTTACCAGCACCATTGCCTCCTAACAAGGCTATGACCTCACCTCGCTTCACCTCGAATGTAAAATCCTTCACCACATCAGATTCGTTCTTCGCATAACGAAACCACACATCTTTTGCCGATAGAACCACCTCTTCTGTAAGCTCTTGCTTAACTGGTTTCTCCCAGCATGGCATCTTCTGCTTTTTCATCCACTGCCTGCCCTCTCGTATCGTCAGTGGAGCTGGCTGGTCTGGTGCCAGGCTTGCGCCAATCTGAAGTGGTACCGGCAGCGCATCGAACATCTCGTGATTTTTCTTACGCAACGTGTCCCCAAGCTCTGTCGAATATCCATGAGCAAGAATCGCTCCTTTATCCATCACCCACACATAATCGGCCAGAGAAAACACCTGATCAAGTCGATGCTCCGTCATCAAAACGGTGATTCCCATATCCCGATTAATCTTATATACCGTATCCATAAATTCAGAGGCGGCAATCGGGTCTAATTGTGAAGTAGGCTCATCTAAAATCAAAAGCCTTGGATGCAATGCCATAACCGATGCCAGATTCAACAGTTGTTTCTGCCCACCAGATAATTCCTTCACATCACGTTCAAACCAATTTTCCATTCCAAAATAAGACGCCATCTCCGCCACGCGAAGACGAATCGATTCTTGGTTCATGCCGAGACTTTCTAGCCCAAATGCCATCTCATGCCATACCTTATCCGTAACAATCTGATTGTCAGGATTCTGAAACACAAATCCAATCTCACTACTTTGTTGTCGCTGATTCCAGGTCTCTATCTCCTGACCACGGTAACGAATGTGCCCCTGCCGCTTGCCATGAGGTGTCAGTGCCGTTTTCAAATGACGCAACAATGTACTTTTACCACAACCACTCACACCACATAGAAGTGTAAGACTTCCCTCTTCTACCGAGAGATTCACCTGGCTGAGTACATTTTCCTCTTGTAATGGATAGGAAAATGTGAACTCTTCAAATTCAACTATTTTCATCATCTTGTCCTCCGAAGTACCATGGTTTACGTTGTGTCCTATCATATTTTCGCGTGTGATTCTCCCAGATTCTCATTAGCGCCGGACTTAGGCAATAAAGTCCCCATGCCAGATACACCATCACACTTTGCAACGTCAAAGTCAAGCCACTGATATCAATAATTGGATTATAGTTCGCGTTGGCATTGCCAGTTAGAAATCCCAAAATACTGATTGTGAGCAAAAGTGCCATGCCACCAGCCAAAATCGCATCGCGTCTGTCGAAGCGATACTGGGAAAATGCTGTCCTCCCCCTAAGTCCATATCCTCGCGCGTTCATCGAGTCTGCTGTATCAATGGAATTTTCCAATGCCCAGGTAACTAGAATCGACATCTGTGCGACTCCTCGCCGCAATGGTTTACTATCTGCCCGCCCAAGGCTTCTCTGACCCTGACGGATACGATGGAGTTGGTTGGTAAACCGTGGAACCAAACGGCATACCATAGAAAGTATTAGAGAAAATGCCGGGAGTATTTTCCCGAACAAGTAGATAATCTTGTCTGTCGTCATAACCTGATTGAAATTAGCAAACCATAACAACGTAATCATAAGAATTCCTGCCAAAACAATTCCATACACGACAGCTTCAAGTGTAACAGGACCTATCTTCATATAAAACAAAGTGGTTACACCATAATGACTAAAAGCTGGATTAATCAGCGCAACTGCGAGTAGCATCGGTATTCCATATAATATCTGATGTCGAAACACCCGCTTCGTTCCCTGCAGCAAGATATCATATAGCAAGGCCCCACAAAAAGACATGATTAATACAACTGGGTGACTGACGAATACCGTCACCAGCACAATCGATAGAAAATATGTCATTGGTATCATCGGATGACATTGCATAAACATATCTCGTTGTCGCATCGTTTAATCCTTTCCTAAGTTACATGTATAGTACCACTCGATTGCATCTCCCGCTTTTACCTGATATTCAGACGAACTATAGTTAGGCGACCAACCATTTACATAGAAGGACCATCCCGATAATTCGCCACAATCAAATTCATACAATTGGTTGATTCCTTCCACATAATAGGAACCATAACCCGGTGTGTAGCTTGCTTCCATATGAATTCCCTGTTGCTTACATGTTCGCTGCAAAATATCATAGACCGTATCACCCTTTTGCAACGTCACCTGAGTCGCCTTTAGAATCACACCATCCTTTGGTACGAAGCTCCGTTTTGTCTTCTTTAGCTGGCTCATTTTATTCAGGACTTCCTTGCACTGTATGGATACGCTACATGTCTGTGCAGCCGGAGCACTTTCTCTACTACTTTCCTTTTTTTCTTTCGTTGCCACCTTACCACCTACAATATAATAGGTCGTATTCACCTGGGTCAGGGGTACCGTAAGCGTCGTTACGGTACCGTTGTCCTGCTTCTTTTCACCCACGGTGACATCTGCTATTTTACTTACTTTTTGATTGACACGTTGACAGAGAATCAATGTATTGGCATCCCAGCTTTTATCCAAGGTAAAGGTAAGGCTTGCTGGTCCGATTAGCTCTTGCTTTTTCACGGAAAATCCCATGCCAACCGAAGCATGGTTCGCTTCTTCCATCACCTGTTTTAATCCATCCTCTGTGAAGCTCACCTTCAAATTCTGGTCGATGGAGTTGTGTATCTGTTCTCCTTGAAAGCTCCACACATAACTGGTATTATCACTTTTACCTGTAAATTCATAGGTACCAGACTTTCCCGCAATCGTCTTCCACTGTGCAGCAGTTACGACGCCATTTTCAGGCAATGTATTCCTTTTTTTAAGTGCACTGGCCTCCGTCTGCTCCCCTTTGTCTAATTGCGTAATTGGGCTATCGGCTGGATTTGCAGCACATCCGGTCATCACTGCCATCATCACGCACAATGCACCGATTACAGGTTTTATCCACTTCATCGCTGTCTCCTTGTCAAATCATTTCTATTTTACTTTTACGATACACTTTGCTTTTTTTCCACTCGTCGTCTTAACGGTGATGATTGCTTTTCCTTTTTTCTTAGCCTTAATCTTACCTGTCTGATAAACCTTGACAACCTTCTTATTTGAGGTCTTCCAAGTAAGTTTATCAGTCGACTTAGCTGGTTTTATTGTTGCTTTCAACTTATATGTCTTGTTCTTTTTTAAGGTTAATTTCTTCTTGTTCAGTTTCACCTTTGTTGCTTTTACCTTCTTGACAACTGGCTTGTTTACTGGTGCTGCCGTTGGTGTGGCTGCTACTGTTGGTGCTGGTGTCGCTGCCTGTGGTGCTGGTGTTGGGGTCTGTGGTAGAGGTTCGTCTTTACCAACCTGAAACGAGAAGTCAGGAAGCAGGGAAAATGTTCTCTCGATGGTATCTGCATAAGTTGCACCATGGTCAGGTGTTCCTTCCTCACGTTTATCTTCACCAATCGCTCCCCAGCCATACCAGCTTGTGTAGATATGACCTTTCTTGAATTGATAAGTGCCTGCTTGATTCACTGTCACAGTAATCGTATTCGTCGTTGCTAGGTCAAACTGTTTGCATTTTCCTTTTACTTCCCCTAGATCGTCATTCGTATAGCTGACATAGGTTCCATAGGTATTCCACTCAGGATATTGTTCATCAATCCATTCCGTCGTTGGATTGTATATTTTCGCAAGCTTATATACTGGCATGGTAATTCCCTTGAAGGAAATCGTCACCTTATCACCCACTTTGATGCTCTGTCCTGGGTGTGTCTGATTGGCAATCACAACATTGATTTTCCTTGCATCCACGACCTGATAGACGCTCTTCTCTACATTCTTGTCGTCCTTCGCTGTTACCCCAATGATATTGCTTCGGTTCTCGAGTGGTGCGATGTACTCACCATTCTTCGCTGTCAGCTTCTGTCCATTGCAAGTAACCTCACTAATCGCACCACCAATTACGGATGGTGTAAATTTATAATCCGTTGTAGCACCCTCGGTATAATAGACGGTGTCATAGGATGTCAGATTGATTCCTGTGGACACTTCCATATCAGAAGTCTCATCCGTAACTTGATATACTACATAGGCTGTATTCACAGCAGATACTGCACCATATGTAACGCCATATGCCACCATAGAATCGTAGGTTACTTTCACAATTGCTTTACCTCGTTCGATAGCTTTTACCCTGGTCTTGTCAACACTTGTTGTTGTCGATAAAGAGATATTCTCTGCTCCCTCGATTACTTCGAAATGAAAATTCGGTCTCATCACATCACTGCTCGTTGATGACGAAACAATCTGAGGTACACGACGTGGGTAAATCGTCACTTCGTCGCCCACTTTCAATTCTTCAAAATCGTCCTGTAACCACAAATCATTTTCAAAGTCGTCTGGAATGACCGCCTCTGAAACTTTTTGTAACGTAGTACCTGTCTCCCTGGCAGATACTTGATCCGTAACGATGCCTGTTACGAATAGGGCAAGCGCAATACTTAACGCGAACCATTTGCTTAGATGCTTTCTCATGATCTAAGTCCTCCTTTATGTTTGTTTAGTCATATCCTCCGTGACTGCGTTTCATTTCTAGGCAACAAAAAAACACCTTCGTTAATGCCTACGAAAGGATCTATCGCAAATCTCTCCAAGTATTGTGTTCTGACTTGAACCATATCACTTAACCTACTTAAGATACCTTCCCAGAATTACTTCTAGTGGTGTACCATCTTGTTCGTTGTTCTCACAGCAGGGATTAACTGTCGGGCCTTGCACCCTGTTCCTTTTGATGGGGACGATACCCCAACCATGGATTTCGCACGATATGAATAACATGTTAATCATACGGTTAGTACTTACAAAAGTCAATCCACAATTCAATCGTGGCTCTCTTTTATCGTTCTAATTTTTCCTTTGATTGTCATCTTGCTAAGCGCCCCTTTTGCGCGCTTTCCTTTACCATTTAACACTTCAACATAACTCATCGTTTCTCTGATATCAATAATTCCTATATCCGATGGATCAATGCCATCGATATTGCATAGTGTTCCAACCAAATCACCCGGACGCATTTTCTGATTCTTGCCTCCACTGATTACAATCTTCATAATATCTTCAGAAAGACTAGCTCCCTTTTTCTCTTTCAACTCGCGTTTTCTCGTCTGATTGGTGACAAAACCTGGACGATATGCCTCAACCTCTTCTTTGGTTGGTGCGATGCCCATCTCAATCTTGGCTTTCGTATAGTCTTCAATCTCTCGAAGCACAGGCATTTTCCCTGGCTCTACCAAACTGATAGCTCGACCATCCTTACCAATTCGTCCTGTTCTTCCGATTCGATGAACATAGTTTTCTCTCTTCTCTGGGAAATCATAATTAAATACATGGGTCAAATCAGGAAAATCAACACCTCTAGCTGCTACATCGGAAGTAATCAAATGAAGAAATTTTCCCCGTCGAAAATCCTCTGTCACACGAAGTCGCTCTCGCTGATCCATGGCGCCATGAAGCTTGCCACACCGAATACCTTCCTTTTTCATCTGGTTATACAAAATATTGACCTTGTCTCTTGTATTGCAAAATACGATGGAGCTATCGGGATTCTCTACCGTAAACAAGTCAAGAAATAGCGGATATTTATCCGATTCTTCCACAACAAATGCGGTCTGGGCAATCGTCTTCACCGTCTGCGTACCATTTGTCACACTAATTCGTACAGGATTATCCATATATTGTTCAATCATAGACTCTAGGTGTCCACCAATTGTTGCTGAGAACAGAATCACAACTGGCTTCACTTCTAGTGTCTCGATAATCGTCTTTACATCATCTAAAAATCCCATGTCAAGCATCACATCTGCTTCATCAATCACAAGATACTTCACCAATGCCAGGTTGATCGTTTCTCTACGAATATGATCTAGTATTCTTCCTGGTGTACCCACGACAATATGAGAACGCTGGCGCAGTTCGTTGATTTGCTCTGCCATCGGCATGCCCCCGAAGATAACAGGTACTTTCAGTCGTCTTCGTCGGCCAATCGTAAAAATATCTTCCTTCACCTGCATCGCCAGTTCTCTTGTAGGTTCTAGAACAAGCGCCTGTGGTGCGCGTTGGTCCCATATGACCTTTTCACAAATCGGAATTGCAAACGCTGCTGTCTTGCCACTTCCCGTCTGGGACTGCCCTACGATATCTTTTTTTGCCATAATCACAGGTATTGCCTGTATCTGAATCGGTGTTGGCTCATCATATCCCAAAGCATCAAGTGCTTCTTCTATCTCTGGCGTTAATTGAAATCTCTTAAAATTTTTCTTCATGGTAATCTCTCTTCTTTTCTTGTTGTAATGATTATAGTTCCATTTTGTCATTTTTGCAAATAACTAGATGGCTGTATTTGAAAATATTGTGGTGGTATGGTATACTTACAATAATTTTACAGAAATATTTATGATTGGAGAATGCATATGACGATAAATGAATCTGCTGAGAATTATCTAGAAGCCATATTGATGTTAAGCAAGAAGTTACCCGTCGTTCGTTCTGTCGATATCAGTAATGAACTTGGCTTTAAAAAATCCAGCGTAAGCATAGCCATGAAGAACCTTCGTGAGAACCACTTCATCACTGTTACTGACGCTGGCTTTATCTACCTAACCGATACTGGTAAGGCAATTGCTGATATGATTTACGAACGCCACGAATTCTTATCCAACTGGTTTGAGGAATTAGGCGTTGATTCCGATGTTGCTGCCGAAGATGCTTGTCGCATCGAGCATGTAATCAGTGCAGAGAGCTTCGAGGCTCTTAAGAAACATGTGAATCAATAGCGCTATAGAATTTTACTTCCATTCGCTGTCAACTTAAATTTGGCACCGATGATTTCTGCCGCCCTACGGCACATCAACATACGTCCAAGGAAAATTTCAAAATATTCAAACATCGTACAGATACTTTCATCAATCTGGAGATTCAGTGCAATCACTGCTTTCTCCGGATTGATTTTTAATTTAGCCTCCGTAACGGCATAGTTTACTCGGTCATGTTTATCGAAACTAGCCATATCCTGATTTCTCACTCGATTTCTACGAACATCCGTCTTATCCGCGATAATCAATGCCGCCGAGATAATATCAATCGCTCCACCCGTAGACTCATCATGATTTCCAATCGCCGACATCACTGTCATTCGATCTGCCAGCGGCATGTCCGTCTTCTTTAAAATATCATTGGCAAGAAGTGCTCCATATTCGCCATGACGGCTTCGATTCACCGCATTTCCTATATCATGCATAAATCCCGCAATCCTCACCAATTCAATATCATGTTCTGAATATCCAAACTTTTTTAATATCAAAGCAGCATGTTCCGCTACAATTGTGCAATGCGCTTCCGAATGATCCGTATATCCTAATACACCTAGATTATCATTTCCTCTTTTAAGTAATGCCCGAACCTCTGTATTTTTCTGTATCTCTTTATAAGTCAAATTATCCCTCATTTCGCTCTGTTATCCCATTATCATAACACGGTTTCCGATATTCTATGTAACACTCATGTAAATTATATAAGCAATGACAGCGTCCCCGCCACAATCAATACCAAACCAATCCCCGACTTTATTGTCAGTTTTTCACGGAATACCAAGTAGGAAAATGCAATCGTCACCAATATGCTCAATTTATCAATCGGTACAATAACACTTGCGGGTCCTGTCTGAAGTGCACGGTAGTAGCATAGCCATGAACCGCCTGTAGCCATTCCCGACAAAACAAGAAATATCCAACTCTTTCTATCAATCTGTCGAATTGTACTTCCCTTTTTCGTCACAAATACAACCACCCATGCCATCACCAATACAACTATAGTTCGTATCGCAGTTCCCAAGGTAGAATCAATCTGTTCAATTCCCACCTTGCCAAGGATAGATGTCAAACTGGCAAATACCACAGAACCAATTCCATACAATAGCCACTTGCTGCCTGCCTTTTCTTTCTTCTCCTCCGGCTTACGTTGAATCATCAAGTATGTTCCAGCACCAATCAAAACTAATGCCATGAGCTGTATCAGCCCAAAACTCTCTCCCAGGAAAATGAACGCGAGCACCATGGTTAGTATCGTACTGGACTTATCAATTGGTGTAACCTTGTTGACATCCCCCATTTGCAAAGCCTTGAAATAGCAAAGCCAGGATGCTCCTGTAGATAGTCCAGATAAAACCAGAAACAACAGTGTTCTTCCCTGCACAGCTCCTAATCCACTCTGTGCCCCTACAACAAACACCATAATCCAAGAAAATACAAGTACCACAATCGTTCGCAAAGCAGTCGCCACATTCGAATCCGTATCCCTGATTCCACACTTTGCTAAAATAGCAGTCAGCCCAGCGAAAAGCGCTGAGCCAAATGCAAATATAATCCACATACCATTGTCCTTTCTCTAGCGTACTGTCACTTTACACTTCACAGTAGTGCCACTCTTCATCTTCACTGTAATCGTTGTTTTACCACGACGAATTGCTTTTACAACACCCTTTTTACTAACCTTAGCAATCTTTTTCTTACTTGATTTAAAAGATGCCACTTTATCAGTCTTCAATTTCTTCTTAACCTTAATCTTTGACTTTCGATATCTTCTTATCGTAATCTTCTTTTTCTTCAATGTAACCTTCGGTTTCTTCACGCTAATCTGTGCACTCACCTGGCTACCATCAACCAAAAGCGCGTAAACCTTGGTCACTCCCGCCTTCTTAGCGGATACCACACCACTACGATTCACCGAAGCAACCTTACTATTATCCGAACGATACGAAAGCACCTTAATCGTCGTATTTGGCTTCCATGTCATCTTCGCTGTTGCGTACATGGAATACTTAGCTATTTGCGAAACTGAAATCACATCAAGTGGGGTATCTGGTCGCCAGATGATGCTCTGGTCCCCCTCACCTACTGGTGAATTCGTTGCCGTTGGTGGGTTCGTCACCACTGGTGGGTTCGTCACTACTGGTGGGTTCGTCACCACTGGTGGGTTCGTCACCACTGGTGGGTTCGTCACTACTGGTGGGTTCGTCACCACTGGTGGGTTCGTTACCACTGGTGGGTTCGTCACCACTGGTGGGTTCGTCACCGCTGGTGGATTCGTCACTACTGGTGGATTCGTTACCACTGGTGGATTCGTTACCACTGGTGGGTTCGTCACCACTGGTGGGTTCGTCACCGCTGGTGGATTCGTCACTACTGGTGGAGTTGCTCCACTCTCTTTATCCGCCATTTTACGGTATGTATTGACAAGCCACGCTCCGGTTCCTCCCAAGTCAGCATTAGTCCATCCACTTTTCTTATTACTAAGTGGCGATAGATATGATGCTGATTCGTCCTTGTTCGTCAAGCTCCAACAACAATAGCTAACTCCATTTTCCTCTAAAAATTCTATCCACTTGTCTGCTTCTTCTACATTAAATCCCCCATTACCCGAGGAATCACAGATTCCAAATTCCGTTACAAACACTGGTGTTCCTGCCTGTAATGCATTGGCAACTCGTGTCCTCATATTTTCTCCATGTGTTCCTGCATAAAAATGGAAGGTGTACATGGTATTAGCATCATCTAACTTGGTTTTACTTGTAACCTCTTGAATGTCCTGAGACCATGTATTAGTTCCTACAATGATGATAGCGTCTGGATCATTCGCACGTATCGTCGCTTCCACCGCCTGTGCGTAACCTCTGATTGTTGCCCACGGTGTATGTGTCGGTTCATTACAAATCTCATACAAAACATTTTTCTTATCTTTATACATCTTTGAATACTTATCGAAGAATTCAATTGCTTCTTTCTGATGATCAACGGGATTCGCTGTTACTCCAAAATTTTCATGTACATGCCAGTCGATCAATGCATACATGCCAAGCTCTGATGCATGTTCTACACCCTTTTGAATCAGCACATCCAATTTATCTTTTGCGCCTTCTGTATAACCTTTTTGTGTCACGTAGCTTACAAGACGAACCATATTGACACCCCACTCATCTCGAAGATTCTGGAATGCCTCTTTATTAACAAAGGGACTCATCTCATCCCAATGCAACCCATGCGTACTACTTCCACGCAATATAACTGGCTGGTTGTGCTCATCCATCAACTGTGTTCCTGATACATGTAAAGCTCCATGCTTGCCAACAGGGGTATCTTTCGCTGCCATATCCTTTGGCTGTCCTGTCAATGTATAGTTACACTGATATCCTTTTATGTATGTATTATTATAGCCAACACCATCTCCACTGATAGCGGGTGATGAGCCTCCGACTTGTTCAATTGCCTGTGAAAAAGCCCCCTCCTCTGTACTATAATAAACGGTTGTCGAAGTAATCGTTCCACCATTACCACTCGTTGTAAAACCAAACTTCGAGTAGTTCTGATTTGCTCCATTTGCTACCGTTCCATCCTTGCTCGGATAAATATATAAGGTTGTCCCATCCTGTTGACAGGATACATTCGACCACGTTGACCAATCATTGGTCTTATTGCCTGTAATTGCGCTCCCGAGTTGAGCAACAGCAACCCAATCCTTGATGGCTTGTCCACTTTGATTGCGAATCGCAATCTCATATTCATAGTATCCGTCTGATGCCGAACTACCATCTGCCATCGTACACTGTGCTGTCACCTGTGTACTAGTCGTTCCGTAATCTGCCAAGTTTAACTCTGCCTTTGCCATGCCCGCTGGCCAATCAATTGTAGTCAAAATCAATGCCACTAGTAATAGGGCAACCCATAACATCCTTCTCTGTCGTTTCATCGAACCCCTCCATAATTAATAAATTACTTTCATTTTACATGATATTACTTCAGTATGCAAATAGCTTTCACGGCAACATACTTTCTTTAGCCCGCCGGCGGAATGGTTCGCCAGGTATTCTGGCCAGCGGTGGTGCCGGCCAGCTTGCTAGGTAAGCCCGCCGGCACTACAGCTGGTAACCTAATTTCGTTGTGAGCTTTGGTGACGGCGAGCTCGCGGGGTATACAGGCCAAAATTTCTTGGTTTATACCCCGCTTCCAATTTGTCCCATCCAGCAAACCACGCAATTACGTTGTGTAATAAATTTACATTTCTTATTTTTTGCAGTAAAATGAATTATTGTGCTTGCTATACCCCGCTTTTCAAAGAAAGCGGGGTATTATGCAAGCTTTTTTAATATTCACTGCCAATTCTTGCAATTTACATTAATTTACTGAGCGTAAACACGTCGTTCCCGGCATCCATTATATGGGGGCGGGGTATAAAAAGCAAAAAGTCTAATTTTTATCCCATTTACCCTACCGCCCGCCGACAACCAAGCAAGTCCGCCGGCACTACGGCCGGTAACCTAATTTCGTTACGAACCCTACCGCCCGCCGACCAACCCGGTAAGCCCGCCGACACTACAGCCAGTAACCTAATTTCGTTACGAACCCTACCGCCCGCCGACCAA
>CAZUGH010000034.1:0-18857 GCA_964619785.1 uncultured Lachnospiraceae bacterium | reverse complement strand
AAGTCATTTGATGTTGTAAAGAAAAATTCTACAAAGGACATGTCGATACGTGCATTAAACAGCGAGTCAATCTATTTAGCAGCTGGTGAGTATTCGTTATCATGGGCGCAAAATGTATTAAAGGAATTTTCGATTACGAAGTCATCGCAAAACATAGATGTAGATGTGAATAATTGCTCCGTTACAGTGAAGTTACTTAATGGAGGAAAAGCTACTAAGTTATGGGGTCGTGGAGACACATATGATGGTAAAAATGAGGAGTTTTATGATTCATCGAAGATAGTCGATTCAGAGATGAACTTTATCTTTTTGAAAGGAACGACATGTTTTCTAGAACTTGAGTCGGATTTGTACAAGAGAGTTGATATTGGATTAGAGGATTCACAGACAATTGTTTGGGAACTCGGCAATCTGTGTGAGATGACAGGCACGATTACGAACGCAGACAATACAATCGCTTCAAGTATGGCATTAACAAATGACACTACATATATGACGATTCGCACTGATTTACAAGGGAGATATGTTGCCTATTTAAAACCAGGGACATACTATGTTAACAGAAATACGGATGATCCTATAGTGATTGAGGAAGGAATGACTTCTTTAGAAAAAAATATAGTAATTCCAAATAGTCAATGAGATGGTTATAGAATGAACGCAGACTAGAAAAGGGGGACAAAATGCCAAAATTGCATCGAATCAGTGAAGTGGCAAAAATGCTAGGAATCTCCACAGAGACTATCCGCTATTATGAAAGTGTGGGTGTTATTAAGCCATCTAGGGATGAGAAAAATGGATATCGTTATTATGGCGGCTGGGACATTCATATGTTGGCACGAGCTCGACTTTATCGACTATATGGATTTTCTCTAGAAGATACGGCGAAGATGCTTGGCAGCCCTGATATTGCAAGCGTTGAAGATGGATTAAAAAAGCAGGAAGAGATATTGGAGCAGGAGCTGATTTGGAAGATGAATCAGTTGCAGCGTATTCGCCAGGAGAGAAGCAATATGGCAGAGATACAAAATGGCATGGGAAAATTTCGAATGGAGAAAAATCCCGCCTTTTATCGTTTGCATATGCAGGAGGAATACACAGCAAATGCAGAAAATGAGATACGAGATTTGGTTACTCAGTGGACGAGTCATGCCTCGTTCTTATTTTCCACAGCATTGTTTCAACTAGAAGAAGTGAGACAGGGGAAGAAGACTTTCTCATTTTGATTTGGCGTAGATGAGGAATATGCTTCCTTACTGAATATTGAAGATTCTCCATTTATTGAGTATATTCCATCTAGAATGTGTGTACACACTGTAATTCCATCTCGGTCTAGTATTCATCTAGATACTGATTTGCTCGAGGATGCGTTTCGCTAAATGGAAAAGAGTAATCTTAGAATCCAAGGCGATATCGTAACGAGAGTTGTGTTAATGCTTCGACCAGATAGTGAATATTTTAATTGGCACCAAGTATGGATTCCAGTAGAACCTTAAAGCCACTTTAAGGTTCTACCTCTTTAGGAGGCGTCTTTGTTGTATAATTTGCACAATTAAAGAGGGCGTTTCTTGTGTAATATCCCCGTTGACCTTAAAAGTCATTGAGACATTAGACTGATATTAATGATAAGTCATTAGTATCAGTTTTTTTGTTAAGAAAATAACAATACAGGAAAGTCCTGGGAAATGGAGGATGTTATGGAGTGTAGTCACATTTTATCGCCCATCAAAATTGGTCCAATTGAGTTGAAAAACCGTTTTGTTGTGGCACCAATGTCAAATAACTACGCAGAAGCTTCAGGTAATCTGACAGATCGTTCAAGAGATTATTATGCGGAACGTGCCAAAGGCGGATTTGGATTAATCACAGTGTAAGCTACTGTTATTGACAAAACAGCAAAGGGTGGACCTAGAAAGAGTTGTCTGTTTGAAGATGCGCAGATGGAGGGTCTTAAGAAAGTTGTAGATGCTTGTCATCCTTATGGCGCCAAGGTATCCATTCAGTTGCAGCAGGCAGGTCCAGAAGGAAGTGCAAAGGCAGCAGGATTTCCATTAAAATCCGCTTCTCCTGTTCAAGCTTCTTGCAACAAGGATGTACCAATTGAGATGACCACGGAACAAATCTATCAATTGGTTGATTTGTATGGAGATGCTGCTGAGAGTGCGATGAAAGCAGGAGTTGACGCAGTTGAGATTCATATGGCACATGGTTATCTGATTTCAAGTTTTCTCTCACCACAGACGAATAAGCGCTTAGATGAGTTTGGAGGAAATTTTGAGAATCGAATGCGTCTTCCTAGAATGATTATTGAAAAAGTGATTGAGAAAACGGGTCACAAAATTGCAATTCTATGTCGTATTAATAGCAGTGATGAATTGTTAGGTGGACTTACCCTACAAGATAGCAAGCTAATGGAAATCGCTGCGATTGTAGGTAGCCGTAATCGCAAGGAATGGGATTCATGCTTCTCATCCATGAACATTGATTTGTCACCAGAAGAGATTGATTATCTTTGCTTAAAGTCAGATCAAATATAATTTAGGTTAGACAGTAGAAAAGCTCCCATCAGGGAGCTTTTTGCTATTGAACCGAATCAATTGTTATGCTATAGCTAGCAGCGAAGATTTCCTTGGGGCCAATATGATTACTCCATTCGCGATGGGTCAAATCTCCATTATAATCGGAGGCATCACAACGACCATACCAAGGTTCGATGCATACAAACGGCGCACCTTTGGCGGGTGCCCATATGCCAAACAATGGAGCATCGAAATGAACTGTGAGGTATTGATTATGATTGGTATCACAGAGAGAAACTTTGCTGGCTTGATTATTTTCCACAATGAATACACCCTCTTCAAATAAATCCGGTGTAATCTCTTCACATTGCGCTGTCAGATTCCATGCGTGTTCCTCTGGAAGATAGAGTCCATCTTCATCAATGCGATGATAGGTAAGAGGTCCATCTGTGTGAAATGATATATAATCTCCCATCTGACATAGGAAAGCGGGATGCGCACCTAGAGAGTAATACATCTCTTTGGAATCACGGTTAAATACCCGCCAGATGACTTGAATCTCAGCTTCGATTAAGCGATAGCCAATCTGGAGTTCAAAGTGAAATGGATAGTTTTCGAGTGTTTGTTCGTTATCTGTTAGGCTAAACCAAAGCTCGCTATCGGTCTGGGATAGTAGTTTGAATTTGCTATCTCTAGCAAAGCCATGTTGAGACATGGAATAATTCGTACCATCGTAGGTATAGGTTTTATTACGAAAACTACCAACGACAGGAAAGAGAACGGGTGAACGACGTCCCCAAAATTTTTTATCACCGTTCCATAGATAATTACGATTGTTCTTATCTGTTATTTCATATAATTCTGCACCGTCTTCATTTACCACAATCTTGAGCGCATCATTTTCCAAAGAATACATAGTAAGCCTCCCTCAATTCCAATTTTCTATATTATATCACACCCATGAAAAAAATTACATATTCTGCGTCGAAATAACTAGAAGAGTGTGTCAATATATGGTATACTTTAAAATTGAATAAATGCAAGTCGTTGGGGAATGACTAAACTTTATATTATGGAGGATAATTGAATATGAGTAAGAGAAGTGACATTCACAAAGTACTGATTATCGGTTCTGGTCCAATCATCATTGGTCAGGCGTGCGAATTTGACTATTCCGGTACACAGGCATGTAAGGCACTACGTAACTTGGGATATGAAATCGTTTTGGTGAATTCGAATCCTGCAACTATTATGACAGACCCAGGAATCGCTGATGTTACCTACATTGAGCCACTTAATGTGAAGCGATTGGAACAGATTATTGACAAGGAGCGTCCCGATGCGATTTTACCTAACTTAGGTGGACAGTCCGGTTTGAATCTTTGTTCTGAATTAGCATCTGCGGGTGTATTAGAAAAGTATGATGTTAAAGTAATTGGTGTACAGATTGATGCCATTGAACGTGGAGAAGATCGAATTGAGTTCAAGCATACGATGGATCGCCTCGGTATTGAGATGGCACGAAGTGAAGTTGCTTATACAGTGGATGAAGCTCTTGCCATTGCTGAAGATTTGGGTTATCCTGTTGTGCTGCGTCCCGCATATACAATGGGCGGTGCAGGTGGCGGACTTGTTTACAATGTTGATGAATTGAAGACGGTCTGTGCTCGAGGATTGCAAGCAAGTATGGTAGGTCAGGTTCTCGTAGAAGAGTCTGTTCTTGGCTGGGAAGAGCTAGAGCTAGAAGTGGTTCGAGATGTGAAGAATCAGTTGATTACAGTATGTTTTATTGAAAATATCGACCCACTTGGCGTACATACAGGTGATTCATTCTGTTCTGCACCAATGCTGACAATTGCTGAGGATGTTCAGCAGGAGTTACAGAGACAGGCATATAAGATTGTGGAAGAGGTTCAGGTTATCGGTGGTACCAATGTTCAGTTTGCACATGATCCTGAGACGGGACGAATTATCGTTATTGAGATTAACCCTCGTACATCACGTTCCTCCGCCTTGGCTAGTAAAGCTACTGGTTTTCCAATTGCATTGGTATCAGCTATGTTGGCTTCTGGTCTTACATTGGATGAGATTCCATGTGGCAAGTATGGCACATTAGATAAATACAAACCAGATGGTGACTATATTGTTATTAAGTTTGCTAGATGGGCATTCGAAAAGTTTAAGGGTGTAGAAGATAAATTAGGTACTCAGATGCGAGCTGTTGGTGAAGTCATGAGTATTGGTAAGACCTATAAGGAAGCTTTTCAAAAGGCAATTCGCAGCTTGGAAAATGGACATTATGGGCTGGGATTTTCCGATAATCTTCATGATAAAACAAAGGAAGAATTATTGAATATGCTTCATGTTCCAACAAGCCAGAGACAATTTGTCATGTATGAAGCACTTCGTAAGGGTGCAACTGTTGAAGAACTCTGGAACCTGACGAAGATTAAGCATTACTTCATTGAGCAGATGAAGGAATTAGTTGAAGAAGAGGAAGCACTTCTGACCAAGAAAGGTCAGGTACCAGCTACAGATGACCTCCGCAAGGCAAAGCAGGATGGTTTCTCTGATAAGTATCTGAGCCAGATTTTAGATGTGAAGGAAGAACAAGTGCGTAAAGCAAGAATTTCCGCTGGAATAACGGAAAGCTGGGAAGGCGTACATGTTAGTGGTACGAAGGATAGTGCCTACTATTATTCTACATACAATGCGAAAGATTTATCCGTGGCAAGTGACAATCGCAAGATTATGATTCTTGGTGGTGGACCAAATCGAATTGGACAAGGTATTGAGTTTGATTATTGTAGCGTTCATGCTGCATTAGCATTGAAAGAACTAGGCTTTGAGACAATTATCGTAAATTGTAACCCTGAGACAGTATCTACAGATTATGATACATCGGACAAATTATACTTTGAGCCACTTACGCTCGAGGATGTGCTGAGTATTTATGAGAAAGAAAAGCCACTTGGTGTGATTGCACAGTTTGGTGGTCAGACTCCATTGAATTTAGCAGCAGAACTTGAGAAAAATGGTGTCAACATTCTTGGTACTTCGCCAGCTATTATTGATTTGGCAGAAGACCGTGACCAGTTCCGTGCGATGATGGATAAGCTTGAGATTCCAATGCCAGAAGCAGGAATGGCTGTAAATGTAGAAGAAGCCATTGATGTTGCAGAGAAGATTGGATATCCTGTTATGGTTCGTCCATCTTATGTTCTTGGTGGACGTGGCATGGAAGTTGTATATGATCGTGAGAGTTTAACAGAATATATGAAGGCAGCAGTTGGGGTAACGCCTGACCGCCCAATCTTGATTGACCGTTTCCTTCGCCATGCAACAGAGGTTGAAGCTGATGCAATTAGTGATGGTTCACATGCCTTTGTTCCTGCTGTTATGGAGCATATTGAGTTGGCAGGTATTCATTCTGGAGATTCGGCATGTATCATTCCATCATTGAACATCTCGGAAGAGAATTTGACAACAATTAAAGATTATACAAGGAAAATTGCAGAAGAGATGCATGTAAGAGGTTTGATGAACATGCAATATGCCATTGAAGATGGTAAAGTATATGTCATTGAAGCAAATCCAAGAGCATCCCGTACCGTGCCTTTGGTATCAAAGGTGTGCAATATTCAGATGGTTCCATTGGCAACCGATATCATTACAAGTGAGTTGACAGGCCGTCCATCGCCAGTACCAGAATTGAAAGAGAAGAACATTCCATACTATGGTGTCAAGGAAGCTGTATTCCCATTCAATATGTTCCCTGAAGTGGATCCTGTACTCGGACCTGAGATGCGCTCAACAGGTGAGGTTCTCGGTATTGCGGACAACTTTGGCGAGGCATTTTACAAGGCGCAAGAGGCAACTCAGACTTGTTTACCATTAGAAGGAACGGCAGTAATTAGTGTAAATGCAAAAGACAAACCTGAAGTTGTCGAAGTTGCTAAGGATTTGGTTTCGGCTGGATTTGACATTATGGCAACTGGTAAAACGTATGATACGATTGTTGCAGCAGGCATCGAAGCGAAGAAGATTGATAAGATGTATGAAGGTCGTCCAAATATCGGCGATGTGATTACCAATCGACAAGCGCAACTCGTAATCAATACCCCATCGGGTAAAGAGAGCCAGTATGACGACAGCTATATTCGTAAGGCAGCAATTAAGACGAAGACATCCTATATTACAACGATGGCAGCAGCCAAGGCAGCCGCCAAGGGAATACTTGCTGTGAAGAGGGAGACTGGCTCGCCAGTTGTTTCCCTTCAGGAGAGAAGAACTCAGATAACAGATAAATAAGAAGAATAAAATGGGACCTAGTCAATTTGGCTGGGTCCCATTTTTCTGCTTCATATTATTCTTATAAAGCTGAATATCCATAACCATTTACAATGGCATCAATCTTCTCACCTGCTTGACAGTGTGGGCACTGGTTCTGAACATAAGTCTGATAATCAGGTAAATCAGCTGTTTTGAAGATGGAATTTACCTTGTGTCCATAAATCTCACCAGTTGCACTAAAGATAGCAGATATTCCCTGAATATTTCCGCCGTAATACTGGATACATTCTAAACTCTTGGCAATGGTCTTACCAGTTGTTGCAGACGCTAAGAGAAGAATGATGTTCTTATCTTTTACCATAGGCTGGATGTTGTCACGGAAAATCATCTGTCCATTGGTATTGAATTCAGGTGTAATGACATAGAGACTCTGATGTGAGTTCATCGACATGATACCAGCTTGTGTGAGCTGCTGTGCCAAATGTGTTCCAATAATCTCACAGCCATCCATGCAGATGATTGTATCTACAACGGTGTTGTATTGGTATTCTTTTGCTAATGTCTTGGCTACTTCAGCAGCCTCTGTTTCGCGAACCTTTAATGTAGTCATGTCCATATAGTAATTGATATGTGAGTGGTTCGTTGCAAAATGTCCTGGTATAACTTTGAGATTGATTTTGCTATTTACCTGTGAAGGTATCTTGATTTCTATACTTTGCATAATGATTACCCCTTTCGTTGCTTTATAACTGTTTCCTGAATGGTGCGGCAGGAAGGCCTTCTTGGTTGCATAGATTTGCGCCAATTGGACTTGCTGCCCAGGCGTAATATATAGAAACAGGTTCCATGCAATCCGGACAAGTTAGATGAAGCTGATTGTCGCAAATCTTGGCATGTGCCTTATGGAAGTTCCCGTTTTTATCTTCAAAATACAGATGGCTTGGTTCTTTGCCATCGGCAGTGATTAGTCCCTGCCCAACATGATGGAAGGAGAGGACGTATTCTTGATTTGCAACCTCAATCTTTCGCAAGGTTGGACTAGATGCGGTGATGTGTTCACCATAAATTTCGCGATAAGCCAGTCTGGCTAGACGTTCTCCTACACTTTTTTTATCGAGTGGATGAAGGTCATTCCATTCACCAACATCATAAGTAACAGCCATACCTGTATGTGGAAGCGCAAGAGCCTGAGCTTGCACATCACGCATGTATGCGAGTGAGTTGTCTGGCTGTGGAGTTTCGCTTTGCTCACCCCAGTTTGGAAGCTGAACATAGAGGAAAGGAAGATCTCCTAATTGAAATCGCTTTCTCCATGTTTTGATAAGACATGGGAAGAGACGACTATACTCATCAACTTCTTCAATTGTGTTGGAATTGGACTCAGCTTGATACCATATGATACCCCGAATCGCATAACGCAATGCAGGAGCTAACATTCCCTTAAATAAAGCAGATGGCTTCCAAGCTAAAAATAGTTCACTTGGGCGGTCGTAGTCAAGTGAGAGACCAACTTTATATTTCCATTCTCCTTCGATAGAAATGCATCCTTCACAAGAGAGAATCTGGTAGTCCTTACCCGGAACGAAACCACAGGTTCCGCTATTACTAATTAATCGAACGGTAATGGTGTTTGTACCCTCGGTCAACAGACCTTCTGGAATCATGTATCGTCTGCGAGGATATAGATAGCCTGTATCGCCCACATAAGTTCCGTTGATATAAGCTGTATCCGCATCAATAATTGAACCGAGCAATAATGTGGCAGGTTGCCCAGCCATCGAAGCAGGCACTTCAAAATCTCTACGGAGCCATACAATCCCACGAAAATCAGGTAATATGCTATCGGATAGATAAGCTGGTAGCGTAACAGATGACCAATCACTCGTATCAAGTTTAGTGTCATACCAAGGCGTACGTCCCTCTAGACTACCCATATCTTCCTGATAGAGAGTGTCATACCAATTACTGATGGCTTGATTCACAGAATCTAATTCGTTGGTTGCATATTCATTTGATTTATATGGCGTCATGGCATCTATAAGGTTAGGAAAATCCTTTAATGCACGTTCGCTTAGCCAAGCTTCACAAGGAGAACCTCCTTGACTGGCATTAATCAAGCCAATCGGAATATGATACCGATCATATAGAGATTTGCCATAGTAGTAAGCAACGGCAGAAAATTCAGCAGCGGTATCTGGTGATAATGACTTCCATTCGCCACCTGTATAGTCAGTAGCCTCCTGCTCGAATTCATAGCTGACAGGAATTTTGAAATGTCTCAAAAAGGAGTTATCAGCTGCGGCAATCTCATCATTAAAATGAGGTGCGAGGGAACCTAAACTATGTTCCATGTTAGACTGACCAGAACACAGATACACATCACCTATGAGAATATCTTCAATGGTGATAGCCCCCGAATTCGTCGTTGTAATAACCATAGTATGAGGGCCACCCGCAGGAAGTTCTCCCAAATGAATCTCCCAATTATTATCAATATCTGAAAATGTTGTGTGACTTTCTCCTAAAAAATCAATGGTAATTGATTCACGTGAAGGAGCCTGTCCCCAGATGCGAACGTTGGAATCGCGTTGCAAAACCATACCATCACTAATCAAGCGGGGAAGTGTAAGTCTCGTAAGCATGTTATATACCTCCAGGCATTTTCTACGCTCGCACGGATTACTCCTTAGTGCTACGCTCATACGGATTACTCCGTGCTTCGCACTTGGTACTCCTACCACAATTCGGACTTTCGTACCACTCGCGTGTTACTTCGTCCTCATTGTGGTGCGTGTCATGAGGTCTTTCGCCACTTACATGCAAGCATGACGTGGTGAAAGACTTTATGACACTGTGAGCTAATGTCATTATACCTTTTTCACATTTATAATTCAAGGATATATGATAAAATCAGATAGCATCATCAAGCAGGTACTTTAATAGTGATGTAGTGGAAGTATACATAATTTGGTTGCGAACGCATGCTCTAGCGAAGTTACTTGGTACGCTGACTATCGCCCATATTGTGGAGAAGGAATAAACGATAGAATGACCAAATTACAACTCATTGCATATTACCCATTGATTTTTTACGTGGATATCTTTATAATAAGTTAGAAGTATACGTAAAAATAGTACAGAATTGATAAATGGCCCAGTGAGTGGGCTTGATGGAGGGATTTGTATGGATACTGATAAGCAAAACGGCTTTCAGATGGTATTTGATACCGGAGAGCTGTCTACAGCAATAATTCCGCCAGATTTTACCGATCCCGACATACTATTTGATGTGTTGTTAAAGACAGTTAGCAACTATCATCCATCGTCGGATTTGGATATTATTCGGAAGGCATATGAACTAGCAAAGGAAGCACATAAGGATCAGAAGCGTAAGTCTGGTGAGCCTTATTTGATTCATCCTGTTTGCGTTGGTATTATTTTGGCGCAGCTAGAACTTGATAAAGAGTCTATCGTTGCCGGTCTGTTACACGATGTCGTAGAGGATACGAAATATACAACAGAAGATATTACGGAGATGTTTAGTGCTGAGATTGCGGCACTAGTAGATGGTGTTACGAAGTTAACACAGTTGAATTATTCGACAGACAAGATAGAAGTGCAGGCAGAGAACTTGAGAAAGATGTTCCTTGCCATGGCAAAAGATATACGAGTTATTATGATTAAACTTGCTGACCGACTGCATAACATGCGAACCTTGCAATTTATGAAGCCGGAGAAGCAAAAGGAAAAAGCTAGAGAAACGATGGATATTTATTCACCGATTGCTCATCGTCTTGGTATTTCCAAGGTAAAAGTAGAGCTAGATGATTTATCCTTAAAGTATCTAGAGCCAGATGTATATAATGATTTGACTGCTCAGTTGAACTCCATGCGTGTGGAGCGAGAGACCTTTATTTGCGATATTGTTGATGAGGTGCGAGAGCATATCAAGAATGCAGGAATTGAATCTAAGATAGACGGTCGAGTAAAGCATTTGTTTAGTATTTATCGCAAGATGGTGAATCAGAACAAGACGCTTGATCAGATTTATGATTTATTTGCCGTGAGAATTGTTGTTGATACTGACCAGCAATGTTACGCAGCATTGGGTGTTATTCATGAGATGTATACACCAATTCCAGGACGTTTTAAAGATTATATTGCGATGCCAAAGCCAAATCGGTATCAGTCCTTGCATACAACATTGATTGGTCCTAAGGGACAACCATTTGAGATTCAGATTCGAACCTATGAGATGCATCGTACTGCCGAGTATGGTATTGCAGCACATTGGAAGTACAAAGAAGCCAATGGATCTGAATCAACAGATAGCGAAGAAGCTAAGATGTCATGGCTGCGTCAGATTCTTGAGTGGCAGCATGAGATGTCCGATAATAAAGAATTCATGAGCTTGTTAAAGAGCGATTTGGATTTGTTCTCGGATAGTGTTTACTGTTTTACTCCAGAAGGTGATGTCAAGACGTTACCTGCTGGTTCCACACCGATTGATTTTGCCTATTCCATTCATAGTGCAGTGGGCAATAAAATGATAGGTGCCCGAGTGAATGGCAATTTGGTTACGATTGATTATCAGATCCAGAATGGTGACCGAATCGAGGTTATTACATCTCAGAACAGTAGAGGTCCAAGTCGGGATTGGCTTTCCCTTGTACAGAGTACGCAGGCTAAGAATAAGATTAATCAATGGTTTAAGTCTCAATTTAAAGAAGAGAATATTATTAAAGGAAAAGATATGCTTGTGGCATATTGCAAAGGACGCAATATTATTCTTAGTGATCTTTTGAAACCAGCTTATGTTAATAAATGTGTTCGCAAGTATGGTTTCCGAGATTGGGATTCGGTCTGCGCGGCGATTGGACATGGTGGTTTAAAAGAGGGTCAGGTTGTCAATAAGCTTAAAGATGAATATGACAAGCAGAACAAGCGTATTGTATCCGATGAACAGGTGCTAGAGGTTATTGAAAATGCTAAGGCGAAGGAAGCTGTCAATCACACACAACGTAAGGCAAGTAAAAGTAAGAACGGTGTTGTGGTTATGGGTATGGAAGATTTAGCTGTTCGTTTTTCCAAGTGTTGTAGTCCTGTTCCTGGTGACGAGATTGTTGGATTTGTAACAAGAGGACGTGGTGTTTCGATTCATCGTACTGATTGCGTCAACATGATTCATTTACCAGAACACGAGCGAAACCGCTTAGTCGATGCAGAATGGGATAGTGTTGCCTCGACCGAGAGCAAGGAACTGTATCCAGTTGAGATTGTGATTTATGCATATAATCGTATGGGTGTTGTTCTTGATATTTCCAAGATATTTACAGAAAATGATATCGATGTTAAATCGATGAATGTGCGTGTGTCGAAACAGGATAAAGCAACGATTGAGATGGGATTTGAAACGCATGGTGTTGAGCAGCTTAATCGTATTGTCAAGAAGATTCGTGGCGTTGAGAGTATTATTGATATTGACCGTCGAACGAATGGCTAGTTTATTTATTAGAAATGAGGTATTTGATGCACATAAAAGATATTAATATAGATTTAATTGTAGTTGGTCCGATTCGGACCAATTGCTATATCATCTATCGCGATGGTATGGATGAGTGTGTTGTGGTTGATCCAGGCAATCAAGCAGATACAATTCTTGATTATCTCAATGCTAAGAATTTGCAACTATGTGGTGTGTTATTGACGCATGGACATTTTGATCATATTTTGGCAGCAAAGGAGATTGCGGCTACGAAGCATTGTGATATTATCCTATGCGACCAAGAAGAGAAGCTGCTTGAAGATCCGAATATGAACTGTACCATTGCTGGGACAGGCATTGCCTATACGATGACAGCAGACCGTCTTGTTCGAGATGGGCAGCATTTTGAAGTAGCAGGTATGAGATTTCAAGTGCTTCATACCCCAGGTCATACGGGTGGAAGCTGTTGCTACTATCTAGAGGAAGGTTTCGCACTTTGTGGTGATACAATCTTCTTGGAATCTGTTGGGAGAACAGATTTACCAACGGGTAATGACTATCAGATTGTTCGCTCGATTCAAGAGAAGATTATGCCACTCCCAGAGGAGACCGTATTGTTCCCGGGGCATGGACCACATACGAGCGTGGAATATGAGAAGAAAAATAATCCTTATATATAGAAATGGCGGTATCAGATGATTGAGATAGTGATACGGGATAATGAATTTTCCTATGATGTAAAAGCACTTACACTGTCCTTTTTTCCAGAACAGGAATGTACTGTGATGATGGATTCTAAGGCAGGTAAGGGAGATGGATACTATCTGAAGTGTACGATGGATGAGAAGATTATTCTAGACCAGGAGATACCAGCACCCTATGACAAGAATCGAGTGAAGCAGGTTTTGTATGATACTTATCACCAGTTAAGTGACAAAGAACTTCCCTGGGGGATTCTCACGGGGATACGACCTGCTAAGATTGCATTACGTGGCCTGCTTGGCGGAGCGCGGGAAGATGCCGTGGCGGAGGAATTAAGTCAGGTATATCGAATGAATCCTAGAAAGGTTACGCTGGCAATGAATGTGGCGAGAACGGAATACGAATTGATTCATGATATTGATTATCGCCAAGGATACAGCGTATATATTGGTATTCCATTTTGTCCAACGAGATGTCATTATTGTTCTTTTGCGGCTTATCCGATGAAACAATATGCGAAACAGGTCGATGCTTATTTAGAGGCATTGGTTCACGAGATGAACTTTGTGAGCGAGACCTATACCTCCCATCCACTTCATAGCATTTATGTAGGAGGAGGCACGCCCACATCGCTTTCTGAAGAACAACTAGAGTATTTATTGCAAGCAATTGTACATCATTTTCCGATGGAAGAGACGATGGAATTTACAGTGGAAGCGGGACGACCTGATAGTATTACAGAGGGTAAATTGAGATTGATGAAGCAGTATGGTGTGACTCGAATCTCAGTGAATCCACAGACAATGAAACAGGAGACACTTGAGAAGATGGGACGAGAACATACGGTTGACAGCATCCGAACCGTGTTCCATCAAGCGAGAGAGGCTGGCTTTGACAATATCAATATGGACTTGATTGTCGGTTTACCAGATGAGACGTTAGAGGACTTTAAACACACGCTGGCGGAGATTGCAAAGCTTGAGCCAGACAGCGTCACGATTCATACGTTGGTGATTAAGCGTGCTTCCAAGTTGCGAGAAGAGCAAGATCAAGCGGATGACATCGGTGAAGAAGGTATGGAGATACCTGCGATGCAAGATTATGGTGAGGACTTTTGCTATGCTAGAGGCTACCGGCCATATTATATGTATCGGCAAAAGAATAAATCAGGCATGACGCGCAATACCAATCAGGAAAATGTAGCCTATGCCAAACCAGGCAAAGAGTGTTATTATAATATTTTCATAATGGAAGAGCTTGAGACAATTATTGCCCTTGGGGCAGGTGGCTCATCTAAATATGTCATCAACGATCACCAGATGGAACGTGTTGGCAATGTGAAAAGTGTAGAAGAATATATTGCAAGAATTGATGAAATGATTGAGAGGAAAAGGAGTTTTACATTATGGCAATGAAAAAGAAACCGGTTACCGGCATGAAGGACATACTTCCAAGAGAGATGGAGATTCGAGATTATGTCATTGGCAAGATTAAAGAGACATATAAGCAATTTGGATTTTGTTCCATGGAGACACCTTGTGTTGAACACATCGAGAACCTATCAAGTAAGCAGGGTGGGGAAAATGAAAAGCTGATTTTCAAGATTATGAAACGTGGTGCCAAGTTGAATCTTGAGACCGCCAAGACAGAAAGTGATGTGGCAGATGGGGGACTTCGTTATGATTTAACACTTCCATTATCGCGTTATTATGCGAATAATGCAGGAGAACTTCCTTCTCCATTTAAAGCGTTGCAGATGGGAAATGTATGGCGTGCCGATCGTCCACAGCGTGGTAGATATCGTCAATTTATGCAGTGTGACATCGATATTTTAGGAGAGCCAACATATCTTGCTGAGATCGAATTGATTCTTGCAACAAGCACATTGCTTGGCAAACTTGATTTTGAGAATTTTACCATTCGTATTAATAACCGTAAGATTTTGAAAGCAATGGCTGCTTATTGCGGGTTCAAAGAAGAAAGTTATGATTTAGTATTTATCATACTTGATAAGATGGATAAGATCGGGATTGATGGTGTCAAAGAGGAATTAGTCAAAGAAGGGTTCGACCAGGCAGCAGTTGACAAATATCTTGATTTGTTTAAAAATGTAACAAGTGATATTGAAGGCGTTCGTTATCTGAAGAATACGTTGGGAGACTTTATGGATTCTGAAGTGGCAGATGATATGGAGACGATTATCTCGAGTGTTGAGGCAACGAAGAGTGCTGATTTTACGATTGCATTTGACCCAACCTTGGTACGCGGTATGTCTTACTATACGGGTCCGATTTTTGAGATATCGATGGATGAGTTTGGTGGTTCCGTCGGTGGTGGTGGACGTTATGATGAGATGATTGGTAAGTTTACCGGACAGAATACACCAGCTTGTGGATTTTCAATTGGGTTTGAGCGAATTGTTATGCTATTGCTAGAAAATGATTATCAGGTTCCAACGCAGGGTGACAAAAAAGCATATCTGATTGAGAAAAATATGCCAGCACAGAAGATGGTAGAGATCTTGACACAGGCTAAGGCTGAGAGAGATGCAGGAACATCCGTCAATATACAGATTATGAAGAAAAATAAGAAATTCCAGAAAGAACAGCTGAGTCAGGAAGGCTTCACCGACATTCAGGAATTCTTTAACAAATAAGGAGATAAGAAAATGGCAGAATCAATGAAGGGCATGAAGAGAACATGCCGTTGTGCAGAAGTAACAACATCACAGATTGGACAGACCGTTACATTGATGGGCTGGGTACAGAAGAGTAGAAATAAAGGTGGAATCATTTTCGTAGATTTGCGTGACCGTTCAGGTATCATGCAATTAATCTTTGAAGAGAGCAGTGTAGGAGCAGAAGGATTTGCGAAAGCTGAGAAGCTTCGTAGCGAGTTCGTTATTGGCGTTACTGGCTCTGTCAAGAAGCGTGGTGGCGCTGTCAATGAAAATCTTACAACAGGTGAGATGGAAGTTGTAGTTGAGGATATCCGTATTTTGTCAGAATCTGAGACCCCTCCTTTTCCAATTGAAGAGAATTCTAAGACAAAAGACGAAGTACGTTTGAAATATCGTTATTTGGATTTAAGAAGACCTGATCTTCAACGAAATATTATGATGCGTAGTCAAGTCGCTACATTAACACGTTCTTTCCTGGCAGACGAAGGATTTTTCGAGATTGAGACACCTATTTTGAATCGTTCTACGCCTGAAGGTGCGAGAGATTATCTTGTTCCAAGTCGTGTACATCCGGGTAACTTTTATGCATTGCCACAGTCACCACAGCTGTTCAAACAGTTGCTGATGTGCTCAGGTTATGACCGTTATTTCCAAATTGCAAAATGTTTCCGTGATGAGGATCTTCGTGCGGATCGTCAGCCTGAGTTTACCCAGATTGATATGGAGTTATCATTTGTTGATGTAGATGATGTCATTGATGTCAATGAGAGATTATTACAGAAGATGTTTAAGGAAACGATTAATGTTGATGTGCAACTCCCTATTCAGCGTGTGACATGGCAGGAAGCGATGGAACGTTTTGGTTCTGATAAACCAGATACACGTTTTGGGATGGAATTAATTAACGTTACTGACGTAGTTAAGGGATGTGGCTTTGGTGTATTTACAGGAGCTATTGAAAATGGTGGTTCTGTACGTGGTATTAACGCAGAAGGACAGGGTGCAATGCCACGTAAGAAGATTGATGCTTTAGTGAAGTTTGCGAAGGATTTTGGTGCAAAAGGTCTTGCTTACTTATGTATCAATGAAGATGGAACTTTCAAGTCCTCATTCTCTAAGTTTATGACAGAAGAGGAATTGAATCAGTTGGTGGCAGCAATGAGTGGTAAGCCAGGAGATTTACTGTTGTTTGCTGCCGATCGTGATAAGGTTGTGTATGATGTATTAGGTAATCTGAGACTTGAGATTGCACGTAATTTAGATTTATTAGATAAGAGTGTATACAATTTCTTATGGGTAACCGAGTTCCCATTGTTTGAGTATTCCGAAGAAGAACAGAGATTAGTTGCGATGCATCATCCATTTACAATGCCAATGGAAGAGGATTTATCACTTCTTGAAAATGAACCCGAAAAGGTTCGCGCTCAGGCATATGACATCGTTTTAAATGGTACAGAGATTGGTGGCGGTTCCATTCGTATTCACCGCAATGATGTACAGGAGAAGATGTTTGAGAAACTTGGATTCACGATGGAGAAGGCTCATGAGCAATTTGGCTTCTTGTTGAATGCATTTAAGTATGGAGTACCACCACATGCTGGTTTGGCATATGGATTGGACCGTCTTGTGATGTTGATGGCAAAAGAAGATAGTATCCGTGAAGTCATCGCATTCCCTAAAGTAAAGGATGCTTCTTGTCTGATGACACAGGCACCGAATCGTGTAGATGATGTTCAGCTTGACGAGTTGAAACTCAAGATTGCAGTGGAAGAGGAAGCAAAGGATGAGTAGGGAACTTCTTATTATTAGTTATTTTGTGGTGATGAACGTGATTGGATTTTCCTCGATGGGTATTGATAAGAGAAAAGCAAGAAAACATAAATGGAGGATACCTGAGGCACGTTTGTTTCTATATGCAATCCTAGGTGGGTGTATTGGCTCTATCGTGGGAATGCAGGTTTTTCGGCATAAGACAAAACACACTAAATTTATCGTTGGCATGCCAGTCGTGTTGATTCTTTGGCTGGTTGTGGCAGGGATAGTAATTTATCAACATATTATATAATGAATGGAGGATTACATTACTATGACAAAGAATTTTGGTAAGACATCTGGGGGCGAAGAGGTAACACTCTATACACTTGAGAATAAGAATGGAATGAAGGCTGAATTTATTGATTTTGGTGCAATTTTAGTTAGCCTCTATGTACCAGACAAGAATGGAAAGCTTGATGATGTTGTACTTGGCTATGACAATGTGAAGAGCTATGAAACATTGAATGAACCAGGATTTGGTTCATTTATTGGGCGCCATGCCAATCGTATCGGTCAGGCAAAATTCACACTTAATGGCAAGACATTTGAATTAGAGAAAAATGATGGTAACAACAACTTGCATGGTGGAGCACCTGGCTATAACAAGGTGATGTATCAGGCTAAGACAACCGATAACTCGATTTCATTTCATCGTATCAGTCCAGACGGTGAGCAAGGATTTCCTGGTAATTTTGATGTAACCCTGACTTATACCCTGACAGATGATAATGAATTAGTTTTAACCTATGAGGGTGTATCGGATCAGGATACGATTGTTAATCTGACCAACCATAGTTACTTTAATCTAGCAGGTCACAAGGCTGGCAAGATTCTTGATCACAAAGTTAAGATTAAAGCCAATCAGTTCACACCCACATCAGATGACCTGATTCCTATGGGAGAAGTTATGGATGTGGAAGGAACACCAATGGACTTTAGAGAGTATAAGAGAATTGGTGATGAGATTGATGCCGACTTCAAACCAATACAGATTGCGGGTGGTTATGATCATAATTATGTATTAGATCGTAAGGATGATGGCCAGGTAGTCTATGTAGCGGAAGTGATGGAAGAGACCTCGGGACGTAAGATGGAAGTTTATACGGATTTGGTCGGTATGCAATTCTACACAGGTAACTTCATCATGGGTGAAGATGGTAAGGAAGGAACTCATTATACCAAACGTGATGGCGTTTGCTTTGAAACGCAGTATTTCCCAAATGCAATCAATGTTCCAAGTTTTAAGTCTTGTGAACTGAAAGCGGGAGATAAGTTCCATAGTGTAACAAAATATGTTTTTAAATAAATAGACACCAGAGGGGCTGTTGTAAAATAGCTGAGTAATCAGCTAGCAAGCAACAGC
>CAZUGH010000033.1:0-19204 GCA_964619785.1 uncultured Lachnospiraceae bacterium | reverse complement strand
CGCTTAAAGAATGCAACGACCGACCTTGGAAGAAGTCATGCGAGCCAAGGATGGGGAATGCTTGATATTACCAAACTACTTTGTTATAATGAAGATTGATAGAAAATCATGGAATGGGAATGAGAAGCAGGATGAAGAACGAAGAAAAGAAGTGTGTCTGTCAGAAATGTGGAGCCAATGGGACAGTGACCATATGGCATGAGATAGGCGATGATAAAGCACAGGAAGTTATGGATATGTCCTTGTTTCGCTGGACTTGTCCTGCGTGTGGTCACGTGTATAAGTTTATTTATCCATCGACCTATATGAATAAGGATAAAGCATTTGTGGTTAGATATCAGGGAAATGATAAAGAATTTGATCAAGAGATTTGTCTAGAAGGTTATATTCTTCGTGATTGCAATAGTCAGGAGGAGTTAGCTGAGAAGGTGAGAATTTTAGAAGCCGACCTTGATGACCGAGCAGTAGAATTGATGAAACTATTGATATTTGCCAAGATTCATGTCGAAGATGAAACAATGGAGCAGATACAGTTTTTTCAGGTTGCCGAAGATGGGGATTTTGAGTTTACGATATGGACTGGCGAGGGACCAGATGGGATTCACATTAGTGAACAGGTATATGAGAATGTAAGAGAACTAGCTGGTGAATTGCCAGAACTAGAACCGGGATATCATGTAATTGACTTGGAATGGGCAGGATTACAGGTATCAGAAAATGAAGGTGATTAAGTGATATCAACAAGAGAGTTGAGCATTATATCTGCGAATGGCAGAAATACGCTTTATACGAAAATCTGGTATGATAATAGTATAAAGTATAAGGGAATATTGCAAATTGCGCATGGCATGATTGAGCATATAGAACGTTATAATCGATTTGCTAGATACTTAGTAAATCAAGGATATCTGGTGATTGGACATGATCATCTTGGACATGGTAAGACGGCAGCAAATGAGGAAGAGCTAGGATATTTTCCTGATATTCATATGAGTCAGACATTGGTGGATGATATGCATCAAGTATCATTAGCCGTGAAAAAAGAATATCCGCAGTTGCCTTTATTTATATTGGGTCATAGTATGGGATCATTACTTCTTAGACGCTATGTTATGACATATGGAGATGAGATTCAGGGAGCATTAATTCTTGGTACAGGACGCATTACTCCACTTGTTTTAAAAGCGGGAGAATTGCTTGTGAAGTTTCTTATGATGTTGAAGGGTGATGATTATCATAGTCCGATGATTGAATGCATTTTATTTGGTGCATACAACAAACGCTTTAGCGCAAATCGTTTTGGAAAAGAGTGGTTAACAAAAGACAAAGCGATTGTGGATGAATATATGAAGGATGAATTCTGTCACTTTACATTTTCCCTGAGTGGTATCATGATGCTGATTGATACGATGAAATATATTCAGAATAAAGCGCATATACGTGAGATTCCAGGGGGACTGCCCGTTGTATTTATGTCGGGAACAGAGGATCCTTTCGGTGATTATGGAAGAGGCGTGAATCAAATCTATGAGAGATGCAAGAAGTCATCTCTGAAAGATGTAACAATTCGAATGTATGATAATGACAGACACGAGATTTTAAATGAGACAGATTATCGCAATGTATATAAAGATATACGCAAGTGGTTAGATAAGCATTGTTCATGATAGAAAGATGAGGGTGTCGATGGAACCAAAGAAAATTGTATTCATTACAGGTACGCGCGCAGATTATGGCAAGATTAAGAGCTTAATGAAGATGATGGATGATATGGATGAGTTCGAAGTATATATCTATGTATCGGGCATGCATTTATTACCAAAGTATGGAAGCACTTATAAGGAAGTTTTGAAAGACAACTATATGAATGTAAATGTTGCATTTGGGCAGCAGTTTACAGGTAGTATGAGCTATAATCTAGGAGATGTTATTAAAAATTTGACAGGTTATGTTGAACAGATAGATCCAGATATGATTGTTGTACATGGTGACCGAAGTGACGCACTAGCGGGAGCAATTGTTGGGGCAATGAACAATATTCTTGTTGGCCACATTGAGGGCGGTGAGATATCAGGAACGATTGATGATTCTATCCGCCATGCAATTACAAAATTTGCCCATCTTCATTTTGTTAGTAATGAGGAGGCCGGGCATCGTCTTGTACAGATGGGAGAAGATGAGAAATGTATTTTCTGCATCGGTTCGCCGGATATTGATGTGATGTTACACCAATCACTTGTTGATATTGAGAAAGTGAAGGAATATTATGAGATTCCATTTGAACGGTATGCGATTCTTATGTATCATCCCGTTACTACAGAAGAAGATGAGATAGGGGAACATATTAAAAGCGTAGTTAAGGCGTGTAAAAAGTCAGGGAAGAATTATGTAGTAGTGTATCCGAATAATGATACTGGTACGGAGGTTATTCTAAGTGAGTATCACCGGTTAGAAAAAAACGAGAGATTTGTTATCTATCCATCGTTGCGTTTTGAATACTTTTTGAGTTTGCTCAAAAATGCAGAATTCGTGATTGGTAATTCGAGTGCTGGTATACGTGAAACAGGAATATATGGAGTTCCTGCAATTGACATTGGAACAAGACAAGCAGGAAGATATGATATTACGCGTCTACACAATATTTTGCATGTAGACGAGGATGTCACAGCAATCCTACAGGCGATGGAGCAGATTGATAATTATCGTGTAAAGAATAAGATTTTTGGTGATGGTAATAGTACCAAGTCGTTTATTGAGATATTAAAGAGGGATGCGACTTGGGCGATGAATGTACAGAAGAAATTCATTGACTTATAGACGATGCTTTGAAATGGAGGATGCAAATGCATAAGGATAAACGTTATCTAGCACTCATACCCGCGAGAGGTGGAAGCAAAGGAATTCCAGGTAAAAACATAAGAGAGTTACATGGAATGCCGCTGATTGCACATACGATTCAGGCTGCTAGAAAGTGTCTATACATCGATGAGGTTATCGTATCTACCGATTCGGAGAAAATTGCTGATATTGCTAGAAGCTATGGCGCGACAGTTCCCTTTTTACGCCCAGCTAGCTTGGCTGGCGATAAGTCAAAGACAATTGATTGTGTGTTAGATGCATTGGAACAATTAGAGGAGACATATGATGTGCTTGTGCTTTTGCAACCAACCTCGCCCCTTCGTACAGAGGAAGATATTTCAAACGCAATCGAGATTTATTCAAAAGGGGAAGAAGATTTGGTATCTATCTCAGAGGTTCAGGATTCTCCTGTATTGATTCGTCAACTTCAGAATGGGAGGTTGACACCGTTATTAGAACAAAATAGCACCATTCGCCGACAGGATATGGATCCTTATTATCGGGTTAATGGCGCTATCTATATTAATGATATCAATAAATTAAGCAAAGATACTAGTTTTAATGATAATTCTGGCTATTATCTGATGGAAGCTGAACATAGTGTTGATGTGGATACATTAGCAGATATGGCATTGTGTGAATATTATTTATCCTGAATCATATCGGAAGTAAGCTGGGTGTCATTTGCAATAGGGCAAGCAGCACATTTTCCTAAGATATCTTCATAGTGTTCGGCGAGAATTCCACCTGTTCCAGGACGCTTTACCCATAGATTGTCGCGAGTGAAGGGCTCGCCGGGTTCGATATCGTGTATAGCAACAACGGTGGCAAAGGCAAAATCGATTGTAGGCTGTTCTTCGGGAGCAGCTTTTTTTGTGCCACCTAGCATCTGAGGGATTTCTTTTGCTGCTTCGAGAAGTCTGCCAAGTTCATTTTCATCCATTGAGCAGGTGATATCTGGGCCAACACGGTTCATCGTATCAGTGAAGTGCCTTTCTACGATACAAGCTCCTAGTGTCATGGCGGCGATGCAAGCGTTGTTATTTAATGAATGGTCAGAGAGCCCAATAGGAACATCAGGATAGGCTTTCATCAATTCCTCCATGGCACCTAAACGAATTAAGGAAGGAGCTGTGGGGTAGATATTAGTTGTATGAAGCAAAGCAAATGGTACCTTGTGAGAAATCAAGATATCCGTTGCTTTTTCGATTGCGTGCATGTCGTTCATTCCGGTTGAAACGATCATTGGTTTGCCAAAGGATGCTACATGGTCAATCAGAGGATAATTGTTTAATTCACCAGAACCAATTTTATAGGCATGCACACCAAATTGTTCAAGACGTTCGGCAGCAGCACGGGAAAAAGGAGTGCTGATGAATGCCATGCCTAGACTTTCAACGTAATCTTTGAAGTCGCGCTCCTCGCTTTCGCCAAGTGCACATTGTGACATAATATCATAGATTGAGATATCAGCATTACCAGGAATGACTTTTTTTGCAGCTGCAGACATCTCGTCCGCTACTACATGAGTTTGATGCTTGATTAGTCTAGCACCAGCACGGTGTGCAGCGAGTGCCATCTCTTTGGCGGTCTTAAGACTTCCATTATGATTGATTCCAATCTCGGGGATGACGAGTGGTTGCTCTCCGATTCCTACTTTAATTTGATCTATTTGAAATGTTTTATGAGACATAATTTGTCCATCCTTTCAATGTGTTATTATATTTATCGGAAAATTTGTTGTCACAATTAAGAAGATATAGTAAAATTAGTAGTTAAAGGGGGATTTACATGAACAAAGAATGCTTTGAACAAAGAAAAAAGAGTTCATATCTTATCAAAATAATAGATCAAGTTGTGTATTGTTATCGAGCTCAAGCAAATAGTGATGCAAATGGTCTCATGATTGAGTTCTGGAATGCCCTAGAACGTGTTGGCCATGTGCCAGAGATTATGGATTTTGTTATGCCTTGTGTTGAGTCGATTCAGAAGTATATGGCAGAAGGCGATTATGTTTTACTAGCAGATTATATGGAACTTGCAGTGAGACCAGTGGTGATACAATACATGGAGTCTCAGATAAATGATGATTTCTATTTACAGGATGATATTGTTGCGAACATGTTATCTCGGTTTCATATTCCAACTTGTGGATATCAAGTAGATGAGTGGGCAAAGATGGGATATCGATTGGAGTATACATCTTCAGGAGAGGTTACGCTAGCTGTACAGAGAGATGAGAACTGGTACTATTTGCACTCGAATCATTGTTCTTCACTAGAAGATTGGGGGAGAGGACAACGGTGGCGCGAAGCAGGTGGCGAGCATTATCATGTTTTGGGACTTGGTATGGGAATGCATATTGTCGAGATGGCAAGCCACAATCCCGAAGTGGTATTTACCGTTTATGAATCAGATCCTCACATAATTGAGTTAATGGCAGGGTATAGTATGGTTAGTGCAGCCTTAGCAAATTTTGAGAATGTTGAGATTGTTTATGACCCTGATTATCAACAGTTTATACAAAACTCGTCAAGGCTTGGAGAGACAGATAAGGTTTGCTTTCATTATCCATCCATTTCATGTATTTGTAATCCTAAATTGAGAGAGAGTATGATGCAAATCTATGTGGATTATGATAATATGATACGATATCGAGAGGCATTAGTATATAATTTTTTACAAAATAATCAAGAAGTTACGAAGATGGCGTCTAGTCTTCGTAGTGTTTTTCAAAACAAAGATGTGTATGTCGTAGCTGGTGGTCCTTCACTTGATAAGAATATTGATTTACTAAGGAAAAGGCCAAAGAATAGTGTTTTGTTCACAGTAGGGACTTCTCTTCGTAGGTTATTAGCAGAGAAAATACGTCCTGATTATGTGATGATTACAGATCCCAAACGACCTGTGTATACGCATATTAAGGGTTTAGAGGATTGCAATGTCCCATTGATTATTTTATCAACTACGTATCATCAGATTGCAAAGAAATATCAAGGTGATACCTATATTATGTATCAGAAGGGATTTTACGAGGCGGAACGCTATGCGATAAAGCGAGAGGAAATGCTTGTGGAGTCAGGAAGTTCGGTTATGACTACAGCACTTGATTATCTGATTCAGATGGGAGCGAAACGGCTCGTTTTCCTTGGACTTGATATGGCATTTACAGGAAATCGTTCTCATCATAGCCAAAATTATAAAGATATATGTCCTGAGGATAGTATCATGGTAGAAAGTGTTGATGGTGACATGGTGCCGACAAGTCGTAATCTACTGATGTATAAACAGTGGATTGAGAGGCGCATTGCAAGAGAATCCGAGATTGAGCTTATCGACGCCACAGAAGGTGGTGCTAAGATACAAGGAATGAAGATTAAGACGATGAAAGAGGTATTAGCCAATGAAGAAAATTAGTGAAGTTCGTGTGAATGCAGTTGTGATTGGTGTGTTGCTCTGTCTGTTAGGTACATTGTTTATCCTTCGCCCACAGTTGAGCGTCGCAACGATGGGGCAGATTGTGGCAATCGGTCTAGGAATTGTAGCTGTCACTTATCTAATCCGATTTTTAATGCAGCTTAGAAATCCGGATGAACTGGGGAATGCCTTAAGCATTGGTGTTTCACTTGGAATATGTGCGTGCTTTGTCGGAATGCGCCAAGAGATGGTTCATAATATGGTGTTAATTATACTGGCCATTGTTGTTGTATTTGATGGAGCAGGAAAATTGCAAAATTCATTATTTTTGAACAAGAATCATTATCATTACTGGTGGGTCATTTTATTGATTGGATTAATCAATACGGGACTCGGTGTGATTGCCCTTTGGAATCCGTTTATCGCAGATGCGAGAGGATTGATTGTTATGCTGGGCGTCTCTATGCTGTTTAGTGGTGTGAGTGATTTGGTTATATTAATTATTATTACAAAAGTGATTCGACTTGGTAAGGAAAGTACTGAGCTTGAACTGGTAAAGGAGAAAGAAGACGAATGAAAAAATTATTGACGGGTGCACTTTTATTGGTATTGACTATCGTGTTGTGCACAGGCTGTTCAGCAGACAAAGGAACAAACGATTATAACAAAGGTATTGTTGCTATGAAATCTGGTAATTATGAGGAAGCATGCAAGCTTTTGGGAACGGCAATCAGTAAGAATACAGAAGAACCATTGTACTATATTAACTATGCAACAACACTTGTGCAGTTAAAACGATATGGTGAGGCTGTTAGCAGCTATCAGAAAGCGATTACTTCTGGTGAGGATGAGAACAAAGAAAATAACAAACGAGCTTATCGTGGATTGGGAATCGCTTATTACTATCAGAAAAAATATGACGACGCACAGAAAAATCTAGAAAAGGCAATTAATATTGGTGAGCTTCCAGAACTTAATCTAGATGCCTATCTGTATTTAGGAGCAGTTCAGGAAATTAAAGGTGACATGAAGGGTGCCTATACGACATATGGAAGCGCCTTGTCACTCGATGATACGAAGATAAGTGCTTATGTAGGACGTTATAAATCGGAGATTGCTCTTGGAAAATACGAACAGGCCGATGATACGCTTGACAAAGGATTGAACCAGACACCATCGACCACAGAAGATAAATATATGTATGCACGCCTTCAGTTCTATACGGGCGAGTATGAGGAAGCAACAGCAACACTCGAAGAAGTGAAAGATACATATCCGGAGAGTTATATGTATTTAGGAGAAATCTATTCACAGAATAAGAAGTATGACCAAGCTATCGAAACGTTCCAAACATATATAGAGAAGAGTGGCGCAGATGAAAGTATACAATTATGTACCTACATATCTGATTGTTATATTAAGTTAGAAAAGTGCAAAAAGGCGATGACTTGGATTGAAAAAGGTATTGCTATGAAGGGGACGGATACTGAATTAGAGAACTTGCGTTTTAGTCAGGTGACTGTGTATGAACAATTAGATGAGTTGCAAAAAGCATATGATTGTGTAGAAGAGTACGCAACTCTGTATACGAAGGATGATCGTTTCCTGAATAAACTAAAAGAGCTAGAGAAAAACCCAGCTATAACGGCTAAGGTTACGAGATAATAGACAGGAGAGTGATTGTTTGCCAGAAACATATGACACCCAAGAACAGAAAGAACGAGTTGTTTTACTTGCGGTTGATACAGATAATGGAGAAGATGTATATGCTTCTTTAGATGAATTAGAAGAACTTTCGCAGACTGCAGGTGCACAGGTTGTTGGGCGTATGGTGCAGAATCGTGAGACGATACATCCAGGCACTTATATCGGAAAAGGAAAAGTTGATGAACTATTGCAATTGATACAAGAAGTAGAGGCGGATGCTGTCGTGTGTGATGATGAACTATCGCCGGCTCAGTTAGGTAATCTACAGGATATTTTACAGAGCAAAGTGATTGACCGAACAGTTATGATACTTGATATTTTTGCAGGACGTGCAAGAACAAGAGAAGGAAAATTGCAAATCGAGTTGGCTCAGTTGCGTTATCGTTCCTCTCGGTTGATTGGGTTAAGAAGCTCATTATCACGTACGGGTGGTTCGAGCGCTGGAATGGGTATTGGCTCCAAAGGACCAGGTGAGAAAAAACTAGAACTTGACCGTCGACTGATTAAGGACCGTATGACATATCTCTACCGCGAATTAAAAGATGTGAAACGTTCACGAGAAGTGTTGCGAAGTCAGAGAGATCGTAATGCAACACCAGTAGTTGCGATTGTAGGATATACCAATGCGGGTAAATCAACCCTCTTAAATCATCTGACATCGGCGGATGTATTAGAAGAGGACAAACTGTTTGCCACACTTGATCCGACGACTCGAAGCTATGAGATGGAGAATGGACAAAAGATTCTATTTACAGATACTGTTGGATTTATCAATAAGCTGCCACATCATCTAATTGATGCATTTCGAAGCACATTGGAAGAAGCTAAATATGCAGATATGATATTACATGTTGTCGATGCTTCAAATCCCAAATATGAAAAGCATATGGAGGTGGTTTGTGATACATTGAAAGAATTAGGAGTGGAAGATAAACCAATTTTGACTGCTTTTAATAAAATGGACCAAGTCGTAAGTGGAGAAATCTTCAAGGACCCAAAGACAGATCATGTGATACGGATCTCAGCGAAAGAAAATGAAGGCTTAGAGGAACTACTTCAAGAAGTAGTCACGATACTGAATGCTGGATTTGTTCGAATCGAGAAAGTATTCTCATATGAAGAAGCGGGCAAATTGCAGCGGATTCGAAAGTATGGTCATCTAGACATAGAAGAATATCGGGAAAATGGAATCTACGTAGAAGCTTCTATACCAAGTGAGTTTGTTGGAGGGATTTTGTGATTATCATAGCAGCAGTGACAGAGGATGGAGGACTTGGATATCAAGGAGAATTGTTATACCACATTCCACAGGATATGGAACGGTTTCGTCAATTGACAATGGGAAAAACAATTGTGATGGGGCGAAAGACAATGGAGAGCCTACCAGGGAAACAACCTCTCTCAGGACGAATTAACGTCGTGCTTACAAAACAAAATGAATTAGAAGCTACTGGATTTGAAATTAGTCACCATTCGGATCAATGGTATCAGAAAGACTGTGTGGTGATTGGTGGAGCTCAAATATATGAAGAATTCCTGCCTTATGCTAAGAGGGTATATTTAACACGAATAATAGGGAATAAAAAGGCTGATGTCTATTTTCCTAATATTCAAAAAGAAAAAAACTTGAAGCTGATGCACCAGAGTGAGCGGTTTGAGTATGAGAACATTCAGTATTGGTTTGAGATATATGAAAAAGTTAATTAAAAGGAAGGTGCCACGAACAAATCGTGACACCTTCTTTTCGTTTGCCCGCCAAAGCGGTATGTTGAAAAAAGGAAGAATTATGATTATCCCATAATGACTGTTACATCATAAGAGGATTTGTCGTTATGGTATGGAATGACAGTGCCAGGCACTTCAATTCCATCAACGAGAAGTTTTGTAATACCTTTCTCGACATGGTTCGGATTTTGAACATCGATGTGATATTCAACATCACGATATTTTCTTGTCAACTTGAATCCACCGAAATCTGCTGGTACACAAGGGTTGATTCCCAATCCGTCAAGTGTTGGTTTTACACCCAAGATGTACTGGGAGATGTTCACAAAGGTCCATGCAGCAGTACCGGTAAGCCAGCTATTCTTTGCTTCACCAAAGAACTTGGCATCTTTACCTGCAATCATTTGTGAATATACATAAGGTTCTGTTCGATGAATCTCGCTTATGTCCTCGATGAAAGCAGGACAAGTCTTGCGATAGATATCAAAAGCACGGTTACCACGACCAATTACAGTCTCAGCAATTGAAATCCATGGGTTATTGTGACAAAAGATACCTGCATTTTCCTTATAGCCTGGTGGATAAGAGGAAATCTCTCCAAGGTTGACATAATACTTGGAGTAAGGTGGCTGGAGAAGGACGATACCATACTTCGTATCGAGGTGTTTCTCGACAGAATCTAATGCTTTCTTAGCCAAACCTTCTTCTACACCAACGCCCGCTAGAACACAGAATCCCTGAGGCTCGATGTAAATCTTACCTTCTTCGCACTCATTAGAACCAATCTTCTCGCCAAAAGCATCATAGGCACGTAAGAACCATTCGCCATCCCATCCGGCTTTGAGAATTGCCTGGTACATGTCGTCCACTGCTTGATTTGCACGAGCAGCTTCCTCTGAGCGACCAGTCTTATCACATAACAGAGCATATTCTTTGCCGTATTTAACGAACATTCCTGCGATGAAAACGGATTCAGCGACAGGTCCTTCGCTTGGACCGAAGGTCTGGAAGGATTCACCTGGCTCCTTTGAGAAGCAGTTCAGGTTGAGACAATCATTCCAATCGGCACGACCGATAAGTGGAAGACTGTGAGGTCCTAGATGAGTCATAATATAGTCAAATGACCGAGTCAAATGCTCAAAGAGCGAAGTGGCTTTCGTGTCATCATTGTCATAAGGAACACGTTCGTCTAATATACTAAAATCACCAGACTCACTAATGTAAGCATAGACACCAGCAATTAGCCAAAGTGGATCATCATTGAAGCCACTACCGATATCCATGTTTCCACGTTTGGTCAAAGGCTGATATTGATGATAAGCACTTCCATCCTCAAATTGAGTTGAAGCGATATCAATAATTCTTTCTCTAGCACGTTCTGGAATCAAGTGTACAAAGCCAAGCAAATCCTGGCATGAATCACGGAATCCCATACCACGACCTGTTCCCGATTCATAATAAGAAGCAGAACGTGACATGTTAAAGGTAACCATACACTGATATTGATTCCAAATATTTACCATGCGGTTAACTTCTTTACAATCAGAATCAACAGTATATTTGGAAAGGAGATGATTCCAGTGGTCAGACAACTCGTTCATAGCTTGTTGTACCTGTTCTGTTGTCTGATAACGGGAGAGGAGTTCCTCGGCAGGCTTCTTATTAATTACATTAGGTGCCTCCCATTTATCTTCTTCTTTGTTTTCTAAATATCCCAAGACGAAAATCATCGTTTTACTCTCGCCTGGTTTCAATGTAATATTGAATTGATGAGAAGCGATTGGTGACCATCCGCTTGCAATCGAATTCTTTGCTTGACCATTCTCAACAACCTCTGGATTAGCTACACCACGATATGCTCCTAAGAACTCATCTCGGCTTGTGTCAAAACCATCGATTGGCTGATTAACTGAATATACAGCATAATGATTACGACGTTCCCTGTATTCCGTCTTGTGGTAGATGGAAGAACCAATTACTTCAACTTCTCCAATGTTGAGATTACGCTGGAAGTTAGTCATATCATCCATGGCATTCCATAGACAAAACTCTAAATAGGAAAATAGTTGAAATTCTTTCACAGAATCTGACTGATTGGTTAGAGTCAACTGATTCACTTCACAATTATCCTGAACAGGAACAAAAGCAAGGAGTGATGCTTCTAAGTTGTTCTTGCTAGAATCAATTCGACTATAGCCCATTCCATGACGGCACTCATAATGATCGAGCTCAGCCTTGACTGGCTGCCATCCTGGATTCCATACAGAATCATTCTCCTTTATATAGAAGTAACGGCCGCCTTCATCAGATGGTATGTTATTATAACGATACCGGGTGAGGCGAAGTAGCTTGGCATCTTTGTAGAAGCTATAACCACCGCAGGTGTTAGATAATAATGAAAAGAAATTATTACTTCCCAGGTAATTGATCCAAGGCAACGGTGTCTTTGGTGTGGTAATTACATATTCTTTATTAGAATCATCAAAATAACCATATTTCATATTAGATATGCTCCATTCTTAGTATTTGTCTTCATTCTGAATTAACAATATACGAAAACGATTACGAAAAGTATGTAAATTTCGGAATGCATATTCATTATAATTGATAAAGCCCATAAAATCAAGGGTTTAGAGGACATTTGGAAGGGTGAAATACTTACAAAAAAATAAAAGCGAAAACGTGCAATTTCGACAAGAGGAAAATGCTGGGTTAATCAATATAGTAAAATTGCACAAAAAAAGAACAAAAATGGCTTGTCAAATGACAAATAAACCAACAAAATCAATAAATGTGAACAATGTTCACAAAAAGTACACAAAAAGTGTTGACCAGTTGGTAAATGTGTGGTAAAGTTAACTTACGAAAACGATTAAGGAGATTCGACATCAAGGGAGTGACTATAGATAGTTACATAAGGCATCAGTTTTGGAGGGCAGTATATGGTATCGATGAAAGATATTTCATTGCAATGTGATGTTTCGATTGCCACCGTCAGTAAAGCGTTGAACAATCGGATGGACATTAGCAAGGAAACGAAGGAACGCATTTGTCGCGTTGCAAAAGAACTAGGGTACTTGCCTAACTCCTCAGCAAGAGCATTGAAGACGAATCGTACATATAATTTAGGAGTTTTGTTTGTAGATGAAGCCAATAGTGGTTTGACTCACTCTTATTTCTCACACGTTTTGGATAGCTTCCGAAGAGGAGCAGAAGAAAGTGGGTACGATATTACATTTATTAGTCATCATGCTGGTAAAGAAGAGATGTCATACTATGAACACAGTAGATATCGCGGAGTTGATGGTGTAGTAATTGCTTGTGTGGATTTTGAAGATTCATCAGTAATTGAATTGGTGAATGGTGACATACCAGTGGTTACGATAGATTTTGCATTTGACAACAGGACTTGTATCTTATCGGATAATGTGTCCGGTATGAAAGAGATTGTACATTATATAGTAGAACATGGACACGAGAAGATTGCTTACATTCATGGAGCAGATTCTTCAGTAACACGGAATCGTGTAGGGTGCTTCTATCGGACCTTAAACGAGCTGGGGATTGAAGTCCCTGACGAATATGTCAGAGAGGGTGTATATCATGACACCAAGTCTTCAGCGAAGATAACCAAAGAATTATTAGCGCTTGATGATAGACCATCATGCATTATTTATCCAGATGATTTCTCTTGTATCGGAGGTATCAATGTAATCGAGAACGAGGGGCTGTCTATTCCAGATGATATATCTGTAGTAGGTTATGATGGACAGCGAATCGCAAGGGTCATGGATCCTAAGATTACAACGTATAAGCAAGATACATCAGAACTCGGCAGGGTAGCAGCGAAGAAGTTGATTGAAGCCATCGAACAACCTAAGACGGCATTGATTGAACGAATCGTTGTAAAAGGTGAATTGATGCATGGTAAGTCTGTTAAAAGGCTTTAGTAATTATAAAGATGAAACCATTAAAAAAATCTTAAAAAATAGGAGGAATTGATTTATGAAAAAGAAATGGTTAGCATTAGTACTGACAGTAGCAATGGTACTTGGTTCTTTAACAGCATGTGGTTCTGACACAGCTAAAGAATCAGCAAGTGGTGGTGACAGTGCAGATAAAACTGCAGCTGTTGAACAGGTAGCAGATGGTGGCGGAAAAGTTCTTAACATTTATGTATGGAATGATGAGTTCCAGACACGTGTTAGAGAATATTATCCAGGATACGATCAGGATAAAGATATGATCGGTGATGTAAAAGTTAACTGGGTAGTAAACGCTAATGAGAACAACGTATATCAGACAAAGCTTGATGCAGCACTTGAGAAACAGGAAAGCGCTTCTGCAGACGACAAGATTGATATGTTCTTGATCGAAGCTGACTATGCTGATAAGTATACAAAGACAGATTATACATTAGATGTTAAATCTCTTGGTATCACTGATGATGATATGGTTAATCAGTATCAGTATACAAAAGATGTTGTTACAGATGACAACAAAGTTCAGAAAGGTATTTCATGGCAGGGATGTCCTGGTGGATATATCTACAGACGTTCTATCGCTAAGAAAGTTTTAGGAACAGATGATCCAGCTAAGGTTCAGGAAGCAGTAGCTGATTGGGATACATTTGCTGAAACAGCTAAAACAGCTAAAGACAAAGGTTACTACATGTTATCCGGTTATGATGATGCTTATCGTGTATTCTCTAACAATACATCAGCTAAATGGGTAACAGATGATAAGAAGATCGTTCTTGATGACAGTATCAAGGGATGGATTGATCAGACTAAGAAGTTCACAGACGAAGGATACAACCAGAAGTCTTCTCTATGGGATAAGACTTGGACAGCAGGTATGGGTACTAAGGGTAAGGTACTTGGTTACTTCATGCCAGCATGGGGAATTTCATTCTCTATGGCTGAAGCTTCCCTTGATAATAAGAAGGGTGAGCAGAAGAAGGGTAACGGTTCTTACGGAGATTGGGGACTTGTACTTGGACCACAGTCCTTTAACTGGGGCGGAACTTGGGTTACTGCTTGTAAGGGAACTGACAATGCTGACTTAGTAAGCAAGATCATGAAGACTATGACATGTGATGATAGTGTTCTTGAGAAAATCTGCTTAGAGAAACAGGATTTCGTTAACAGCAAGACTGTAAACAAGAAACTCACAGATGAAAAAGCAGAGAGCGGATTCCTTGGCGGACAGTGCCTCGTTGAAGTTCTTGCACAGGCTGCAGAGAAGATTGATATGTCTAAGCTTACATCTTATGATCAGGGTCTGAACGAAGAACTTCAGAGTGCTATGAAGGATTACTTCGCAGGTACTGTTGATTATGACAAAGCATTAGCTAACTTCTATAGCAAAGCTGAGACAAAGTACCCAGCACTTTCTCACTAATTATTAGTGAATTGAATTAAGTATTTAATTACGGGGCAGGCTAGTCCTGCCCCATAATTTTAAGTAAAATTAGAAAATGATAATAGGTAATAGGAAAAAGCGTAGCATTAGGTGTAGGAAATGATTTATGAAAGCAATTGGGAAAGTAACTAATATCCATTTAGTATAGATAAAATATTATGAGGTGATGATATGGCAAAGGCTACACCAGCGGTACCTTACAAAAGACCGCACAAGCTTAAATATGGAAAATGGGGATTGATTTTCATCTTACCTTTCTTCATTACATATGCAGTTTTTCAGTTGTATCCATTGATTATGACATTCTACAAGGGTTTCTTTGAACAGTATAAGGATGGTCTAGATTGGATTGGACCACGATTTATCGGGTTCGAGAACTTCCAAGCAATATTTGCTGATGGAAGTATGCAGAAGTTCTTAGGTAATACGTTAATTATTTGGATTGTAGGATTTATTCCTCAGATTGTCATGTCGGTGTTATTTGCAGCATGGTTTACAGATCTGAGATTGAAGTTGAAAGGAACAGGTATATGCAAAGTTGTTTTATACCTGCCAAATATACTGATGGCATCCTCTATCGCAGTATTGTTCTTTAATCTGTTTGGTAACCAGGGTCCTGTCAATGATGTTTTATGTATGGTTACAGGAAAACCAATGGGCGGAACGGTCTTTGATTTCTTTAATAGTGTAGCCGGAACGAGAGGCATCGCAGCCTTTATCAATTACCTGATGTGGACTGGTAATACAACCATTCTTTTAATGGCTGGTATTATGGGTGTTGATACATCACTTTATGAAGCTGCATCCATTGATGGTGCAAACTCAAAACAATTATTCTGGAAGATAACGATTCCAATGTTGAAGCCAATTCTTTTATATGTAATCGTAACATCCTTAATTGGTGGTATCCAGATGTTTGATATTCCACAGCTGTTGACCAATGGATTTGGTACTCCAAACCAGTCGACAACAACAGCCGTTATGTTCTTGAATGATAATATTTTGGTAAGTAAGAACTACGGTAAAGCGGGAGCAATCTCAGTTGTCTTATTCATTATTGCAGCGTTACTTAGTCTTGTAGTATTCTCGTTGCTAAATGATAAAGGTGACGATAAACCAAAGAAGGCAAAAAAAGCTAAGAAAGGGGCACGATAATCATGGCTAAGACTACTCTTGAAAAGGGAACCTTAGAGCATCGTTCCCATACATTTCTAGTAATAAGAAGAATTTTTGTATATGCAGTATTGATTTTATCTTGTGTTATTGCTTTGTTCCCATTTGTTATGTTGATTATCAACGCTACAAGGAACCATGCACAGATACAGGGAGGAATTTCATTTATCCCAGGAACTTCACTGATTGATAACTTGAAGAGTATTTTGGAAGATACCAATATTCCGATGTTATCATCATTGATTAACAGTTTCCTTATTGCAGCAGGCAGTTGTCTCTTAGCAGTTTATTTCTCGGCATTGACGGCATATGGATTATTTGCATACAACTTCCGACTTAAGAGACCAGCATTTGTATTTATTATGTTAATCATGATGGTACCTACACAGGTATCCGCCCTTGGTTTCATCAGTATGATGAATGATTGGGGATTATATAATACCTTTGTACCATTGATTTTACCAAGTATTGCGGCACCGGCAACCTTCTTCTTTATCAAGCAGTATATGGAAGGCTCCTTGCCTATGGAGATTATCGAAGCAGGACGAATTGATGGAGGCCATGAGTTTTATATATTTAACTTTATCGCCTTACCAATTATCAAGCCAGCTATGGCTGTACAGGTTATCTTCACATTCGTTGCATCTTGGAATAACTACTTCCTTCCAGCTATGCTGTTAGAGAGTAAAGAGAGAAGAACATTACCAATTGTAATCGCTGGGTTACGTAGCGCTTCCTTTGATAACTTTGATCAAGGAAAAGTATATATTATGTTGGCAATTGCCATTGTACCTTTGATTATTGTATATTTGTGCTTGTCAAAGTACATCATTCGAGGTATTGCATTGGGTAGTGTAAAAGGATAACACATTTAGGGATAGCAAAATTAAATTAAACGAATATACTATCTTAAGGACTTATTTGTGAAGTGATAATATGAAAAAAACATGTTACATAATGTGTATATGTTGCCTGAGTATTCTCATGTTTCACGAACTTAAGAAGAATTTTTCGGACAAAGAAACGAGTAGTAGGGCATATGTACCTACTGCTCGTTTTCTATTGCATGTAAAAGAAGAGAATGAAAAAGTGTCTGAAAAGATTGCATACTTGACTTTTGATGATGGGCCAAGTGAAGTGACACCTAGTATACTAGATACGCTAAAGGAGAAGAAAGTTAAGGCAACCTTTTTTCTTATAGGCAAGGAGATAACCAAGGAACGGGAACACATTGTCAAGAGGACGGTGGCAGAAGGGCATAGTATAGGAATTCACACACACTGTCATAAGAGAACGGAGATTTATTCATCCTGTGAAAATTTTCAATGTGATTTTTTACAGGCCTATCAACGTATCAAAGAAGTGACAGGGAATTATCCATGTATTCATCGCTTTCCGTTTGGTAGTATGAATGCAGAACTCAAGTCAATTTACTCTGATGTAGAGAAAACACTCATTACGATGGGGATTCGTAGCTATGATTGGAATTGCTCGGGTGAGGATTCGGTTGGAAATCCTACAACGTCCTCGATTCTAACGCAACGAAAAAAACATCATTGATTTTGGGTGACATCATTGATATGATTAAAGAAGAGGGTTATGAGTTTGATACGTTAGGAAATCGATGTGATGCATATCAATTTCCGAAAGAATAGAGAAAAGGGTGAGATATATGCTAAGTATTGTTATGTACCATTATGTAAGAGAGATAGAGAATAGTGAGTACCCAGGTATTAAGGGATTGGAGTTAGAGAAATTTCGTAAGCAGATTGATTTCTTTACGAAAAATCATCATGTTGTCCGTATGGAGGATGTATTGGCTGATGTTTCGGGGGAAAGAAAACTTCCCGAGAATGCGATGTTACTAACATTTGACGACGGATATCTCGATCACTATAAGAATGTATACCCAATACTAAAGGAAAATAAGATTCAGGGCTCCTTTTTTATGGCGTCTAAAGTTTTACAAAAAGATCAAGCACTAGATACAAACAAGATTCATTACATACTTGCTAGTCGCGATACAGAAGATATCATACCTGTATTGAATGACAAACTGGATATATTACGCCAGGAAGGTTATCAAATTGAAGACAATGAAACGCTTATGAAGAAACTTGGGCATGCGAATCGCTGGGATAGCGCAGAGACAATTTTTATAAAGAGGCTTTTGCAGACTTACCTACCAGAGCAGTTGAGAAATCGAGTAACAGGAGAAATGTTTGATGAAATTGTTGGCATTCCAGAATCACAGTTTGTGAAAAAAATCTATCTAACAATGAATCAAATCCAAGAAATGAAAGATGGTGGAATGTTCTTTGGATTACATGGTAGAGACCACTCTTGGATGAATCAGATTCCATTAGAGCAGGCAAAAGAGGAAATACAATCATGTAAGCAATTTTTTTCAAATGTAATTGATCCAAACTGCTGGGTGATGAATTTCCCATTTGGTGGTTACAGTGATGAATTGATTGACTATATAAAAGGTGAAGGTTGTGCCCTGGGGCTTTCAGTAGAAGCACGAATGGCTACCTTGGCGCAGAAAGAATTGTATACATTGCCAAGATTTGATACCAATGATTTTCCACCTGTATCAGAAAGATATAAAGAATTGTCAAACTGAGATTGGAGAACATACCTATGAATTATGATCAGATTTTAGAATATTCACCGTTTTTGATTCCAATGCAAGAGAAGAATAAAATTATGCTTAAGAGGTTAGCGCAGCTGACTCAGTATCATCAGTCAGCGTGTTTGCCATACAGAGAGATTCTAGATAAATTATATTCAAATAATCAGATCGAGTCATTAGAAGATGTTCCATTTTTACCTGTTCAGTTGTTCAAACGCCTAGAACTTTGTAGTGTTTTAAAGGAAGATGTGTTTAAAACGATGA
>CAZUGH010000032.1:9315-19581 GCA_964619785.1 uncultured Lachnospiraceae bacterium | reverse complement strand
CTACAATAATGATAGGACGAACAATTCTGGTAATAGTAACAAAAGCAGAAAAAGGTTAATCTATTCTTTGCTACGCAGCAATCACGACAGGAGATGAAGAATCGATTAAAAGCAATCGAGGGAATTGAAGTAACCTCGGGTGTTAGCAATAATCTTGAAATCAATGGCGCAGGTGTGAATAAGGGAAATGCAGTTCAGCGACTATTGCATTATCTAGGTTATGAGGAAAGTCAGTTAATGGCAATCGGAGATAGCTCCAACGATATTCCTATGTTGCGTATTGCAAGGATGGCCATAGCTATGGAAAATGCAACACAGGAAACCAAAGAAGTTGCTACTGCCCTCACCGACGAGAATAACGCCGATGGAGTGGCAAAAGCAATAGAATTATTTCTCTAGATGAAAAAGAATATCAAGAAGTGCATCGTTTTGTTCTTTTTCCATAAAGCAGAAACGTATGAATTTGTTATTTAAAAATGGGAACGAGGAGCAATCACGAATCATCATATTCTTGCGAATACAGGCATCAAAATAGTCTTCGGATGTTAATTTCGTATCGAGGATTTTGGCTAGGATAAAGTTGGCACTTGTTGGGTATACTCGAAACTTGCCACTGTCTTTGAGAAGCTGACAGACGCGATTTCTCTCAGAAGAGATAAGCTCTTTTGTCTGCTGCTTGTATTCTTCATCCGTGAACATGATTTCACCAGCGATTGCGGCTAGTGAATTGATGGTCCAAGGGTTCTTTTTCTTATTGATTTCTTTTAACAAATCGTGGTTGCTACAGATTGCATAACCGAGACGCAGACCTGGAGCAGCAAAGAATTTGGAGATACCACGAAGAATGATGATATTGTTATAATATCTAGTCAACGGAATCGCAGTAATCTCATCGGTGTTCTCGGCAAACTCAATATAGGTTTCATCGACTAATACAGTGATTGCTTTTTGCTTGCAATAATCAAGAATCTGATACATGTCCTCACAAGATACGGTGGAGCCTGTTGGATTATTTGGATTACATAGCACAAGCAGGTCGACATTCTGTGACAACTCTTGAATCAACTCATCAACAGGAAGGACAAAATTATCTGTCTCAGGTAGACGGAAGTAATGGGAACGGCCTCCGCCAAGCGAAACTTCTCGTTCATACTCAGAGTAAGTGGGCCCAATGATAAGTGCTTTCTGAGGGTGGCTATACTGAATGAACAGAGAGATTAATTCAGAGGAGCCATTGCCAACTAATACATTATCTACTTCGGTTGAAACATATTTTGCAATACAGGTTCTTAATGAAGTGTATTCACGGTCTGGATAGGAAGTGATGGCATCAAGATGGCTTGCTAGCGTTTCTCTGAGACGAAAAGAAATACCAAGAGGATTGACATTGGCAGCAAAGCTGATGATATCCTCTTTTTTGATTCCATATACCTGTTCAATCTTTTCTAAATCACTTCCGTGAAAATGTTCTTTATGTTCTATCATGTTGTCACGTCCTTTCAATTACTCCACATTATAAACGCAGCATAGAGAGAAGTCAAATGTTCTCAAAGGTCTTGCGTAAAGTGTCGTAAATTGTTATAATTAGTTATAATTAGTCATTATATACATGTACGAAAATGATGATTGGTTTATTATAATAAAAGGAGATTGGTGTATGAAGAAAAAACATAAGAATAAAGACGAGATAAAGCAAGAAGTAGAGAAGGCGAAGAAGAGAATTGGACTTCTTGGACGAATGATGTTTCTTGTCTTGGTGCCAGTAGTTCTTCTGGCAGGAAGCATGCTTGGTGTATCCATATATAATCAGATGGAAGGTATGGCACAGGAAGCGGAAGATGGTTTGCGTGCAACGGTTATTTCTTTTGAAGAGACACTTGAAGGTGTGGCAAGCGGAACCTATTCTGTGAATCATGAAGGACAGATTTGTAAAGGCTCTTATGTGATTGCGGATCAGTCTATGGTAGACCGGATTAAGAAGAACAGCAACGTGGACATTACATTTTTCTATCATGATGTTCGGAATATCACAAGTGTAAAAGATAAATCAGGTAAACGAATCACAGGTACGAAGGCATCAGCAGATGTTACACAGCGTGTCATTAAGGAGGGCAAGGAATACTTCAGCAAGGATGTAGATGTCAATGGCGAACAGTATTATGGCTATTATAAGCCAATCAAGTCAGGCAATCGTATCTTTGGTATGATATTTGCAGGTAGGCCAGTGGCAGAAGCAGAAGCAATTATAAAAGAGAAGAATACTTATGTGTTATGGTTTGCTATTGGATTTACGATTGTCATCTGTTTACTGACATTATTCATGATTCGTAGAATAGCGGGTGCACTTATTAATGCGAATCATGTTGTGACTGGCGTTTCTCGGGGAGATTTGACAGTGAAGATTGAAGAGAAGCAGTTGAGTCGTAGAGATGAAGTTGGCGATATGATGAAGATGGTACAGGAATTGGCTATCTCATTACATACTATTATAGAAGATGTCACAGCGACTTCACAGATGATTCATGCTCATGGTAATGAATTAGAGAAGATGGCAGTACAGACGAAAGCTACATCGGAAGAGATTAGCAGAGCAGTAGAGGGAATCTCAGAAGGTGCTGTTTCACAGGCAGAGGATACAAGTACAGCGACGGAGAATATCGTACATATTGGTGAGATGATTGAAGGAATCACCAATCGTATTGAAGTGCTTGATGATAGTTCAGATGAAATGAAGAAAGCAGATGATCAATCTGGTGAGATGATTGTTGAGCTGAGCGCATCGAATGATAGAACAATTGATGCCATAGAGAAGATTGCCGATCATGTTATCGAGACTAACGATTCGGTTCAGTCAATTAATGAAGCGGTTAGCATGATTTCATCCATAGCAGAACAGACGAACTTGTTATCTTTGAATGCTAGTATTGAAGCTGCTAGAGCTGGTGAACATGGTAAGGGATTTGCTGTTGTAGCTAGTGAGATTCAGAAGCTGGCAGAGCAGTCGAATGAATCGGCACATACGATTCAGAATATTATACAACAGTTGCTTGAAGCATCAGAAGGAACTGTATCGATTATGGAAGATGCCAAGGGTGTTATTCAGGAACAGCAGACACGTTTGGATGCGACGAAAGAATGTCTCACAAATGTAACAACGGGAATTAATGCTTCGAAGGAAGAGATTGTAGGAATTCGTGCACAGATTGACGCATTGAATGAAGAACGTAAGAATATCGTTGATGTTATCCAGAGCCTCTCGGCAATATCCGAGGAGAACGCAGCATCATCCGAAGAGACTACAGCATCTATGGAAGAATTGAACAATACGGTTGCGATGGTATCGGATGCCGCAGTAGAACTGAAGAAATTATCGAATACATTAGAAGAGGCGATGCAATTCTTCAAATTGTAATTAACGAATAAAGGTGGAGTAACTTTGAAAGATCGAATCCTGGCAATATCAAAAGGACAATTTACCTATGAACCAATCAAGCTGCAACTTTCACAAGATAAGTTGCGGCTTGTTGTTGTGTCGGGAAGAGATGCTACAGAGAGCTTTCGGTTGAGCAATGTGAGAGGAACTAAGGTGAAGGGATTTGTCACAACGACAGATGACATTCAGATTACACCACAGACCTTTCATGGTGAAGATACGGAGATTCACATTACATTTTCAGCTTCACATGTGGCTGCTGGGACGAAGATGGATGGTGAGATTCATATTATCACAGACTGCGGTGAGACCAGCTTGCCATATACAGTGGAAGTGGTAGCTCCGACGATTACAGACAAAGATGGAGTGGTTGAGGATTTTCGTGCGCTTGAACAGCGCATTGCAGCCAATCTAGAGGACGGAGCGTTGTTATTCCATTCGCCATCATTTAAAAATGTATTTTTACAGGACAATGAACCAGAGACATATCTATACACACATCTTGTGAAACGTAATTCAAAGCTTCATAGCCTAGACGAATTTCTTGTTGCGACGGGCAGGAAGCAGCCATATCGTTTTCACATTAGTCAGACCAGATTTGAGTATGAGCTGACGATGGAAGATGTGAGAGAACAGCTTACACTCACCTGTGGAACCTGGGGAGCCGCCTGTATTCATGTGCTCAGCGATAGCAAGTTTATCGAGCCTGAGGTAGACGTCATCTGGAGTGATGATTTTAAGAAAGATAAGTACGAGCTTGGCTTTAAGGTATCTGCAAAACGCTTGAAGGATGGTAAGCATACAGGACGTCTCGTGTTAGAGACCCCTTATCAGAGAGAAGAGATTACGATTGTTCTTCGCAAGAAGACAAGTATTATGCCGATTGAGGATTATCTTCATAAGAAGAAGTATCTATGGGCAGCATATAAAAATTTGCTCAATTACAAGATAGGTAAGATGCGTCAAGAAGAGTATCTTACGAATATCCGTATGATTTTGGAAGAGTTGTTTGACTGCGAAGATGAGATTGTTATATATCTGCGCGCATACTTAGCTGCGATGGAACAGCGAATGGAAGAATGTGAGGAGTTCGTCAACCGACTTAGCATGATTCCTAGACCAGAGTACAACCAGAGCACCGAGACGGTTCTGTTTTATCTGATTGGATTATATATCAAGAGTATTTACACGAAGACAGAAGACGATAAGCGATTAGCGACACTAGAAGCTAGAGATTATTATGAAAATGGGTATCATATCTGGCCAATCCTTTATTTGCTGATGCATCTCGAGGAACGTTATCAGACGTTGACGCCAAAGCTTCTGTTAGAAGAGGTTGGGGAATATCTCGAGAAGGGATGCCATAGTCCCTTACTCTATCTGGAGGTTGTGAAGATTTATCAAAAAGATCCGACCTTAGTTCACCAGTTGACAAAAAGAAACATTCAAGTTCTTTATTGGGGAACGAAGGAAGAATTGTTTGACAAAGAATTTGCTCTGACGATGAGTTTCTTAGCAGAGCATGTACGAGTATATAGTGATATTGTGTATCGAATTTTGTTTTTGCAATACAAGAAGTATCGACTTGATGACACACTTCATAGTATCTGTAGTATGTTGATACGTTGTGAGAAGATGGGACATGAGTATTTTCCTTGGTTTGCACTAGGAGTGCAGAAGAGACTTCGTATAACAGAGTTATTTGAATATTATATGTACACGTTTGATACAGAGGGAAATGGTATCATTCCCCAGTCTGTCATCACATATTTTCAATATGAGAATCATCTAAATGATCGAATTAAAGCATACCTTTATAGCCGGGTGATTCGAAACAAGGAAGAGAAGCCGGACAACTATGAGGCATATCGCGAGATGATGGCACAATTTGCCCTGAGGCAGTTGAAGGCACGTAAGTTGAATGAGAACTTAGGTGTCCTGTATGAAGACCTGTTAAAAGAAGAGAATATAAAGGATGATGTGGCACTTTGCTTACCAGAACTAATGTTTAAACAGCATTTAACTTGCAATAATAAGCATATAGAAGGTGTCTACGTCGTTCATTTAGAGACCGAGAAGGAGCAGTATTATCCAATCGTAGGCGGACAGGCACACATCGATATCTATACGCCGAATTATCAATTATATTTTGTGGATAGCGACAATCGGTATTATGTGAAGACAATAGAGTACACATTGAAACCGATTATGAAGTTGGAGAAATACGCACTACAATGTTTTGAAAATGGTTCCACGAATCAAGGACTGATGTTGCATCTTCTCGCTAAGGTACACAAGAAGTTTGCATTGAAACAAGAAGATTCCATGGTTGCCCATATGGTGACTAAGATGGACATACTTTGCGACTATTATCAGGGCAAGACGGTGTTGCAACTGCTTGAACACTATCAAGAACAGAACGACGACACAATGATTCGTCAGATACTTGATGAGATTGATTTGTCACAGATTAGCCTAGGTAGATGTCATGAGTTAATCGAATTGATGGCAAAATACAATCTGCATGCGAAAGCCTATGCAGCGATAGAGATATACGGATTTAAGAAATGTGATAAAGAGCGCTTGATGAAAGTGGTTGAGTGGCGACTGAGACAACCTGAAGTTGCATATGAGGGCATCTTATTTCAGATGTGTCAATACTTGTATCAATCCGAAGTGAAGTCGATTGCTACGGTAGGGTATTTGCAAAAGTACTTCATGGGACCAATTAAAGAATTTTTCCAGGTATTTTCTGATTCCTGGTTGAAAGAATTGCCGATTGATGATGAGGTATGTGAGAAGCTTTTGGCACAGGTGCTATTTGTCAATGAGAATCCGATTTCTTATTATCAGATTTTCTATGATTATTATATTAAGGGAATCAATCGTGTTCTTGTGAAGGCGTTTTTGTGTTACATTGCTTATAATTACATTGTAGACAAGGTTGATATTACCGATGATTTGATGGCGATTTTACAGAAGGAAGCTGCGTCAACGGACAATCGTGTGATGCAACTGGCAATCTTGAAACGTTATTCGAAACAGTCGGAACTTGCGATGTCAGAGATTGAGTATGTGGATTACCATATCAGTCAAATGGTGAAGGAAGGAATCATGATGAAGTTCATGCAAGACTTCCGAGGCAGAGTAACACTTCCATATATCGTGGAGAATGCCGTGCTGATTGAATTTTATATGAATACAGATTTACCAGTTAATCTTTTGGTTCATGACCAAGAGGGTGAGACGAAGACTTACCAGATGAAGCAGGTATTTCCAGGTATTTTCCTAAAGGAGTTCTTGTTATTTAGTGGAGAAGAATTCCGTTATCAGATTTATACCGAGGAAACGGGCAAGAAGACGCGCCGTGCACCACTCAAGACAGACGGTAGCAAGACCGCAACGGATAGTTTCTATGCATTAGTAAATCAGATGATTGATGCTAGAGAAAATGGTGACCAGGACGCATATCGTCTGGCTTGCCGCAACTATACTAGATATCAGGATATTGCAAAACAATTATTAAAACCGATTTTATAGAACGGGAGGTGAAGATAGTGAGTGAAAATAAGTTATTTGTGGGTTATGACTTATGTGATGACCAGACGCAGATTGCAATTTACAATATGACGACCTTTGAGCCAGACTCAGAAGGTGTTATGGAGACCGCCATTATGATGGAGCAGTCAGGGGAAAAGGTTTCTAATTTCGTTGCCAAAGCGGCGAAGGGTGAGCCAATCTATGTAGATGGCAAGGAAGCTGACCCGGTGAACTTATTTTCTTATTATTTTCGCAGGACCCTTGCAATCACAAAGGAAAAATATCCCGAGAGTGGGATTCGTCAATTGGTGATAACCATTGAGGAACAAAATAAGGAATTTGTGGATATGCTCTACGGTGCACTTGAAGTCATTGGACTGAAGAAAGACCGCGTCATGATTATCAGTCATAAGCAGAGTTATCTCTATTATGCATTGTGTCAGAAGAAGGAACTGTGGCAAAGTGATGTGGGAATGTTTGATTATAACCGCAAAGGTTTATTTTATTATCAGATGAATATTGACCGGAAGCGCAAGCCAATCCTAGTTGGCGTGATTCAGAAGGATTATACGCACCTGATCAATGTGAAGGAAGGTAATCGTGCCATACTTTTTGAAAATATAGCGCAAGGAGCATTGCATCGTCAGGCAATCTCGACAGTATATATGACAGGCCCGGGTTTTGCTGGTGATTGGGCAGATGGCGTGATGCAACGTCTCTGTGTAGGACGCCGTGTATTTCGAGGACGTAATCTCTATGTCAATGGTGCGTGTTATGCTGCTCGAGAATTGAGTGGTGAAGGCAAGCTAGAAGATTTTCTTTTCCTAGATGAGGACATGATCCCATGCCATATCACGACCAAAGTATATGTGGATGCGAGTGTGAAAGAAATTATTTTCGCCAAAGCGGGGTTACCATGGTACCAGATTGATCGTGAGCTTGACTTGATTCCAGATGGTGATGAAGAGATTGCTATCTCGGTGAAAAATATTCTAAAGCGAGATACGAAACAATTTATTCTTTCGCTTGAGCCGGTACTTGGCAGGAACAATCGGCGAGTTCGCATTGGTATTCGGATACGTTTCCGAGATGTGAATACATGCATTCTTACAATTCGAGATAAAGGCTTCGGAGACATTGCACCATCATCCCATCGCATTTGGGAAAAGGTGATTCAATTAGATTAATGACAGGGAGATGAACAGATGCTCATATTATGTACAGGGAAAATGGCGTCAACGCCATATGTTATGCCATTTACTGACCTTAAGGTCAGCTCCCTAGAAGAGTTGTGCTATTACATCTACAATAACATATATAATATTAACGAAGATTTCTTTCAGTCATCGCTTATCGTATGGATTCGCGATGAGCTTGGACAAGAGGTCTTAGCAGAGAAACTTCAGGAATTGCTAGCAGATAAATCTCCTAGTTTAAAGGATATCGTGGTTACACTTCTATGTGCGACGGATTATTATCGAGAGGACGAGATTCGCAAACTCATTGTCGTAATGGATGGAATATCTCATTTGCCACATTATGAGCGTAAAAAAATGAAGGTGGATACTCTCTTGATGGAGGGTCAATATGGCAAGGCAGCAGCCGCTTACAAAAAGCTTCTTAGTGGTAGCCTCGCAGTCAATTTCACACCTGAAGAATATGGTAATATCTTTCACAATCTAGCAATCGCACAGTTTCATATTGCAAGTTTTGACGAAGCAGCGCGTAGTTTCAAAGAAGCCTATGTACGCAATAGCAGCCTAGAGTCGTTACATCAATATCTCTTCGTTCTTTTAATTCAAGGTAGAGATGAGGTATTTGAGAGCGAGGCATTGTCGCTTGGTGTTCCATATGACCGAATCGTGGAGCTACAAGAACAGTTTCGAGATGCAGGCACGCAGTCAGAAGAAGTAGCATTTGATGAGGCATTTGTCAACCAATGTAAATTTGATTTGAGAAAGGCATTTGCATTATGATAGGAAAATGGTTTCGAAGAAAGAAGGAGATTAAAACTCCTGAGTCAGAGGATTCACAGGCAATCAATGAGCCCGAGATAAAGCTAGAACCAGAGAAAGTGGATTTGACAAACACAGAATCCAGACTTTCATATATTACGCATTTATACGATGAGATTAAGGATGCAAAGCAACAGTGCGAAGATGCCAAGTTTGAATATGGACAGGCAACTTCCTATCTGAAAGATATCCAGCTGATTGATAATGCGGAGCCAGAAGAGCGTAAGGTACTTCGTGAAATTGCTCAAGGCATCCATGATTTGAATAAGGAACGCAATCGCATACAGAAGCAAAAATATAAAATAACAGATGGACAACGTCAAGCACTTGATACACATGAAGACCGCATTGATGGAGACCTTCAACGGATCAAAGAAAGTGAAGACTATCTCATCAAAGTGAAGAATGACCTGCGCCAGCTCACCAGTGAGAAGAACATGCTACTTAATGATGAGAACGAGATTATACAAAAACAAGGCTTGCTTCGTGTCCTAACAAAGAGTGTCGCAATCATCAGTATAGCAATGCTAGCCCTAATTATCACCGTTTATTATTGCTTCAAAGTGGATATCGTATATCCTTTTTTAGGACTGATTGCTTTTATTTTCATATCTCTTGTATTCATCGTTTTGGAATCTAGGAAAAACCGTATCGATATGGCGATGACACAGCAGAAGTGCAATCGTGCCATCACCCTACTCAATCGCGTCAAAATAAAATACGTAAATACATTTCATGTCATCGAAGCAATTGTCAACCGATACAGTGTGCGCAATGGCATGGAACTAGATTTCGTCTATAGTCAGTATCGCAAGGCAAAAGCAGAGTGGAATCGCCAACAAGAGAGCACAAAAGTTCTTGCCAAATACAATCAAGTCCTCGTACACGAACTTCAGAAACTAGGTGTCAAAGACCGAGAAATCTGGTTCTACCAGGCAGAAGCCCTCGTTGATGACCGTGAGATGGTCGAGGTACGCCATCGTCTCAACACACAACGCCAGAGCATGCGCCAACGCCTCGACTACAATGCCGATGTCATGGAAAAATGTCTAAACGAGATGGAGAAGATACGCGAGAAAAACCAGCAGTACCGAGAAGACGTGGAGAATATATTAAAAGAGAAATTGTAGGAAAGCTAGCTGGTGGTAGTTTGGTTTGCCGGCTGTGGTGCCGGCGGGCATGCCAGGAAAGCCGGCGGGCGGTAGTGTTCGAAACGAAATTTGGTTTGCCGGCTGTGGCGCCGGCGGGCATGCTAGGAAAGCCGGCGGGCGGTAGTGT
>CAZUGH010000032.1:4347-9215 GCA_964619785.1 uncultured Lachnospiraceae bacterium | reverse complement strand
GGCGGGCGGTAGTGCACGCAACGAAATTTCCTACTTGACATTTTATAGGATTCTGATAGTATAAATGTTATATGACAAATGTAGTGACGAAGAGGAGTACTTATGTAACCTTGTCAGAGAGGATGACTCACAGGCTGAGAGGTCATCTCGAGTTCGTGCATAAGGAAGTAGCTTCCGAACAGAATTGCTGAAATCATGATATAGGAGATTAGGTGATGACGGGTTGTTCCGTTAAAGACAATTGAGATTAAGTTCATCAGAGCTTATGAATAAAGGTGGTACCACGGTTCTTCGTCCTTTGGGATGAGGGTCCTTTTTTTTTGCAGAGTAAAACAAGCACGGCAAGCAACAAACCAAGAAATTTCAGAATGGAGACCAACATGAGAAAAGAATTAGAGAAAAATTATAATCCAAAAGACATTGAAGATCGGCTATATACAAAATGGCTGAATAAGAAGTATTTTCATGCGGAAGTGAGAGAAGATAAGAAACCATTTACCATCGTAATTCCACCTCCTAATATCACGGGACAGCTGCATATGGGACATGCCCTTGATAATACCATGCAGGATATTTTGATTCGTTTTAAGAGAATGCAGGGATATGAAGCATTGTGGCAACCAGGTACAGACCATGCAAGTATTGCAACAGAGGTCAAGATTATTGAACAGCTCAAATCAGAAGGTATTGATTACGAAGAGATGGGTCGTGAGAAGTTTCTTGAGAGAGCATGGGAATGGAAAGAAGAATATGGCGGACGTATTATTGAGCAGCTGAAGAAATTGGGATCTTCTTGTGATTGGGATCGCGAACGATTCACAATGGACGAGGGATGCTCGAAGGCAGTTCAAGAAGTATTTATCAAGTTGTATGAGAAGGGATACATTTACAAAGGTTCCCGAATTATCAACTGGTGTCCAGTATGTAAAACGTCTATTTCAGATGCAGAGGTAGTGCATGAAGAACAAGGTGGTCATTTCTGGCACATCAAATATCCGATTGCGGGAACAGACCAGTTTGTTGAGATTGCAACAACTAGACCAGAGACCTTGCTAGGAGATACAGCAGTAGCTGTACATCCAGATGATGAGAGATATAAGGATTTAGTTGGCAAGAACGTTATTCTTCCATTGGTAAATCGAGAAATTCCGATTATTGCAGATAGCTATGTAGATAAAGAATTTGGAACTGGTGTGGTTAAGATTACACCAGCACATGATCCGAATGACTTTGAGGTTGGTAAGCGTCATAACCTTGAAGAAATCAATGTGTTAAATGATGATGCCACTATCAATGAAAAAGGTGGAAAATATGCCGGCATGGACCGCTACGAAGCAAGAAAAGCCATGGTAGATGAATTGGATCAACTCGGCTTGTTAGTACGTGTTGAAGAACATGTTCATAACGTTGGAACACATGACCGTTGTAAAACAACAGTAGAGCCAATGGTAAAACAGCAGTGGTTCGTTAAGATGGATGAATTGATTAAGCCTGCTGTTAAAGCGGTAAAAGATGGCGATATTCAATTGCTTCCAGAACGTATGGATAAGATTTATTACAACTGGACAGACAATATGCGTGATTGGTGTATCTCTCGTCAGTTATGGTGGGGACATCGAATCCCAGCATATTACTGTGATGAATGTGGCGAAGTAGTAGTATCCAAAGAAGCACCGGGCAAATGTCCAAAATGTGGATGTACACATCTGACACAGGATGAAGACACACTAGATACTTGGTTTAGCTCCGCATTGTGGCCATTTTCCACATTGGGTTGGCCAGACAAGACAAAAGAACTAGATTATTTCTATCCAACGGATGTATTGGTAACTGGATACGATATAATTTTCTTCTGGGTAATCCGAATGATATTCTCGGGCTATGAGCATATGGGAGAGAAACCATTCAAGACCGTATTATTCCACGGTTTGGTGAGAGATTCACAGGGAAGGAAAATGAGTAAATCCCTGGGTAACGGAATTGACCCGCTTGAGATTATTGACCAATATGGTGCCGATGCGTTGAGACTTACGCTCATTACCGGTAACGCACCTGGTAACGACATGAGATTCTATAACGAACGAGTAGAAGCAAATCGAAACTTTGCGAATAAAGTATGGAACGCATCACGTTTTATCATGATGAATTTCCAGCAAAATGAAGATTTGGTAGACAAAAAAGTTTCTGCTGACGAGTTGACTCAGGCTGACAAATGGATTCTCTCAAAGATGAACAATTTGACTCGCGATGTTACAGCTTTGATGGAAAATTTCGATTTGGGAATCGCTGTTCAGAAAATCTATGACTTTATTTGGGAAGAATTCTGTGACTGGTACATCGAGATGGTTAAGCCAAGGCTTTATAATGATGAAGACACGACCAAGGCAGCAGCACTTTATACATTGAAGACGGTATTAATTGATGCGTTGAAGCTGCTTCACCCATATATGCCATTTATCACAGAGGAGATTTATTGTACCCTTATCGATGATGAAGAACAATCCATTATGGTATCCGATTGGCCAGTGTATAAAGAAGAGTATAATTTTGCAGCAGACGAAGAAGCAGTAGAGCATATCAAAGAAGCTGTTAAGGGAATACGTAATGTACGTGCAGAGATGAACGTGCCACCAAGCAAGAAGGCGACTGTTATCGTTGTATCGGACAAGGAAAATGTACGCCAGATTTTCGATACGAGCCGTGTATTCTTTGCAACACTTTCTTATGCAAGCGAAGTATTGATTCAAAATGACAAGACTGGAATTGACAAAGATGCGGTATCGACTGTGATTACAGATGGTTCCATCTATATGCCATTTGCAGAATTAGTAGATATTGATAAGGAAATTGAGCGACTAAAGAAGGAAGAGAAGAAGCTCGAAGGGGAGTTGAAGCGTTCCCAAGGAATGTTAAATAATCCGAATTTCGTAGGCAAGGCTCCAGAGTCTAAGATTCAGGAAGAAAAAGAAAAACTTGAGAAATATCAAGGAATGATGGCGCAGGTAAAAGAGCGTTTAGCACAATTTATGAACGATTAATTTAGTTGGGAGAACATGTAGGGAAAAAAGTCGCAAATTGCGATGTTTTAGGCTTGCATTTTCTCCCAAAACTAGTTATAGTTAAAGTGTAGTTTTGTGACTGACAGAATGAGAATGGAGGTTAAGAATGCTAGATTTTGAAGAAGAATTAGAGAAGTTTCAACCAAGCCTCGATGTAGAACAAGTGGAAGATGCTGTATATCATAACAACTTAACGGATGTTACAGACATTGTAAAGGAATTGATTCAGGAAACGAAAGGGAATATTTAATACACTTGATGGAGGTAAGGAATATGAGATGTCCAAGATGTGATGCGAAGTTGGAACAGAATGTTGAACGTTGTCACCATTGCGGACAGGATTTGGCCATGATTAAGCACGTATATCGGTTGTCGAATACGTATTACAATATAGGTCTGGAGAAGGCAAAGGTTCGCGATTTGTCCGGCGCAGCCGAGAGTTTAAAGAAGAGTCTCCAGTTTAATAAGAAGAATACGGATGCCCGGAATCTCTTGGGACTAGTATATTGTGAGATGGGCGAGACAGTAGCAGCCTTGAGTGAGTGGGTACTCAGTAAGTATCTACAACCACAGGATAATGCAGCAGATGCATATATCGATACCATTCAGGCCAATCCTGCTGGATTGGAAAATGTGAATCAGACAATTAAGAAGTACAACGCAGCCCTAACAGCAGCCAAGTCAAGGAATGAAGATTTGGCCATTATACAATTGAAGAAGGTTGTCATGCTCAACCCTAAGTTTATTCGAGCACTACAACTCTTAGGTTTGCTATACATGCAGATGGATGACTATCAGAAGGCTTACAAGTATCTGAAGATGGCTAAGCGGATTGATAGCAGTAACACGATTACTTTGCGATATATGAGGGAAGTGTGCTCACATCTGCAGCGTCCACCTGTGGACAATAGACAGCCGGTTACGAGAAGTAACAAGGATCCACTCGCCAATGTCACACCTGTTGGCAGTTATCGTGAAGAGAAGAAGTCGTGGATTCCATATATGAATGTTGTGATAGGATTGGTTATTGGAATCTTAGTATCTATTTTCTTGATTCGTCCAACATTGCAAAAGACCACAAATGGCTCAAGCACAGAACTAGCAGAGGTTAAGGATCAGCTCACGGTGAAGAATACGGAGCTTAACAGCGCCAAGAAGGAAAATGAGACGCTTAAGACACAAGTGGAAGAACTGAAGAATCAGGCCAATGGAACGACAGCTACACCGACAGCCTCACCAGCTAAGACGACGGGGGAAGATGGCAAGCCGCTTACAAGCAAGGACGCCAACAAGTTGTTCCTCAGTGGACGAGACAAATATAATAGTGGTAAATATGATGCTGCAATCGAAGATTTAACCAACGCATTGGCAATAGAGCCAGAGAATCTAGATGCCCTGTACTTTATGGGACGCGTGTATCATCAGAAGAAAGATTACGACAAAGCTAAGGAATACTATGACAAGGTAGTTGAGATTGACAAGAACTCATCTCGTGCATCCGAGGCAAAGAGTCGATTGAATCAATTAAAGTCAGTGATGGGAAGCAGTAAGAATAAAGCAACTGCTACACCAAAAGTGACAGCTACTCCTAGACCAACAACAGCGCCAATGGAGTAATACAAAAGAAGATAATTATTTGAGAAACCTGTAGAAGAATTCTGCAGGTTTCTCTTTTTTTGATTACAGCATCATGATGTATCTTCCTGCGTCATGCTCGCATGAAAGCAGGAAGATATATTATGATGCGCCCCCCAATGAGGACGAAGTGACGTGAAAACGTCACGAAAGTCCGAATCGGGGTCGTATTGC
>CAZUGH010000032.1:0-4247 GCA_964619785.1 uncultured Lachnospiraceae bacterium | reverse complement strand
GCGTAGCAATATCAAACCAGGAAAGAGGTGACAAAATGAGAGATTTCTATATTGAGCAAGTGGCAGGAGTATTAATTGTATATGTGCGTAAGGAAGTGGATCACCACTTGGCACGCCAGATTCGACAACAAGTGGATTTGTTGATTGACCAGGGTGGTGTGCGACATCTGGTGATGGATTTTCATGGGGTGAACTTTATGGACAGTTCCGGAATCGGAATGATTATGGGGCGATACAAGAAACTCAAATTCTTTGGGGGCAAGCTGACAGTATCGGGAGTGAATCCGGAAGTGGAACGGATTTTCTCAATGTCAGGGCTTTATACCCTAGTTCCTAAATATAAAGACGTGGAGGCAGCGATAGCCAATATTCAGAAATGAGGTAGTGAGGATGAGTAATACCAGGGAAGTGACAGTGATATTTGACAGTTGTTCAGAGAACGAAAGCTTTGCGAGGATGGTTGTGACAGCGTTCATTACCAGACTAGACCCTACATTGGAGGAATTAGCGGATGTAAAAACTGCCGTATCAGAGGCAGTAACCAATGCAATCATTCATGGATATGATAATGGAGAAGGCAAGATTGAACTTCATTGCCAGATAAAAGACAATGTATTTTCCATGGAGATTATCGATCAGGGTGTTGGCATTGACAATGTGGAGAAGGCGATGGAACCTTTGTATACGACCAGACCTGAGCTGGAACGGTCAGGTATGGGCTTTGCATTTATGGAAGCATTTATGGATGATTTGGATGTGACGAGTGAACCGGGACAAGGAACAACTGTCTCAATGAAGAAGAAAATATATAGTGCGGTGAATTTGTAGGAAGGAACATACAATGGAGACCATGGAGTTGATTGGACTTGCACGATCCGGGGATAAATTGGCCAGAGAACGTCTGATACATGAGAACATGGGACTCGTTTACAGTGTTGTGAAGCGATTTGTGGGAAGGGGATATGAGAGAGAAGATTTGTGCCAGATTGGAGCCATTGGCCTCATGAAAGCAATCGATAATTTTGACATGAGCTTCCAGGTGAAATTTTCAACATATGCAGTGCCGATGATAGCAGGTGAAGTGAAGCGATTTTTGCGTGATGATGGCATGATTAAGGTGAGCAGGTCGCTGAAAGATACCGCCCGTAAGGTAAAACAGACAGCAGAAATTCTCACAAAACAGTATGGCCGTGAACCAACAATACATCAGATTGCGGCGGAAATGAATCTATCGCCAGAAGAGATCGCGGTGGCATTAGAAGCATCAAGCGAAGTGGAATCTCTGAGCCGAACGATTTATCAGGGAGATGGAAGCCCGATTCTGTTGATGGACCGCCTCGAACAGGAGGACCCAACTACGAGTTTGGTGAATCATATGGCACTTGAGAAGGCGATGGCATCACTCGACCCATCCGAACAGGGACTTATCTATCGAAGATATTATCAAGACAAGACACAGAGGGAAATCGCAAGCGAGATGGGGATTTCGCAGGTGCAAGTCTCACGTCTTGAGAAAAAAGTATTATTAAGGATGCGGCAACAGCTAGGATAGGCAGGTTGCCTTGACTTTTTCTGATTTCACAAGTATGATAGTTATTGAGTAAATGCGAAAGAATGGTGAATACAGTGAGATTAGGAAGAAATGATAAATGTTGGTGTGGCAGTGGCAAGAAATACAAATCATGTCACATGGCTCTTGATGAGAAGATTCGTGAATATGAGTTGGCAGGTGCCATTGTACCGGAACCAGAGATGATTCGAACAATTGAGCAGATTGAAGGGATTCGACGTGCTGGTGAGGCCAACAAGCAAGTGCTTGATTATGTAAGCCAGTTTGTGAAAGTTGGAGTAGACACAGAAGAACTCGACCAGAAGATTGAAGAATTCACAAGACAGAATGGTTGGATACCAGCATGTCTTGGTTATGAGGGATATCCCAAAAGTGTATGCATTTCCCCAAATGAAGTAATCTGCCATGGAATACCAAGCAAAACTACGATTTTAAAAGAAGGCGACATTGTCAATATTGACTGCACAACCATAGTAGATGGCTATTACGGAGACGCATCTCGTATGTATGAGATTGGTGAGGTCAGCGAAGAAAAGAAGAAATTAGTTCGCGTGACGAAAGAGTGTCTGGACATGGCACTCGAGAGCGTGAAACCATTTTCCTATCTAGGAGATGTGGGAGAAATAATCAATACACACGCCAGGGAAAATGGATTTACTGTGGTTCGCGAAATCGGCGGACATGGTGTTGGACTAGATATTCATGAGGAACCATGGGTGGCACACATTGGAGAACGTGGAACGGGTATGCTTTTAGTTCCAGGGATGACATTTACGATTGAGCCGATGATCAACATGGGCAAGGCGAAGATTCGCGAAGATAGGAAAGATGGCTGGACAATTCGAACAGCAGACGGACTACCTTCAGCACAATGGGAATATACAATTTTGGTTACCGAAACAGGAGCTGAAATTTTGAGTTATTAATGCATAAAAAGAGATTGAAAAGGGAAGTACTACTATTATTGTGAGTACTTCTTTTTTTGTGCAATAAGCCGTCACGCAGTCATCGTGCTTGCCCAAATTGCATGAATCGAGTAGGAGACAACCTACTCGATTGTAAAAATCGTTCAGACAGGGGGTAATTATGGGAGACATCGTTTATGTGAAAATTGACCAGAATGTTCCGGTCTATCAAAAAGAAATTACATTGAAGGATATCGGTACATTTTATTGCTCGAATCAAGATATTAGCAAGAAACTTGAGAGCAAGGTTTTCTATACAATGACAGATAAATCAGAATCAATACTTACGTTTGCGATAACCAAGGTATATGAGATTATTCATCAGGAATATCCAGATATACAAATTGAAAATTTGGGAGAGCAGGAGTTCATCGTGGAATACATGGATAATCACCGTCCCCCCAAGGCTTTGGAGTACGGCAAGGTGGTTCTTGTATCTTTGGTCATGTTTATAGGCGCAGCATTTACCATTATGACATTTAACGAGGATGTTAGTATTGACGCAATGTTTGATCAGATATATAAATCACTGATGGGAAAATCAAAAGAAGGCGCTTCTGTTATGGAACTTTTTTATTGCATTGGATTACCGATTGGCATCATGACCTTTTATAATCATTTTCATCGCAAAAAATCTTCGCTGGATCCGACCCCACTCCAGGTAGAAATGCGTACTTATGAGGAGGATATGAATCGCGCCGTATTAAAAAATGCATCTCGAGAGGGTAAGACGCACGATGTGGATTAAGCAAATCATCATGGCATTCATTGGATTGAGTGCAGGCGGCACCGTAGCAGCAGGTGTATTCGCTTTCATCACAACCTTAGGGTTGCTGCCGCGGATGGCGGCGCGTACCAACACAGCTAGCTGGGTGAGGCGATATGAGGGAATTATCATACTTGGGGAAAGCCTTGGAAACCTATGGAGCGTTTACCAGTTCTCTATCCCAGTTGGAACAACCGGACTCATTACCTGGGGACTTTTGTCCGGCATCTATGTAGGCTGTCTGGCAATGGCACTCGCAGAGACCTTGCAAGTAATGCCAGTATTTACAAAGCGAGCCAAACTCACGACGGGATTGCGAAAGTGCGAAGCACGTAGCAATCCGTGTTAATAAAAGGGAGTTTCTAAAATCATCAAAAACAGGAGAATGGAGAAAAACATGGACAACAAAACAGATGTTAGAGATTTTATCAAAGAGAAGAATGAGACGAAGAGGAACGAACGATATAATCAATATGTCAAAGAAAACACTCCAAAGAAGAGTTGGCTTCTGAATCTGTTGAAGGCATGGCTCGTGGGAGGACTGATTTGTATTGTCGGGCAGATTTTCCTAAATTGTTATACAAATATGGGAATGGACAAAGAGACCTCTGCGATGTTCACGACATTGTCATTGATTTTCCTGTCAATACTTTTTACTGGCTTAAACCTATATCAGAAATTGGCGGACTTTGCGGGAGCGGGAACGGTAGTGCCAATCACGGGTTTCGCCAACTCAGTAGCTGCCCCTGCTATTGAGTTTAAGAAAGAAGGACAAGCATTTGGAATAGGTGCCAAGATTTTCACGATTGCGGGACCGGTTATACTCTATGGTATATTCAGTAGTTGGGTGCTTGGCATGATTTATTGGGTTGGCAAGTGGCTGGGATGGTGCTAGGTGTCAAAATAATAATGGGGAAATATGTGAAAATAATAAAAGAACAAAGAA
>CAZUGH010000031.1:9632-20208 GCA_964619785.1 uncultured Lachnospiraceae bacterium | reverse complement strand
TAAGGAGTCGTAAAATTACGTGGTGTCATTCCCACGAGAAAAATGATTGACCCAAAATATATCCACACCTTTTCTAGCTAACACAATTTTGCAAGGTGTTCACTATGGACTGTGCAACCATGCTCCTACCATCACCTCTTCGACGATACATTGTGGACTAAGTTCTGTCATCACCTCGCCTGAACAGTTTACTACTGCCGGTCGTCAAGCTCTCGCTGCGATGAAAGTAAGCAAAATCAAGGATTGCCATATGACTGAATTTTCCTCAATTGGTCTGTACTATGCCGCCCTTGCCATCAATAACGAGGATATCTTGTCGCAGTCTAAGCAGCTTCTTGCTCCCTTGACAGACTCCCTTCTTCGACAGACCTTCCGACACTATCTTGAGATGGATGGCAGCATCCAGGCAGTGGCTGAGATTACATTTTCCCATCGCAATACAATCAACTATCGCATGCAAAAAATCAAAGCGCTCCTAGAAGATGATTTAACGTCACCTACGAAGCGCCTTGAATATCTCTTTGCTTATATTTTATGTGATTGCGAACAAGTGCGTTGACTATTGTTGATTGCGAAACTGCACCGGTGTCATCTCGAATTCCCGTTTAAACATTCGATTGAAATGTTCCACGTTCGGATAACCAACCTGTTCCGCAATCCGCTCTACGGTCATACTACTATTCTTCAATAATGTCTTCGCCTTCTTCATACGAACCTTCTTAACATTATCAATAAATGTCATACCTGACTTTTCTTTAATATATTTCGAAAGATATGGGGCTGACAGCGCAAACTTCTCTGCTAATTCCTCTAATGTAATCGTGAGATAATTACTCTGTATCTCATTCATAATCTGCGTAAAACGCTCATCTACTGCGGTCTTAGTGTGTTTCACCTTCTCAATTTGATTCACGGCCACTGTCAGTGCTTGTATTGAAGATTTGATAATATCCTCCTCAATTCCCACACCCCAGTGATACGTGCCATTACAACAAATCCCCACATAACTCACCGCTTTCGATGAAGACCCATGAGTAAGTGAATGTTCCTCATAGACTGAAAGTTCATAGCTAATACCGAAGTAAGTCTTAAGCGCATTGCTAACCGCATCTAAACGTCCATTACCGTTTCCCGTCACAACACGTTTTTCCCCTGCATGGAAAATTGTAACCTCAGCACTGATTCCGCCTTCTTGCTTGAAGTGACACTCGGGCGTCGTGAAAATTGGTGTGTCGTAGATATATCGGTCTTCAAAAATCTGATAAATCCACTCTGGTGACAATTCCTTGTGTTCCTGGTCCGACACATGCTTAACTGCATAGCCAACCTCTTCTTTCATTTGAGCTGGTAACGAAAGTCCAAAGTTCTGTTTCAGAATATAACTAACGCCACCCTTACCTGACTGGCTATTGATGCGAATTACATCAGACTCATACTCTCTACCAACGTCATGAGGATCAATTGGTAAATATGGGACATCCCAAAGGACTTTGTTTTCCTGCTCACGACATGTCATTCCCTTCGCAATCGCATCTTGATGGGATCCCGAGAAAGCGGTAAATACAAGCTCACCTGCATAGGGTTGTCGCGGACTTACTTGCATTCTTGTCAAACGCTCATATGTCTTGCAAATTTCTGGCATATTGTGAAAATCAAGTCCCGAGTCCACGCCGTGTGAGAACAGGTTCATTACCAATGTTATGACATCCACATTACCGGTTCTCTCTCCATTGCCAAAAAGCGTTCCTTCAACGCGGTCTGCTCCTGCTAACACTGCAAGTTCCGCATCTGATACACCACATCCACGGTCATTATGTGGATGAACACAGAGCGTCACTGCATCGCGATATTTTAAATTCTTACTCATAAATTCAACCTGACTAGCAAAAACATGAGGCATTGCATTTTCTACAGTTGTAGGCAGATTGATGATTACCTTGCGCTCTTTCTTGGGTTGCCATACATCAAGTACTGCATTACATACTTCCAACGCATAATCCACTTCTGTTCCAGGAAAACTTTCTGGGCTATACTGAAAAGTAAAATCACCATCTGTCTCTGACGCTAAACTCTTTAACAATTTTGCACCATCAACTGCCAACTTCTTCACTTCATCCTTTGACTTATGAAAGACCTGTTCCCGCTGTGCTACAGATGTAGAATTATATAAATGAATCACCGCATGGGGAGCTCCTTTCACGGCTTCAAAGGTCTTACGTATGATATGTTCTCTCGCTTGTGTCAGTACTTGAACCGTCACATCCTCTGGTATCATGTTTCTCTCAATCAACGCTCTCATAAATTCATATTCCGTTTCAGACGCTGCAGGAAATCCCACTTCGATTTCTTTGAATCCAATATCGACTAACATTTGAAAAAATTCAATCTTCTCGTCGAGGCCCATCGGTTCTACCAATGCTTGGTTTCCATCACGCAAATCCACGCTACACCAAATCGGTGCTTTTTCAATACTATCTTTCTTCACCCAATCGTAAGATACGACAGGGGGCATAAAATATGACTTTTGATATTTATTCATGCTTTCCTCCATTCCGGAGCGTTTTGCGACGGAGGCGAGGAAAAATTCGCGTAGGCGATTTTTCCTCTGCCATCAAGAACAGTTTGTAACGCTCCCTACAAACTGTTGCTTGAAAAATAAGCTATCAAGCTTATTTTTCAAGTTTTCCTCCATTATAAAAGGCAATCGTTCATCTCTATTTAGAGACGAAACGATTGCCGTATCCGCGGTACCACTCTACTTCATGATATAATCATGCTCTTTTCAAGTACGGAGATCATCGACCTCTTATACTCTTCCCTGATAACGGCGGGTTCCGTCCACGTCTACTTATGTTCAACGGGAAGCTCCAAGGCGAGTTCACCATATCGTGTCTACTGCTTCGCATCAACCAGCAGCTTTCTGAAAGTCCACTCCATGACTACTATTCCTTATCAACGCTTTTGTTTATGTCACATATCTTAACACAGTCTATTTTGTCTGAACAGTGACAAATTTAATCAGTTTTATTGATTTATTTTAATCTATTACTTTTTTACTTTGATTTTTAGTTTCACTTTCTTACTATACAAAGTTGCTGTAATCGTAGCGGTACCCTTTTTCTTGCCTTTAATAACACCCTTCTTGCTAACGGTGGCAACCTTTTTATTACTACTCTTATATGTTGGTTTCTTCTTCAAAGCAGATGGCCATACCGCTGCTTTAATCGTTCTCTTCTTCTTCACTTTCACAGACTTCTTACTAACCTTGAGTTTCAGTGTGGCAATCTGTTTCCGGTAGTTTGCCATTTCTTTCGAAGCGGATGCCTTCAAAAAGTTACTATAACTAAAGAGAACATAGCTTTTGCTTCCACCAGCAGCCAATTCCTTAATCTGCTTTGCAATGTTTGCGTTGCTCTGCTTCCAACCCAAATCTGATGTCGATGCCATTCCAGCACGATAAAGTGCTAAGCCCCAATAGATTGGTTTCTTTAACTTATTAATTCCTCGCCAAGCTGCCACCTGTCTTGAGAAATATGGCACGACTGTACCACCTAATTTATATGTATTCGTCCAATATATTTGTGGAACCACATAATCCACGTAACCATCCACCGAAAGCCAGGTATCTACATCCGCACCTAAGCTTCTACTATAGCTCAATTCACCTGCTGGACTGATACCGAACTTTAGTTTCTTTGCTTTCACCGCTGAGTAAACTCTGCGAATCATCTTATTGACATTCGCCTTTTTCTGAGCATTTGTCAGTGACTTGAATTCCTTGTATTGTTTGTTGCCACCACTTGGATAGAAGTAATCGTCAAAATGAATTCCATCCACCTTATATCGTCCCATCACTTCATTGACTGCTAGAAGAATCCGGCTAATGCTACTCTCGCTTGCAGGATTTAATATCTTAGAATAAGTAACTCGGTAAGGATTCATCCACGCATGAAACTTCAAACCCTTGTTGTGCGCCTCCGAAACCAAGATTGCCATCGCATCATAAGGCAAACTTCCTGAGCTACTAAGATATTTGCTCATAGTAAAATTTGAAGATGGCCAGATGGCATCGTCAAATGCTCTTACATGGAAAAATACGGTGTTACATCCTTCCGACTTCACCTTGGCAAACATTTTTTTTGCATTGCTACGAAACTGTGCTTCCGTTTTATCCTTCAATCCTGCATTTTGAAAATCAAATGCCGAAATCCATATTCCTCTTGTTGCTGCTGCATCTGCTTTGCTAGGATTACAAAGAATCAGTAGGCACAATGCTGCGATAAATCCTATCTTTTTCATAACTTTCCTCAACTTTCTTTTTTATTTAGAAGCTTCGAATCCGATCATTCTCATCTTCGTCTGTATTCTGTATAGAACGAATCTGTAGATAATATTGATAAGCATCGTTCACCTTCACTTGTACGCGGTCTCCCACATGATGTCCCATCAGTGCCTTGCCAATTGGCGACTCGATACTAATTCTCCCATGTAGCGAATCCTCACGTACCGTCGTTACAAGACGATATGTCTCAACTTCATCATCTTCTTCAAAATACACTTCCACCGTATTGTTCAGTCCAACCTCATCCTGACTCGATGTCTCATCCACTACCTGTGCTGTCTTGATCATCCTCTCAAGATAACGTATCCTGCTTTCATTCTTATTCTTATCTTTTTTCGCAGCATGGTACTCGAAATTTTCACTGAGATCCCCATGGGCTCTCGCCTCTTTCACTGCTTCTAGTGCTTCCTTACGCACAACCAGCCTGCGATACTCGATTTCTTCTTTCATCTTCTCAATATCGCTCTTAGTCAATCGATCATTCATTTACCTTACCTCACAATCCCGAACAAACACGCCTGCTAACTGTTCCAATCCAAACTTCTGCGTAAAAAGCTGACATTTACATAAGAATGCATAATAAATATTTCTTCCACATCCATGCAATGTTTCAAAATTTCCTTGTCCTTTCGCCACAATCACATCCGCTTCATCAAGAACGCGCCTCGCTTCTTCACTCATCGCAGGCGGCCAAGTTCCCCCAATGCCACTTCCATTATCAATCACTTGAACAAGTTCTGTCAATCCAACCTCTTTTGCCTCTTTCATCGTGACATCATTTAACACCGGGCGGCCTCGAACAATCACCGTAATTTTCAAATCAGGATATGCACTTTGAATCTGACGAATGAGAAGTTTATCAAGTACTACCTCTCCACAATTATCAGTTAGATATGTCAGCTTCGTGGCATGTGCCAAATCTTCGATAAATTCTTTATAAGTTTTCTCGGGCAAACTCTCATTCACAGCTTGATTTAATAACTGTTCTAATTGTCTCGTATCGACACTCTTTAATGCTCCAAAGTCAATATAATTCCCCGCGCGTGCCAACAAAAGCGCACGATACAGCGGTTTGGATGCCTCATTGATGAATCCCTCTAATCGAGCTTCTTCTTGTAGCATCATCTCATTGTAGAAAGTCTTTTCCTCTTCGTAGCTCTCACTCTCGCCAAACATCTCCTGTTGTAAAAGGTTCATTCTTTCTACCAAAACAGGAGCAGACTCAACATCGTCTGCCCCTAGAATAATATTCATTACTTTTTTAATATAGATTTCTTTTTCTTTTTCATCTCTGTCCGAAACCGCCTTTAGCTGTCGGTTCATCAGACATAGAATACAATCTGCTGTCATAATAATCCTTATTCCTGTTGAAACTTGCCTGTTGTCTCCTTAAAATCTAGTGCAAGTTCTGTTAAACGGCTACTCTCTTTCATCAGGTTGTCTGCTGTCTCAGACTGCATCTTCGTACTCTCCTGAGCCTCTAAGCTAGCATCAAGACATGTCGTGATACTGTCATGGATTGATGCAAACATCTCCATCATCATATCCTTATTATCTACAAAGGTCTGAAGTGATGATTGCAAACTCTGATTCATCTGACCCGCTTCTGATACTGACTCATTCATCTGCATCAAAAGTCTAAGAACCTCAACAGATTCCTCTTCATTGGTCTTAAAATCCTTCGTTGAACCAGCCAACTCACTTACCACATTCTTAATCAATTCTTGAATCTGCTCAATCTGTTCTGATATACTTCCTGTCGCTTCCGCTGTACTATTCGATAACACTCGTATTTCTTCTGCAACAACAGCAAATCCCTTGCCTGCTTCCCCTGCTCTTGCTGCCTCAATCGAAGCATTCAATGCTAATAAATTAGTCTGTGAGGAAATCTCCATAATTGTTGAAACGATCTGTGTTATATTATTTGACATTCCCTTCAAGCCTGTAATGTCATGATTGATATCCTTCACATGCTGATTCGATGCAGTAGATACAACCTCGAGTCGTTTTGCATAATCTACAGACTGATTTAAATTTCCCAGAATCTCGTTCAACGAAGACTCCATCTCTTCAAAATTATTGCGGAACGACTCAATGCTCTGGTTGAACTGAGTTAATATCTTCAATCGAACTGCCAAACTCCCCAAGATTACCCTCTGCCTGTGAGCAGATGCTCAACAGTTCAGATAGATTGCCCATCAAGTGATTATACTCTGTATAGAGCTGACCAATCTCCTTCGTCGAAGATTTCACATCACTCTGATTCATCGAGCCTTGCTGAATCTGCGTTGTCAGTTTGCGAATCGGCTTCGTAATACTTCCTGCTAACAACGTTACGATAACAATAACAACCAGAATCGAAATCAATAGAATGATAATGTATACATTTCTCAAAGAAGATGTCTGTGCTGATAACACGGCATCACTCACTGCTGTTACAACATACCAGTTACATCCATCAATCTTATGTAGATAGAAGGTTCGATTCATGCCATCATAATCGGAGAACGATACAACCTCTTGCTTCTTCTTGATTGCTGTCAGTAATTTCTTATAATTCTTATTCTTGTACTTAGACAGTGCAATCGGTTCATCCTCGACATAGGCAAATCCCTTCTTGTCTGGATGTGTTACAACTCCATTCGCAGAATCCACTAAGAAACAATAACTATCCTTCGGAACGGATTGTTCTCCTACTAGCTCAATCAGCGTATCTACGAAAATATCCGCAGCCATCACACCCTGAATCTCCCCATCTTTCTTCACGTTCTGTGACAGAGTAATAACGAGTTTCCCTGAATCCGTATCCTTGTATGGTGTCGAATAACAGACATCATCTGACTCAAGTGCAGCTAGATACCAATCTCTCTTCGTAAAATCAATGCTGCCATCCGGTACATAACCACTTCCCGATGCCATCACATTTTCCTTGGATGTATAATATAAATCGTAGATATAACCATCCTTGTTGTACTCCTCAACAATCTTTGTCAAGTATGCTGCCAATGTTTCTTTTTCAAAATTCTGATTGATTTGCAATGTCATCGTCTGTGTCGATACTAATTTCTCCTGCTCTGTCAACCATGCCTTCAGTCGATTCGTCGTGTTCGCAGTACTTGTCTGATACTGAGATACGGACAAATCCTGAACCTTTGTAGAACTAATATTGTACGTAACAAAGGCCATACAAGTTAGACAAAGCACTGTCACTACACAAATAATTATGATGGATCTCATCTTTAAGCTCTTCAAAAAATTCCTCTTTCTTCCCACGTAAATATGATACTATCATTTTACTATATTAGGGAAGAAAAAGGAATCAATTTCTTTATAATTTGATAAAATTATTCAAACTGAGATGCCACGGTTTTTAGATGTTCCACGATTGGTAAATGCTGTGGGCATTCACCTTCACAATGATGACATCCAACACAATCACTTGCTTTACCAAAGTTCTGCGCCAGCCTCATATAATACTCACCCTGTGGGGTAAATCCTTTACCCTCATATTCCTGCATTTCAGCATTATATAATGAGAAATACTTAGGAATTGGTATCTTCTTCGGACATCCATCAACACAATACGCGCAACCGGTACATGGAATCGCGATGCTCTCATTGATAATATCAACGGCTTTCATAACCACGTCATAATCTTCTTTTGTCAATGGCTTGAAATCCTTCATATATCCCGTATTGTCTACCATCTGCTCCATATTGCTCATACCACTTAGTACCATCATGACATTTTCCTGGCTTGCTGCAAAACGAATTGCCCACGACGGAATCGACATATTCGAATTGTGTTCCTGATATAACTTTTCAACTTTATCTGGTACATTTGCTAATGTTCCACCCTTTACAGGCTCCATAACAATAACGGGCTTACCATGTTTGGTAGCAACTTCATAACATTTTCTTGATTGAATCGCACTGCTCTCCCAGTCAAGATAATTAATCTGTAATTGAACAAACTCCATCTCCGGGTGCTCTGTTAATACACGGTCAAGCAAATCTGCATTATCATGGAATGAAAATCCAATATGCTTCACAAGTCCCTGCTTCTTCTTGTTCACGAGCCAATTAAAACTATCTAGCTCCGTATATACCTTATAATGATCTTCACCAACATCGTGAAGAAGGTAGTAATCAAAGTATTCTACTCCTGTCTTATCACGCTGTTCATTAAACACACGGTCACAATCTGCCTTATCCTTTACAAAGGATGCATGAAGCTTCGTTGCCAATGTGAAACTATCTCGTGGGTGACGGTCAACCAATGCTTCTTTCGCAGCATTTTCACTTTTAAAACCACAATACATCCATGCTGTATCAAAATATGTAAAGCCTTGCTCTAAAAAGTAGTCTACCATCTTCTTCGTCAAATCCATATCGATTGACGTCGCATCATTGGGATCTGAGATTGGTAATCGCATCAATCCAAAACCTAATTTTTTCTTGTTCATCGTTACACCTCCGTTAGGTACTTGTATCATTGTATCTCCAAATCACATAAAAGTAAAGAATTCTGACCTACTACAAACGTTTTTTCATACATATCGAATCCGGCATATCTACATATTGACCATAATTCGGTATAACCTTGTAACCCATCTTTCGGTACAGCACCATCGCTTCCACGAGGGGCTCTCCCGATTCAAGAATCGCATACCGATATCCCTGAATCCTAGCATCCGCTTCAAGTCGGCGTAAGAGTTCTTTGCCAAGTCCCATGCCTCTTACCTTTTTTTCGGTAAAGACACGTTTTAATTCCATGGTTTCTTCATCATAGAATTTATATGAACCACCTGCCACTGCCACTCCATCTAGATATGCCAAGATAATATCGTGAATATCATCAAGCTGGTTGTAAGCCACGTAATCTGACCGATCAAATGTATTACCGACGATTTCATCAAGATTGGCATCTAGCTCGTCACATAATCGTTCAAAATCTTCATTTGCACGATCTATTTTTTCAAATTGAACCTTAGCTAACTCTGGCAGTCTTCGCTGTTCTTTCTTCGTCAGTTTCTCTACAATTTCTTCATAGGCCTCGTCTATCATCTTATAAAGCTGCTCAATATCAAATCGGTTCAGATCAATCGTATTCCAATATGGTTGTTGGACTGGTGGGCAGTGGTATCCTCGCACTACTACATCAGGATATGCCTGACGATAAAAATCTGCCGCATCCGGATTTGTCTTCAACGTAATCTTAAACCAATCCTTCTTTGGACTAAACTGTGCAAATATCTTGCCACCTACACGATAACAAATCGGTAGTTCACCAAATGGGCGTGTCTCATAAGCACATGGCTTATCGAGACAGTATTCTTCTATCTTTTGTATGATTTCATTTGTATACTTCATTCTTCCCACACAACCTTTCCATTTATAATTGTTCGATATATCGTCGAACCCACTTCTAATGGATTCCCTCTATAAATAATGAGGTCTGCATCTTTTCCCACTTTGATGCTTCCCAGCCGATGTTCTACACAACAGATTCGTGCGGCGTCAATGGTGATGGATTGCAATGCTGCCATCTCACCAAGTCCCTCCCTTGCTGCCAATGCAGCGCACAATGGCAAGTGTTGAATACGAGATACAGGATGGTCTGTCGTAAGCGCAACTCTCACACCTGCTTTGTGTAGAATCCCTGCTGTCTTAAAGTCTGATTTACTGACCTCGATTTTACTACGTGCTGCCAGTGTTGGTCCCACAATCGCTGGATAGCCACTTTTTGCAATCTCATCTGCAATGAGATGCCCCTCTGTACAATGGTCTAGTGTCATATCCAAATCAAATTCATCCGCAATACGTATTGCTGTAAAAATATCATCAGCACGGTGGACATGCGCCTTCAGCGGAATCTTTTTCTCAAAGAGTTCCCTGTAACATTCCATATCATATTCTTGCTCGGATTGATTTTCCCTTAAAAAATATTGTCTGGCAAGATAGAACTCTCTGCGAATCAAGTCGGCAATTCCCATACGCGAAGTCGGCATACTGCCTTTCTGCCCAAAGTCCGTCTTAGGGTTCTCTCCAAATGCAATCTTCATCGCCGCTGGTGCTAGTACAATCATATCATCAATTCGTTTTCCATGAGTTTTAATAAAAGCAAATTGTCCGCCAATCGCATTGCTGCTCCCAGGTCCCACCATAGCCCCTGTTATGCCTTCAGCCAGGGCATTGTGAAATGCACTATCCATTGGATTAATGGCATCAATA